>CACKBP010000001.1 GCA_902598315.1 uncultured Pelagibacteraceae bacterium
TTTCCATTTTTAGAAATGTAAGTTCTGTCTGGATTAAGTTTTCTTAAAATTCTTTTTCCATTTTTTTCAAAGGAAGAGGTTAAATTTCCTTTCATTAGACCCAACCAATTTTTGTAGCATTTGACTTTATCGTTAGCATCGACAGCTGCAACTGAGTCTTCGTTATCAACAATTGTAGATAAGGCTGACTCGACAATTATATCTGAAATAGAAGCTTTATCAATTTTGCCTACATTTGTATTTGAGCTTAACAAAATGTCTATATGTAGATTATTATTTTTTATCAAAATAGAATTTGGGTTATCCTTACTTCCATTAAACCCAATGAACTGATTATTGTTTTTTAGGAAATGTTTTTTTGACTCAGACAATAAAATTAACTTATCCTCTTCTATTTGAATTTTAGAGATCTCTTTCCAACTAGTTTGCACTAAAGGTATTTTACTGTCTAAAAATTCTCTAACGAAAATTATAACTTTTTTTGCTCTTTCTTGATCCCAGTCTTTACTAATGCTACCTGGTATAACATCAGTTCCATATAATGCATCGTACAAACTTCCCCATCTAGCATTCGCAGCATTTAGCGCATATCGTGCATTATCAACTGGAACCACAAGCTGTGGCCCTGCTACAGAAGATATTTCATAATCAACATCAGATGTTTCAATTTTAAAGTCATTTTTTTCTTCAATTAAGTATTCAATTGACTTTAAAAAGTCGATGTATTCGGTTTTATCAAGCTCTTTACCTTTTTTGGATTTATGCCAATCATCAATTTTTTTTTGTATTAACTCTCTCTTTTTTATCAAAGCCTGGTTAATTGGCGATAGTTCATGCACTACCTCTGAAAATTTACTCCAAAAATTATCAACATCTAGATTAGTCCCGGGAATCACCTCATTATTTATAAACTCGAACAGTGAAGGACTAATTTTTAACCCATTTTTATCTAACATTTTCATAACATGCCGACCTTTACAATATTTTATAATATAATAATACTATTATAATTGTACCATTTAATATGAAAAATTATTTAGATTTCGAAAAAGAAATTAAAGCCTTAGAGCAAGAAGTTGATGATTTAAAAAGCCCATTTGGATCAGGGGGTATTACCGAAGTTGATACTGAAAAGATCAAAAACACACAACAAGAGATTAACAAAAAATTGGAAGACATATACGATAATTTGAATAGTTGGCAAAAGACTCAAGTTGCTAGACACGAAGATCGTCCAAGAGCTAATTATTACATAAGAAAAATATTTTCAAAATTTACACTTCTGTCTGGTGATAGGTATTTTGGAGACGACAAATCAGTAATTGCTGGCTTCGGCTTAATTGAAAATAAATCAGTTTTGATAATCGGCCAAGAAAAAGGTGAAGATTTAAACAGTCGTATTGAAAGAAATTTTGGAATGATGCGTCCAGAGGGTTACAGAAAATGTATAAGATTAATGAAGCTTGCTGATAAATTTCAGATACCAGTTATAACTTTTATTGATACACCCGGAGCATATCCAGGTTTAGGAGCTGAACAAAGGGGCCAGGCATCAGCGATTGCCAATTCTATAGAATGTAGTATGTCATTATCAGTTCCAAACATTTCAATAATCATCGGAGAAGGTGGTTCAGGTGGAGCTATAGCTTTAGCGTCATCAAATAAAGTTATCATGTTAGAGAACTCAATTTATTCTGTAATATCTCCTGAAGGTTGCGCGTCTATACTTTGGCGTGATCCAAGTAAATCTCTTCAGGCGGCTGAGGCAATGAAACTCACAGCGAAAGATTTATTGAATTTAAAAATTATTGATGAAATTATACCAGAACCACTTGGGGGAGCTCATAGAGATCCCGAAACTATTGCTAATGAAATTAAATACTCAATTATAAAGCACCTGAAAGGTTTTGAAAATTTAAGCAAAGAAGAAATTTATGATCATAGAAAATCAAAATTTTTGCAAATTGGAAGGGATCAAGGTTTTAGTAAATCTTCATCTTTAAGTGATCAAGGTTTAAGTTACAAGGAGTCAGGTATTAACAAATTGAAATCTTATATAATTAAAAATAAATTAGTTTTCGCAGGCCTATCATTAGTAATATTCGCAAGTATATTAGCATTAATATCCTAAAGATGTTGCAAAAAAACAATTGCGTCAAATAATATAATTCTTCTATTGACTTTCATTAAGCAAATCTATTAAAGAGACCAGAACTAACAATTGTTAGTTAAAGTAAATAATAATAAGGAAAAAAGTAAATATGAGTACACTAAAAGGTAAAGTAAAGTGGTTCAATGGTACCAAAGGTTATGGTTTCATTGAAAGAGAAGACAAAGAAAAAGACGTGTTCGTCCATTCTTCTGCTGTAAGAGAAGCTGGTTTAAAGTATTTAAACGAGGGTGATGAGTTAACGTTTGAAGTGGAGAGCACAGAAAAGGGTCCTTCAGCAGTAAAACTGCAGAAAACATCTTAATCTAAATTTCCAAAATCACTGATTATCGGGACAATAATTTTAGTCTTTAACTATATTAATTGTCCCGCTAATTTAATCTTGAAAAAGTCTCAATTATTTTCTAAATAGTGAATATGATTACAAAAAAAGGAATCATCTCAACTTTAAGATCACATTCTCACAGAATGCACGCTAGGCTATTGCTTAGCTTATAATCAAAAATATATAAATTTAATAAAAATTAAGATAAAAATAATAGGGATGCAGCAGTAGCTCAGTTGGTTAGAGCACTAGTTTGTGGAACTAGGGGTCGGTGGTTCGAATCCACCCTGCTGTACCAAACAATGAAAAAAGAAAAAATGAGCAAACCGTCTAAAGATCTTCCATTAGGGTTTGTAGACAGACAAGAAAAAGAATTACTCGTACGTGATTTCATAATTTCTAACATCAAAGAAGTTATGATTAGGTATGGTTTTCAATATCTTGAAACTCCAAGCTTTGAGTATAGTGATAGTATTGGAAAATACTTACCTGATAAAGAAAGACCTGACGAAGGAGTATTTTCATTCAAAGACGAAAAAAAGTGGCTATCTTTAAGATATGACCTTACAGCACCACTCGCCAGATACGTTGCAAAAAATTTTTTAGAAATTCCCAAACCATTTAAAAGATATCAACTTGGAACAGTCTGGAGAAATGAA
The DNA here is from genome assembly GCA_902598315.1 of uncultured Pelagibacteraceae bacterium. Classification (GTDB taxonomy): domain Bacteria; phylum Pseudomonadota; class Alphaproteobacteria; order Pelagibacterales; family Pelagibacteraceae; genus Pelagilacustribacter. The sequence continues at coordinate 3,155 of CACKBP010000001.1, forward strand.
AAACCCGGACCAGGAAGATTTAGAGAGTTTTTACAGTTTGATGCTGATTATGTTGGAACAAAAAGTTTACAAGCCGATGCAGAGCTATGCGTTATGATTTCAGAAATTCTTGAAAAAAGCGGCTTAAGTAAATCTGAATATGTTGTAAAAATCTCATCAAGAAAAATTACGGAAGAATTATTTAAAAAAATAAATTTAAATAATAATCAACAAAAACTTACTATTTTAAGAGCTTTAGATAAAATTGATAGACTCGGATGGTCGGGTGTTAAAGAATTATTAGGTGAGGGTCGAAAAGATAAATCAGGAGATTTTACCAAAGGAGCAAATTTAAGTACTAAAAATATAGAAATAATAGAAAATGAATTAAAAAAAAAATCACCCGAGACAGATGATTTAAAAGACATATTTAAATTATTCAAAGATTATGATTTTAATAATTTTGAATTTGATCCCTCAGTCATAAGAGGACTAGAATATTATACAGGAGCTATATTCGAAGTTAATTTAAAATTTGATATTAAAAACAGTAAAGGACAAATAATTCAATTTGGATCTATTGGAGGTGGAGGCCGATATGACAACTTAGTGAATAATTTTGGAAATTACAATGCCCCAGCAACAGGTATATCTATAGGTTTAGACAGATTGGTTTATGCCTTAATGCAAAAAAAAGAATTTAATTTAAATCAATCAAAACCAGTTGTTATTTGTGTATTTGATAAAAATTTAATGAGAGAATACATAAAGATACTGTCATTATTAAGAAAATCAGCAATTAACGCTGAAATTTATCCTGAAGAAAATAAATTAAAAAAACAAATGGAGTATGCAGATAAGATAAAATCTCCAGCTGTCATTTTATATGGTGAAAATGAAATTAAATCTGGCAAACCAACTTTAAAAAATTTAAATACAGGTGAAGAGAAATCAATTGAAATTGAGGAATTAGTAAATGAAATCAAAAAAATTATCTAAAAACATTATTAAAATTTTCAAAGCAAATGGTTTTGTTTTGTCAGAACCAGATGTGCTATTAGACTCCGAGTATATTATAGAGAGATCAGGAGAAAAATTTAGAAGTTCAATGCTTACTTTCGAAAGAGAGGACGGAAAAATTATGTGTTTAAGGCCAGATTTGACAGTAGCCTCATGTATTAAATTCTTACAAAAAAAAACTTCTTCAAAAATCTATTATTCAGGAAATGCTTACAGAAGATCTAGTAAAAAGGGTACTAACTTTATTAACGATCAACTAGGTATTGAGATTTTAGGCTCAAAAAATCAGATCGAAGATGATTTCAAAGTCATAAGTACCATTTTAAGCTCAGCTATAAAAATCAAAAAGAAAAAAGTTCATGTCAAAGTCGCAGATATCAGTTTATTTAAAAGTTTAATCAATGCTCTTGATATGCCAGAAAGATGGAAATTAAGATTAATAAGACACTTTTGGAGACCAATTTATTTTGAAGAGCTCTTGAATCGACTAGAAAAAAATACTGATATTGATCAAGTTACTTTTGATACTGATAAAAGAAGATTTTACGAAATGCAAAAAATGGATCAAAACAAGTTAGTCGCTGGAAGGTCCATATCTGAAATATTAAAAAGGTTTAATAAAAAAATTAAAGACCCCAGGTCTTTTAGTGACGGAAAACTTATTGTCCGAATTATAAAATCTTTTTTAAAAATAAACTGTAAGCTCTCAAAGCTTGATAAAACTCTACTGGATTTTATAAAAAAAAATAATCTTAAAAAAAATGTATTTAAAGATTTTAAATCTATTCGTAATTTAAATAAGCTTAAGCAAGACGTAAATTTTATTGCTAATTTTGGAAGAGACGTTGAATATTATACTGGAATTGTATTTGAGGTATTTTCAGAAAAAAAAGAGTTTGCCAGAGGTGGCCGTTACGATGATTTATTAAAAAGCTTGGGGGCTAAAAAAAATATTCCCGCTGTAGGAGCAGCTATAAATCTTAAAAATATATGAAAAATATTATTACTATTGGTTTACCCAGTAAAGGTCGACTAAAAGATAAAGCAATATCTTTTTTTGAGAATAAGGGTTTAAAAATCATACAAAGTAAAAAGGAGAGAAATTATTTCGGTACTATTGAAAATAAATCTAATATTAAGATTATTTTTCTACATGCAAAAGAAATAATTCAACGACTTGGTGATGGGACATTAGATGCAGGTATTTCAGGTTTGGATCTTCTTAATGAGTCTAGTAAAAATTTACGTGATAAAATTAATATTAAAAATAAACTTGACTTTGGTAATGCGAATTTAGTTTTAGCAGTTCCAGATGACTGGATAGATGTTCAGACTATTGCCGATCTTGAAGAAATCTCTTTTGATTTCAGATCAAAAAGAAATAAAAGATTAAGAGTAGCAACTAAGTATCCAAATTTAACTAATAATTTTTTAATTTCGAAAGGGGTAACCCAGTATAAAATAATACCAAGTTTAGGAGCCACTGAAACATATCCTTTTATTGGCTCATCTGAAGTAATATCAGATATTTCTTCAACTGGAAAAACTTTGGAGGATAATAACTTAAGAATTTTGAAAGACGGTTTAATATTAAAGTCTACAGCTTGTCTATTTGTTTCAAAAAAAAGCTTTTATAAGCTAAAATCTCTTCTTTAACGATATGATAAAATAAAAAAAAGATTAAAGTGAACTTTCAATTAAACAGAGAAATGTGTAGGTTGATTATTTTTCAGAGAAATGAAATTCTAACTTCCTTACAAAAAAAGATAAGAAAATTATTTGGTAGATTATTGTTCACCCAGTTTTTTTCCTATTTTAATAATCTTAGTTATGTAGCTGAAAAATATTTAGAAATTTCTATAGCAGAGTATACCTCGATAAAAAAGTTTTTAAAAAACGATGATAATAATATATTATCTATTGGTGGCGGTCTTGGAGGAGTTGAATGTATAATGTTATCAAATCATAAAAATATTAAGATTGATATTCTAGAGAGAGATTTTATATCATCAAAAATAAAATATTTTTGGAATCCTGAAGAAGCCTATAACAAACTTGATCTAACTAGAAAATTTTTAATTGAAAATTCAAAATATAATAAAAACTTCAAAGTTTATAATTTTGAAAAAAAAAATGAGATAAAAACAAAATATGACGTAATTATCTCCCTCTATTCTATGGACTATCACTATAATCTAAATATTTATAAAAATTTTATGTTAAAAAATACACATGAAAAAACAATTTTTATATTTGACACTATAAGAGCTAAGGAATTAAATAAATTTTTTAAAGATGTAAAAATCATTAAAACAATAGATAAGGAAATACATTCTTCCTGTAGGGTTATTTGCTATGGGTTAAAAAATTAAAAAAAAACGCCAAATAATGAGATTATTTGGCGTTTTTTTAGTTATTCTGAAAAATGGGACTACTACATTCCCATACCACCCATACCACCCATACCACCCATACCACCACCCATTGGCGGCATAGCTGGACTAGAATCTTTTTCTTCAGGTTTATCTGCTATCATTGCTTCAGTAGTTATTAATAAACCAGCAATAGAAGCTGCATCTTGAAGTGCTGACCTAACTACCTTAGTTGGATCAATTATTCCCTTTGCAAACATATCAACATAATCTTCGTTTTGAGCGTCGTATCCTTGAGAAGCTTTTTTACCTTCTAAAAGTTTTCCAACAACCACTGAACCGTCCACGCCAGCATTAGCAGTTATTTGCCTAATTGGAGCCTGTAAAGCCTTTTTAACGATTTCTACGCCTGCTTTTTGATCATCACCTTTAACTTTTAGGCTATCCAAATCCTGTGCAGCATATAATAGTGCACAACCGCCTCCTATCACGACACCTTCCTCAACTGCTGCTCTCGTGGCGTTTAGAGCATCTTCAACTCTATCTTTTCTCTCCTTAACCTCTACCTCTGTAGCGCCACCAACTTTAATTACAGCTACTCCACCTGCCAATTTAGCTAATCTCTCTTGAAGTTTTTCTTTATCATAATCGGAGGTCGTCTCACTTATTTCTGATCGGATCTGATTACATCTAGCTTCAATGTCAGATTTTTTACCTTCACCAGCCACAATTGTACTATTTTCTTTATCAATTTTAACTTTTTTACAAGAACCCAAATCTCCAATTTTTACATTCTCAAGTTTTAGACCCAAATCTTCAGATATTACTTGGCCACCAGTTAATATTGCAATATCTTCTAACATCGCCTTTCTTCTGTCACCAAAACCTGGAGCTTTGACTGCTACAACTTTTAAACCACCCCTTAATTTATTTACTACTAAAGTTGCTAAAGCTTCGCCTTCAACATCTTCTGATATAATCATTAACGGCCTATTTGCCTGAACAACTGACTCAAGCAAAGGCACCATGGGTTGTAAATTTGTCAATTTTTTTTCAACTAAAAGTACTAGGGGGTTATCTAATTCTGTTGTCATTTTTTCAGTATTTGTAACAAAGTAAGGTGATAAGTACCCTCTATCAAACTGCATACCCTCAACAACGTCCAATTCAGTTTCAACTCCCTTTGCTTCTTCAACAGTTATTACACCTTCGTTGCCAACTTTTTGCATCGCTTTTGAAATCATGTCCCCAATAGATTTTTCACCATTAGCAGAAATAGTTCCAACTTGAGCGACTTCTTCATTAGCTTTAACTTTCTTCGAGGATGTCTTGAGTTTTTCTATTACGTTTTCTACTGCTTTATCAATACCGCGCTTAATATCCATAGGGTTCATACCTGCAGTTACATATTTTAATCCCTCATTTACTATAGCTTGTGTCAAAATTGTTGCTGTTGTAGTACCATCACCAGCATTATCATTAGTTTTACTTGCAACTTCTTTGACCATTTGAGCACCCATATTTTCAAATTTATCCTCCAATTCAATTTCTTTTGCAACAGAAACTCCATCTTTAGTAGTTCTGGGAGCTCCATAAGATTTGTCCATTACAACATTACGGCCTTTAGGTCCCAAAGTCACTTTCACTGCATTAGCCAAAGTGTTAACTCCTGTAAGCATTTTAGATCTTGCTTCAGTATCAAATTTAATTATTTTTGCCATTTTATTCTCCTATAAAGTTATTTTTTATTTTTAGAAATTCCCATTATGTCCGTCTCTTTCATAATGCTGTATTCCTTACCATCAATTTTAACTTCGGTTCCTGACCATTTTCCAAAAAGAACTATGTCACCAACTTTAACATCCATTGGCGATACTTTACCATTTTCATTTTTTGCACCTGGACCTACTGCTACTACTTCTCCTTCTTGAGGTTTTTCTTTTGCTGTGTCAGGGATAATAATACCACCTGAAGTTTTTTCCTCGCTATCTAAAACTTTTATAAGCACTCTGTCGTGCAAGGGTCTAAATTTCATATATATTCTCCTGTAAATTTAATGTAGTGCTGATATGGTGAGTTTTACAAAGATTTCAAGAGGCGAAAATCGTTAAAAAAAGACCCAGAAATACTATATTTTGTTATTCTAAGTATATTGAGGTACTAAAATTGAGAGAATTAAACCACTTATCTGAAATTTATGAAGTGTACGACACTTTTATAATTGACCTGTGGGGGGTGATGCACAATGGCATAACTTTAAACACTCAGGCAGTTAATACAATTGAAAATTTGCAGAAAAATTACAAAAAAATTGTTTTCCTATCTAATGCCCCTAGGCCAAGTTCTAAAGTAGTATCATTTTTAAGAAAGCTGAAAATGAAAGAAAAATTTTTATCTAAAGTAGTAACATCCGGAGAAGCTGCTATGCAAGCTATAAATAAAAACAGATTTGGAAAAAAATTTTACCATTTAGGCCCAACCAGAGATAATTCAATTTTCCAAAAAGTGGAAAAAAATAAAACTAATTTAGAAAATTGTGAATTTATACTTTGCACTGGTCTATTTGATGAATATGAAAATGATCTAAATTATTATAAAAAATTACTTATGAAATATACTTCCAAAAAACTTATTTGCACAAATCCAGATCTCATTGTACATAAGGGTGATATTGAAGAGTTGTGCGCAGGATCAATCGCTAAAATTTTTGAGTCATTAGGAGGTAAAGTAGTCTATTATGGAAAACCTCATGAAGAAATTTATAAAATGTGCTTCGAAGAAGGAGAAAAAGTTTTAGCCATTGGAGACAATTTAAGAACAGATATTAAAGGTGCTAACAATTTAAACTTTGATAATTTATTTATTTATAATGGTGTTCATAGAAAAGAAATTAAAGATCAAAATGATATTTTAAAAATAATTAAAGAGTATGATGTTAAAATAAACTACTTCCAAAAAGAACTTAAATGGTAAAATGAAAATTATTAATGATTTAAAAATAATTAAAAAATATCAAAGAAGTGTTGTTGCAGTAGGGAACTTCGATGGTATACATTTAGGTCACCGAAAAGTAATAAATCAAGGTAGACTAAAAGCAAAAAAAGAAAATTTAGCTTTCGGTGTTATTACCTTTGAACCCCTGCCAGTAATGTTTTTTAATAAAAATATAAAAAACCATAGGATTAATTCACTCGATCAAAAAAAGAATGAATTGAAAAAATTAAATTTAGATTTTTTGATAATTATTAAATTTAACAAATTTTTTTCAAAATTGTCAGCTCAAGATTTTATAAAAAAGATAATTTATGAAAAGATTAAATGTAAATTCTTATATGTGAGCAATAATTTTAGATTTGGTAATAAAAGAAAAGGGAATATTAACACCCTTAAAAAATATGCTAAGAAATTCGATTATAAAATAGTAATAACAAAACCTTTTAAAAAAAAATCTAAAATAATTTCATCTACAATCATAAGAAGACTAATATCAAATGGTGATATTAGTAAAACAAGCAATTTACTTTCAAGGAATTGGAGCATATGTGGAAGAGTTGTTAAAGGAGAAAAAAGAGGAAGAAAAATTGGCTTTCCAACATGTAATCTGGAAATTAAAGATTACGTGATACCAAAACTTGGAGTCTATTCAGTTGACGTAAAGATTAAAAATTTTATCAAGAAAGGGATCGCAAATATCGGCTATAGACCCACATTTAAAGGAAAAAAATTATTATTAGAGACAAATTTATTTGGATTTAAGGGAAATTTATATAATAAATATATTGAAGTTAATTTTAAAAAATTTATTAGATCAGAGAAGAAGTTTAAAAATCTTGAATTTTTAAAAAAACAAATAAAAATTGATATAAATCAAGCGAGATAAAATGTCCAAAGATACATTACAACTTCCAAAAACAGCTTTTTCAATGAAAGCAAGCCTTCCAAAGAAAGAACCTGAAATTTTGGAAAAATGGGAAAAAAATAATATCTTTAAAAAAATAAGGGCAAGTTCTAAAGGTAAAGAAAAATTCATCCTTCATGATGGTCCACCTTACGCGAATGGGCATATTCACATGGGCACAGCTTTAAATAAGATTTTAAAAGATATGATAACTCGTTTTCAACAAATGAGCGGTAAAGACTCTGTTTACGTGCCTGGTTGGGACTGTCATGGTCTACCAATAGAATGGAAGATTGAAGAACAGTACAAAAAAAAGAAAAAAAATAAAGACGAGGTCCCTATTAAGGATTTTAGACAAGAATGCAGGGAATTCGCAAAAAGCTGGATTGATATTCATATCAAAGAATTTAAACGTTTGGGAGTATTCGGAGACTTTGAAAATTATTATTCCACAATGAGTTACGAAGCAGAGGCTCAGATTGTTAGAGAGTTGGGTAAATTTCTTTTAGATGGAAGTTTATATCAAGGTTTTAAACCAGTTCTTTGGTCTACTGTTGAAAAAACTGCTTTAGCTGATGCTGAAGTAGAATATTTAGATCACACTTCTAATACTATCTACGTTGCATTTAAAGTCAAAGAGACTAATAAAGACTTTCTTAAGGATACAAGCATAATAATTTGGACGACCACGCCATGGACTATACCTGCTAACAAAGCATTAGCTTTTAATAGTAATATTGAATACGCAATACTAGAAATTGACAATCTAGAACATTTTAAAGATAAGAGGATTGTTGTTGCAAAAAATTTAATTGAGTCAATAACTAAAGCATGTGAAATCAAAAGCTATAAAGAATTGAAGACTTTTAAGGGTTCTGAATTTATAGGAACAATATGCAGCCATCCATTCGTCAAAATGGATTTTGACTATGATGTTCCAATGTTAGATGCTCAATTTGTAAATTTGGAACAAGGAACAGGTATTGTCCATTGCGCTCCAAGTCATGGTCCAGATGATTTTAATCTATGTTTAAAAAACAATATTCCATCTCTTTACACAGTTGATAACTCTGGAGTTTATACTAAGGAGGTACCTTATTTTACAAACACACATGTATTTAAAGCTGACTCGATAGTTATAGAAAAATTAAAAGAGCAAAATAAATTGCTTAAATCTGACAAACTTAATCATACTTACCCTCACTCTTGGAGATCTAAGGCTCCATTAATTTATAGAGCAACACCTCAATGGTTTATTTCAATGCAAAAAAATAAATTAAGAGATAAAGCTATTAAAGCAATAAATGAGACTGTCTTCTATCCAAACAAGGGGAAGGATAGACTTTTGTCAATGATCGAGGGAAGGCCAGATTGGTGCGTTTCAAGACAAAGAGTCTGGGGAGTGCCATTGCCAATTTTTATAAATAAAAAAACAAAAGAGCCATTAAGAGATCAAAAAATTATAGATAGAATTGCTTCTATTTATGAAAAGCAAGGCTCCGATTGTTGGTTTACCGATGACGCAAAAATTTTTTTAGGTGATGACTATGATGCTAAAGATTATGAAAAACTTAACGATATAGTTGAGGTATGGTTTGATAGCGGTTCAACACATAGTTTTGTTTTAGAAAAAAGAAAAGATTTAAAATGGCCTGCAGACATGTATTTAGAGGGATCTGATCAACATAGGGGATGGTTTCATTCTTCTTTATTAGAGTCGTGCGGAACTAGAGGAAAAGCACCATTTAAAAGCATTCTTTCACATGGTTTCGTTGTAGATGGCAAAGGTATGAAAATGTCAAAATCTATGGGTAACGTTATTTCTCCAGAAGATATTTTAAAAAATTATGGCGCAGACATACTTAGAGTATGGGCTTCAGCATCTGATTATGCAGAAGATTTAAGAATAGATAAAAATATTTTAATACAGCATGCAGAGTCCTATAGAAAAATAAGAAACACCTTTAGATTCATGCTCGGAAACTTAAAAGATAATTTTGAAAAACAAAAATTTGAAAAAATTAAACTTAATGAATTTGATGAATTAGAACAATTTATTTTACATAAATTATTTTTAATTAATCAATCTGTAGACGAAAATTTGAAAAGTTACAATTTTCATAAACTATATAAAGATCTATTAAATTTTTGCACACTGGATCTTTCTTCTTTTTATTTCGATATAAGAAAAGATGTTCTGTACTGTGATAGTATAAATTCAAAAAAAAGAAAAAATTGTATAATTGTTTTAAACATAATATTAGAGAGCTTATTAAAGTGGTTTGCTCCAATTTTAGTTTTTACTACTGAGGAAATCTATAGTTTATTGAACAAAGATAATTCTGAAAGCATTCATGAAGATAATTTTGTGAAAATTCCTGCTGATTGGAAGAATGAAAAGTTAAATGAAAAATGGTCAAATTTATTTAAAATTAAACAAGAAGCAAATATTGCGATCGAAGAGAAAAGGGCTAACAAAGAAATCGGATCAAGTTTAGAGGCAGAAATAAAATTAATTTTAAAGAAAGATAAATTTGAACTTCTAGATAAATTAAATTTAGCAGATTATTTTATTGTTTCAAAAGCAGAGAAAGAATTATCAGATAACGATGATATTAAGATCGAAGTGAAAAAAGCTAAAGGACGAAAATGTGAGAGGTGTTGGAAAATTTTAGAGAAAAAATGTGAAAGATGTTCGAGAGTTCTCCAGTAAATTAGAAAGCCAATATTTTGATTGATCTTAAAGAAATAAAAACCAAAATAATTAATAAAGAAAATTTTTATTTTCTAGCAGTTATTCTTTTAATTTTTGCTATAGACAGATACTCAAAAATCAAAATCATAAATAATTTTAGTGATACCAGTGTCTATCTTAATGATTTTCTGAATTTTGACTTAATCTGGAATACAGGCATAGGATTTGGATTGTTTAAGTCGAATTCTTCAATATTTTATAACTCTATTTCAATTTTAATAGGACTTATAATTTTAGGACTTTTTTATTTTTCAATTAATTCCAAAAAGTTTGATAAAATAGTTTTTTCTTTAGTTATAGGCGGTGCATTAGGAAATTTCTATGATCGAATCTCATATAAAGCTGTCCCTGATTTCATTGATTTGCATTATAACAATTTTCACTGGTTTACTTTTAATATTGCGGATATATTTATTACAGTCGGCATAATAAGTTATATTTTTAAGGATTTTTTAAAAAAATAAAATGATGAAAAAATTTAATATTCTAGTAGTTACTCAATTTATTTTATTAACTGCTTGTGCATCTGTAGATGACGCTAAAAAAGTTTTGAAAAATGAAAAAATTAGAACTACGGATGAATTTTTAGTTAAGAAAAAAGAACCTTTAGAATTACCACCTGATTTTTCTGAAATTCCAAAGCCGGATTCAATATCGAAAAAAGATAAATCAATTAATGATGAAGAAAAAATTAAAAAGATCTTGAAAGCTCCAAATCAAAAAAATGTTAAATCAAAAAGTAATTCTTCAATCGAAGAGTCAATTCTTGAAAAGATTAGTAAGTGATAAACAAAAATTTAATAATTAAAAATCATATTCCAAAACAATACTACAACATTAATTTAGTAAAAAATTTTTCAAAAAAATTTGTAAGAGTAATGAAAGAAATTAATGATAATTTAAATAAAAAACAAACACTCAGTGTTTTAAATAAAAGGTTTAATTATAACTTTAAAATTGAGGATTTAACTAAATTTAGAACGTATAGATCAATTACAATCGTAGGTATGGGCGGATCAGTTTTAGGTTCGCAAGCTATTTACTTTTTTTTAAAAAATAAGATAAAAAAAAAAATTAACTTTATAGATAATCTTAATACTGAAGAGATTTTAAATTTTAAAAAAAAAAATAATCTTAAAAAAAATCTGTTTATTGTTATTTCTAAATCAGGAAATACAGTTGAAACAATTATAAATCTATTAAGTTTAAATGTTGTTAAGAAAAAAGCAAAAAACTTAATAATAATTTCAGAAAAAAAAAATAATTTATTATTTAAATTAGTTGAAAAATATAATTTATTTCACATTGAGCACAAAAATTATATTGGCGGCAGATACTCTGTTTTTTCTGAGGTTGGTATGGTTCCAGCGTATTTAATGGGATTAGATATCAGGAAATTTAAAAAAAATATCAATATTTTTTTAAGAAGTAATAAGAAAAAAATTCTGAAAGAAAATGCTATAAAAGCTGCATGCCTACTTAAAAAAAAAAAAATTACTAATATTATTTATTTAAATTACATTCCAAAATTGGAAAAATTTCTTTTTTGGTCTCAACAATTAATTGCTGAAAGCTTAGGTAAAAAAGATAAAGGTTTTTTACCATTGATATCAAATGTTCCTAAGGATCATCATAGTTTATTACAACTTTATTTAGATGGCCCGAAAAATAATTTTTTCAATATATTTACTGATAAAGAAAAATCTAAATTAAAAGTTAATGCCCATAAATATCTAAAAGATATTAATTTTTTAGAAAAAAAAAGTGTCAGTAAAATTATAAATGCTCAAAAAAGAGCTCTATCAATAGTTTTGAAAAAGAAAAAAGTTCCATTAAGAGAATTTGAGATAAACCATTTTGATGAGGAAACTATTGGAGAATTATTTTCTTATTTTATTTTAGAGACTTTTATCGTTGGAAAATTAGTTGATATTAATCCTTTTAATCAACCAGCAGTCGAGGGAGTAAAAAAATTGACAAAAAAAATTCTTAGTTAAATTTTGCGAATATTAGCTTAGACCTTCCATACTCTTTTGTCATTATAACATTAAGTATATCATCGTAGTTATCAGAGCTGCTAATTTCTCTGTGTAATACAATGATATGATCTTTAAAAAAAAATTTTTTTTCTTTTATTAATCTTAAATTTAGCAAATAATTATTATCTAAATATGGAGGATCAAAAAAAAGTATATTGTATTTATGATTTAAATTTTCTTTAATAAAAGCAGTAATATTTTCATTAATTAAATTAGATTGATTGGTCGTCTTTAAACTTTTTAAATTTTCTTTTAATATTTTAAATGTATGTATATTATTTTCAACAAAAGTGACTCTATTTGCTCCTCTGGATATACATTCTATCCCAAAAGATCCAAAACCGGAATACGCATCAAGTACTTTTGATTTTTCTATATCGATACTTATAAGATTTGAATGAGCTAAAATATTAAAGATATTTTCTCTTACCGAATCTTTTAACGGTCTAGTATTTTTAATTTTTAAAAATTTTATTGATTTACCTTTGAATTTTCCGCTGATAACTCTCATTTTTATTTATTTCTCTCCACCCAATATCTCTTCTAAAGAAACCATGTTTCCAATTTAGTTTTAAGATCAAATTAATAATTTTTTTTCTTACATGTAACAAATTATTACCTAGCGAGGTGATGTTTAAAACTCTTCCTCCATTTGAAAATACATTATTTTCTAAGACTTTAGTTCCTGCATGATATATAAACTCGTTTTTTTTTAATTTTAATTTATAAATATTTTTGATTATTTTATTGCTAGAATATTTTCCTGGGTAACCTTTTGAGCAAAGCACTATAGTCATGCTTTTCTTTTTTTTCCAATTTATCGATGTCTTCTTTAAATTATCATTAACCGTATTGACTATAATTTTTAATAAATCTGTTTTAAGTCTTGGCAATATTGCCTGACATTCAGGATCTCCCATTCTAATATTATACTCTATAAGATAAGGTTCATTATTTTTAATCATTAAACCAACATATAAAAAACCTCTATAGAAAGTGTTTTTATTTTTTAAGGCTTTCAAAGTTGGCTTTATAATCTTATTTATTATTTTGTTTTCTACTTCTTTATTAATTATCGAAGCTGGTGAATAAGCTCCCATACCCCCAGTATTTGGTCCAGTGTCATTTTCTCCAACACGTTTATGGTCTTGAGCAGTACCAAAAAATTTAAAAGTGTTTTTATCAACTATTATAAAATAACTTGCTTCTTCACCTTCTAAAAATTCTTCTAATACTATTTTATTTGATGATTTAAATTTTCCATTAAATATTTCATTAGAAATATTTATAATCTGTTTCTTTGTTTTACAAACAGTAACGCCTTTTCCAGCTGCTAAACCATCGGCTTTGACGACTAAAGGACAACTATGTTTCGATAAAAAATTTAAAACATGTTTTTTATTTTTACAAATTTTATAATCAGCTGTTGGTATATGATTTATTTTACATAAATTTTTCATAAAAGCCTTTGAACCCTCTAGTTTTGAAGCGTATTTGTTTGGGCCAAAAACTTTAATCTTGTTTTTTGTTAAAAAATCCACAATACCCTTTACTAAAGGTTCCTCTGGTCCGACAATAACCAGATCGATCTTGTAAAATCTTAAAATTCTAAGAACTTTCTTGAAATTAAAAATATCAATATTTATATTTACTGCAATTTTGTTTGTACCTGCATTCCCTGGTAAACATATAATATTTTTTGATAATTTAGATTCATATATTTTTTGACAAAGAGCATGTTCCCTCCCTCCACTGCCAATTAATGCAATATTCATGTAAGTTAATATATTGTATAGTTTATAGAACATGAAAAAAAAAGCTAAAGTTATTTACAAACATAACTCTTTCGAGGTCATAGAAGCAGGTGATTACGTATTATGCGCGATATCAGGAAAAGAAATATCTTTAAAAGATCTAAATTATTGGAATGTGGATTTACAAGAGGCTTATTTTTCTCCAGAGGAAGTAAACAAAAGATATAGAGAGACTATTAAATAAAAAACTATTTCCATCGATTATGAGTCCAAATCCATTGATGAGGATTTTTGGAAATCATATTTTCGATTATTTGATTTAATTTCTTAGTGAGTGATAATTTATCAGTATATTCATCTGTTTTGATCTCATCATAAAAATTTATGTTGAAATTTTCGTTATTAACTCTTTCAATAAAAACTGGAATAATAGATAAATTATATTTTAAAGCTAATTGTGCTGGCAAAGTGGTTGTAAAAGCTGGTTTTCCAAAAAATTCAACTTTTTCTCCCTCACTTACTCTTTGGTCAACCATTAAAGCAATACAATGATTTTTTTTTAAGTATTCTATTGCATGTCTTACTCCATTGACACCTTTTTTAATTTGATTTTTGCAAACATATTTCTCTCTAAGATATTCCATGAATGGATTTAAAAAATAATTATTTAAAGGTCTATAAATAGTGGCAAGTTTAATATCGTTTTTTGTAATTGCCATTGACATTAATTCAAAATTTGCGAAGTGTCCTGAAATAAATATTACTGGTTTTTTATTTTTTATACTCAATAAATTTTGTTCACCTGAAATTTTTATACTAGAATTATTTTTTTTAAAAAAATCTAAATGAATGTACTCAATAAATGTCATCCCGTAATTTTTCCACATATTTTCAATTATTTTTTTTTTTTCTTTATCAGATAAATCTTGATTAAAAATCTTTAAATTTGATTCAATAATTTTTTTCGATTTAAAAATTGGAGCAATATTTAAAAAGATAAAAGAGAAAATTTTCCTACTAATTTTTAATCCTAATAATTTTCCAACTAAGAAAAAAAAATAAATTAATATCGATTGGATAAAATATAAAAAAGGCTTTAACATATTTTTAATATTTTCTTAAAAAATTTTTTCTTTGAATTTAAAATAATATCAATTTTGGCAAATTTAATCGCCTTAAATTTGAAATTTTTTAATCTATGAAAATCTTTTTCTGTAGTCACTATTTGTAAATTATCTTTTTTTGCTTCTTTAATGATATTTGATAATTCTCCTTTTTTAAACTGATAGTGATCGGGAAATACGATTTTTTTTTTTATTTTTAATTTATTATCAATAAGCAATTCAAAAAAATTTTCAGGATTTCCAATTCCAGAGAAGGCTAATAAATTTTTATTTTTGAATTCATTATAGTTTAAAAGTTTATATTTTGAGTGGATAAATAATGCATTTTTGTTGAATTTAATTATTCTTTTTTCAAATTCTTTATCCCTCCCTCCATTTATGAGAATTATTTCTGAATTCTTTATCGCGCTTAAGTTTTCTCTGAGCGGTCCAGAAGGAATAACAAAACCATTTCCGATAAGTTGTTTTTTATTAAAACATATAATATTTATATCTTTTTCAATTTTATTATCCTGAAATCCATCGTCGAGAATTACTACATTGAATTTCTTTCTCTCTGCATCTAAAATTGCAGCTCTTCTGTCTAAATTAAGAATAAGATTTTTAGAATATTTTTTTATTAAAGAATGTTCGTCATGGTGATCCTCATAATACTTTTTTACTATTACTGGTTTTTTTTTTAGTCTACTTAGTTCTTTGGCAATATATATAGCCAGCGGTGTCTTGCCAGTTCCTCCAATATAAATATTCCCTACACAAATAATAGGAATATTGAATTTTCTCGATTTAAATATTTTTTTTATTTTGACAATAGACATGACAATTAAAGTTAATGGAAATAGTAAAATTGGAAAAAATAAACTTTTTTTGGAATACCAAAAGTTTGGTTTAATGAGTTTCATTTATTAAAAATTTATCAATAATATTCATTGTATCAATTAAAGTTCTATTACCTAAATCATTAAAGGAGTTAGAGAAAGATTTATTTAGTTGCACCTCACTTTCTAGATCTTTAATTAGCTCTTTCGCTAAGTCATTTTCGGTATTTACCTGGCAAGAAATTTTATTTTTTTTTAGAATATTGTAGATTTCTTTAAAATTATAAACAAAAGGTCCATGATAAATTTTACATCCCAATTTTGCTGCATCTATCGGGCTTTGACCACTATCGTTTTGAAGTCTTTTCAATAATGACTTGCCAACAAATACACTTCTTGCAAATTTAAAATATTCAAGTAAAGAACCAAATGAGTTAATTATGATAACCTCTTTGTCTTCTGAAATTTTATCATTTCTATTTAGAATTTGTGAATTTAGATTTAAATCTTCGCAGAGCATTTTAATTTTATTGTTCCTTTCTATATGTCTTGGAGCAATGATGGTAATAATATCTCTATATTTTTTTTTCAATTCAGTGTGAACATTCAAGCAGAAAAGTTCCTCACCTTCATGCGTGCTTGAGGCACACCAAAATTTTCTTTTGGTTAAAACTTTTTCATTGATAGTTTTGATATTCTCAATATTTGTATCATTAATAAGCTTTATATTTCCAACACTTAGTACATTTTTCACATTAAGCTTATTTAAAAAATTTTTTGTTTCTTCATTGGAAGCTAAACAGAGTTTAAAATGACTAAAAATTTCCCGTGCAGATGTCTCAAACATCATCCACCTATTGAAAGATTTTTTTGTGAGCCTTGCATTTATTAAAGCTAAAGGGATTTTATTTTTTTTTGCAAGATTTATAAGATTGGGCCATATTTCAGAATCAACTAAAAAAATTACGTTAGGTTTCCATTTATTTAAAAACTTACTTATTAAGAAGCGAACATCGACAGGAAAATACCTATGATTAACATTTTTTAAATGTTTAAATTTTTCTTCAGCAATTTTACCTGAACTAAAAGTAACTGATGTTACTAAGAAATCTAAATTTAAGTGTTTCTCATTTAATTTATTAATAATCGGGATAATACTATTCATTTCACCAATGGAAGCTGCATGGAACCAAATAAGTTTATTCTCTTTTTTCCTGGTAACGTCAAAACAAGATGAAAAAAGTTTTTCTTTATAACGAGTCTTATGCTCTTTACCTAAAATTTTTCTGTAGATAAAAAGAAGAACTATTAAAGGATAACTAATAAAAGTAATAATTCTGTATACTTTATACATTTCTTTATTTATCTCAATTGTTTTTCGTATAGTGATTTATATATTTTACAATTTTGGATTAAATATTCGTGCTTACCAGAATTTATTATTCTACCTTGATTAAGAACAAAAATTTTATCTGCTTTATGTATTGTTGATAATCGGTGAGCAATTACTAAAGTTGTTTTGTTTTTTGTTAAATTTAAAATAGCGTTTTGAACAATCTCTTCAGACTCTGCATCAAGGGAAGAAGTCGCTTCATCCAATAAGATAATTGGGGATTCTTTTAATATAGCTCTTGCAATTGAGATACGCTGTTTTTGACCACCCGAAAGTCTCACCCCGTTTTCTCCTACAATTGTATTATATTTGTTTGGTAATTTTTCTATAAACTCGTCAGCTGCTGCATACTTACAAGCTCTTTCAATATCTTCTTGGGAAGCACCCTCTTTTGCATATGCAATATTATTTTTGATCGTTTCATCGAAAAGTACAACATCTTGACTAACCATTGAAAGATTTTTTCTTAACGAATTCAAGGTTACTTCTTTTATGTTTTGATTATCAATTTTAATATGGCCTTCTTGCGGATCATAAAACCTTGGTAAGAGATTTATGATAGTGCTTTTACCAGCTCCGCTATGCCCAACAAAAGCCGTCATCGTATTACCAGGTATCTCTAAATCTATATTTTTAATTGCTTTTTCATTAGTAGCTTCATACTTAAAACCAACATTTTCAAACTTTATAAAAGAGTTTTTTAAAATTAATTTAGGTAAACTTTTATTTTCTATAACATTTATTTTTCTATCAATAACACTACCAATTCTTTTAAAAGCAGCTGCGCCTTGGTATGCTACCATATTAATTGTCGCTAAAGACCTTATTGGTTGGTAAGCAAGCATCATTGCCGCTAAGAAGGAGAAAAAATTATTTACTCCCAATTCTTCTGATGCGATCAAAGATCCGGAAAAAATGATAAACCCTGCTATCATAAAACCTGTTAGGGTTTCCATAATTGGGGTGGCTCTAATCATAACATTGCCGATTTTAATATTTCTTTCTACTAGATCATCTATAACTTTGTCTGCTTTTTGATTTTCTCTTTCTTCTTTTTGATAAATTCTTATCATTTTTGAGGCTTTCAAAATTTCGGTCAAGAAAGAGGCTAATTGTCCAGAAGATTCTCCAGCTTTACTAGTTGCCTTTCCAATTCTTTTTCCTAAAGATTTTGCTAGGCCTCCGGCCAAAGGCATCATAATAATTGCAAATAAGGCAAGCTTCCAATTTTGATAAAACATCAATGACACTAAAGCAATAACAGAAAGACTATCTTTCATTAAATTTAATACACCAGTTCCAATTAGATTTTGAACATGTTTTGTATCGAACATTATGTTAGAAATATATTTACCTGAGTGTCTATTTTCCAAGGTTTGAATATCTGATAAAAGAATATTATTAGCTATTTTCTTTTGTAATTTACCAGCAACTTCCTCACTTACTCTTATCATATTTACTCTCGCAAAAAATAAAGATAAGCCGCGACTAGCAAAAGTAATTACAATTAATAATGGTATTGCCCAAGCGTAAGTTTTGTCCTGTTCAATAAATATTTTTTTAACTGCAGGATCCAGCAACCATGCAATGGCAGAAGTACTCCCCGCTACAATTATAGACAAGAATAATGCTATAAAAATTCTCTTTAAATGTTTTTTTATATATTCTTTATATAGTCTTTTAATTATTTTAAAAACTTCGTCAAATTTCATAATTATATGCTAGTTGAAAATAGTGCTAAAAAAAATAACAAGCCTGAGATATTATTTATTTTAAAAGCCTTAAAGCAGGATAATGGGTCCTTTCTGTCAAATTTAAATATTTGATAGGATAAACTAATACCAAAAAAAATTAAAAAAAAAGTAAAGTAATTAAATCCAATAAAATTATTTAGAAGAGTAACTGATATTAAGAAAGCAATTAAATAATTCATAGTTACAAATTTTTTTATATTGTTTTTAAATTTTATCGAAGTTGATTTTAAACCGATAATTTCATCATCCGAAATATCCTGAGTTCCATAAATCGTGTCATATCCCAATGTCCAAAATATGGCCATTAGATATAAAATTAAAACTTCTGCAGTAACTTCGTTATTTAATGCGGAATAGGCCATTATTATTCCCCAATTAAAAGTTAGACCAAGAAATAATTGTGGCCAATAAGTTATCCTCTTCATAAAAGGATATGCAAAAGCCAAAACCATAGAACTCATTCCAAGCATAATAGTTAATAAATTAAATTGTAAAAGAATTAGTAAGGCTAAGAGACATAAAATAATTACATAAAAAAAAGACATAGCAACAGAAATTTTTCCAGCAGCGATCGGTCTAAGTTTAGTTCTTTCAACCTTCTTATCAAAATCTTTATCAACGATATCATTAAAAATACAACCTGCGCTTCTCATTAATAAAGAACCAAAAAAAAATAATATTAAATAATAATAAAATAACGAGCTCAACCCGTTATGATTTTGAGCAAAAGCTAATCCCCAAGAGCAAGGCCAAAACAAAAGCATAAAACCAGTCGGCTTGTTTAATCTTGTCAAATCAATAAATATTTTAAGTCGATCCATGAAATACTACTTGTAAATATCAAACACTATCTTCATAATCAATTTGATTCGATATGGATATTGATTACACAGTTGCAGCATTAATGTTTCCTGCAATACCTCTAATGATGACGATGTACAGCAATCGTTTTCACACTTTAAGTGCATTAATTCGACAACTTCATGACAAATACACTTTCGAAAAAAAAGTTCCACCAGAATTAGAAAAACAACTTCATGTTCTAAATAAAAGAACTAATTATCTTAAATATGTTATGGGTTTCTCATCCTTTGGTTTCCTTTTTAATATGCTTACAGTCTTACTTTTGTATTTGGACTTAACATTTTATGCTAGGCTTAGCTTTGCGCTTTGCTGCGTATGTATGATAATTTCAATTTTCTTATTTTTACAAGAAGTTAGAATGTCTAATGAAGCATTGAAATATCATCTTAGTGACATGGACTCTATGAAAAAAGATTTATAGATCAACCTTCTAAAAGTTTTTTTTTAAAAAGGGAAATTCCTTGGTTATTTTTGTGTTTGTAGGACTCTTCAAATGTATTTAATTGCCATCCCTGCATTCTTGATTTTATTTTTTTTAGGTTTTCTAACTTCCACTCTTCAGTAGTTTTTTCACTTTTCCATTGTTTTTTTTCTTCATTAGTTCTTGCACATCCGTAGCAGTAACCAGTAACAGGGTCAGTTCTACAAATACTGATGCAAGGAGAAATTATTTTTTTTGTCATTAAGGAATTAAAATCGCTGGGCCTATTAATTTTCTTGCTTCTAGGTCTGCATGCGCATCTTTAGCGTCTACAAGTTTATATTTTTTTGAAATTTTAATTTTTAATTTTCCAAATTTAACTTTTTCAAAAATTTGATCAGCTCCAGCTTGAAGCTCTTTTCTATTAGTAAAATACTGACCTATTGAAGGTCTTGTTAAGTATAACCCCTTAGGTTGGATTTCTTTTGGAACATTTACAGGGTCTAAAGGGCCAGACGCATTTCCAAAACTGATCATCATACCCCTTGTTGAAAGACACTCTAATGACCCATGAAATGTTTTTTTTCCTACCCCATCAAAAACTGCGGGGACTCCTTTATTATTTGTAATTTTCATAACCTCTTTTGCAAAATTATCTTTCGTATAATTAATAACGTGAGAGTAACCATTTTCTTCAGCTATTTTGATTTTATTATCTGATCCAACTGTTCCAATTACTTTTGCTCCAATGCTATTAGCCCACTGGGCAAAAATTTGACCAACTCCACCAGCAGCTGCATGAAAAAGAACTGTTTCACCAGCTTTTAGCTTGTAGGTTTTAGAGAGTAAATAATTCGTAGTTAAACCTTTAGTCATTAGAGTAGCAGCCAACTCATGCGAAATTCCATTTGGAACTTTAACAGCTATCTTTGCTGGAATAACTCTTTGTTGCGCATAAGCTCCTAAAGGAATTGAGGCGTAAGCAATGTTATCGCCCTTATTAAATTCAGTAACATTTGAACCAACTTCGTCAATTTTTCCAGCAGCCTCTAAACCAATTCCGCTTGGTAACTTAATGGGGTACAAACCAGATCTATGGTAAGTATCAATATAATTTAGACCAATCGCGTGATTAGTTACTTTAATTTCATCTGGTCCTGGAGTACCAACATTTACATCTTGAAGTTCTAATACCTCAGGACCTCCACTTTTTTTAATTACGATAGATTTTGGCATTTTACGGAAACGTACTTTAACTTTTAATATTTAGCAAATGTTCCGTTATTATAATCTTGAATAGCCTCAAGTATTTCAGCTTTTGTGTTCATCACAAAAGGTCCACCCCTTGCAATAGGTTCACCAATTGGCTTACCAGCTATAAATAAAAATTCAGATTTCTTGCTTGCTTTAATTTTTAATTTAGTGCCTCGATGTAATAATATTAAGTTTGAGTCAGCTGTTTGATTGTGGTCTTTTTCCCCTATGTTTAATTCTCCTTTTAATAGATATACAAAAGAATTGTGTCCTGAAGGCACATCACAATTAAATTCTTTTTCTTCATTTAAAACTATATGAAAATATATTGGGTTAACGTTATGATTTTTTTCTGGCCCTTCAGCTTTTTCGTATTTACCTGCAATTACTTTTACGATTTTATCACTATCTTTGTGTTCCCCAAGTTCGTTTCCTTTAATATAGAGGTATTCTGGCTTATTCTTTTTCATTTTAGCCGGCATGTTTATCCAAAGTTGAAAACCTAATAATTTACCTTCTTTCATAGCAGGCATTTCGGAATGAATAATTCCTCTCCCAGTTTTCATCCATTGCACGTCTCCAGATGCCATAATACCTTTAGCTCCTGTGCTGTCTTGATGTTCAAACTCTCCGTTTAACATATAAGTTACTGTTTCTATTCCTCTATGTGGGTGGGGAGGAAAGCCAGCGACATAATCATCTTTATTTTCAGAACCAAATTCGTCAAGCATTAAAAATGGATCAATATAATCTGCTTCCGGAGTTCCTATACTTCTTTTTAATTTTACTCCTGCACCATCTGAAGCGTTTAAGGCTTTAATAATTTTTTTTACTTCAATTTGAGACATAGAAATACTTATAATGAAACTTTAAACTTTATCAAGTAGCTGCGTTAAATTGCTGATTTCATTTTTGGGTTGAAAATCGAGGATATCGAATACTGAGTTATGCCTATTAACCCAGATGGAATTATATCCAAAGTTTCCACCACCTGAAACATCCCATGTATTCGCGCTTAAAAAAGTAATTTCATCAGATTTAATTTTATATTTTTTAATGGGTAATTCATAAACGCTTGGGTCAGGTTTATAAATTTTCACTTCTTCAATAGAAAAAAGATCATCAAAAAGATTATTTAACTTATTATTTTCAACTAATTCATATAGAAGATCAGGTGTCCCGTTAGAAAGTATAGCAAGTTTGAGGTTTTTCTTTTTTAAATTTTCCAAGACTCCTCTTACTTCAGGATAAGGAGATAAAACTTTGTAAAGACTAAGCAACTCATTTTTCATATTTTTGTTAATATTGAATACTTTCATTGATTTATCCAAACTGTCCTCAGTAATATCCCAAAAATTTTTATGCCTTTTCATTAAACTTCTAAGCCAAGTATATTCAAGCTGAGTAGTTCTCCAAAAATTTGCAAATATTTCCCACTTTGCTCCAATTTTATCTTTACATTTTTCAGCAGCTGAATTTACATCGAATAATGTACCGTAAGCATCAAACACTACTGCTTTTGTTTTCATCATTTATTAAATATTATGCGAACCATCACATAATGGTTGATCATTTGTTTGTTTACATGAGCAGAAAAAAACTTTTTTAGTTTGATCAGCTAAATATTTTAAAGGTGTAAATTCAGTTCCTTTATGTGAACCGTCACAAAAAGGCTGCTTAGAACTAATTCCACAAGTACACCAAAAATAGGATTTTCCCTCTAACACATTAATACCTATTGGGGATTCTCCAGCTCTTTTACCTTTTTTCATTAAAGCTCCTTTATATCTTCAACATTTGTTTATATTATAGTTGCTAATGAATATTAGATTATATCATCCAGACAGTATACTAGAAAATAATACAAGTTTGTTAAGCAAAGAGCACACTCATTATGTTGTTAATGTTATGCGACTTAAAAGGGGCTCAAAATTAAATTTTTTTAATAAAAATGGAGAATGGAAAAGCGAAATAATTTTTTTAAACAAAGATAGAGTTGAAGTTAGGTTTTTGGAAAAAATTAAAGAAGTTAATAATTTATCTAAAACTGAGCTGGCTATTTGTTTAGTAAAAAAAAATCCAATGGATACTATTTTACAAAAAGCTACAGAGCTCGGTATAAGTAAAATTATTCCAATCGTTTCAGAAAGAACAGAAGTTAAAGAATTAAATCTTGATAGAGCAAAAAAAATAGTTATTGAAGCGACTGAACAATCTAATCAACTAGCGCCTCCAGAAATTATAGATGTAATTAAGTTAAAAGATTTTTTACAAACTTTTGATGAAAACTCAAAAATTTTATTTGCAGATGTTAATTCAAAAGAAAACTTAAAAGCTGAAGATCTTAAAAACGTTAATTCCTGTTGTATACTAATTGGTCCAGAGGGAGATTTTTCTACAGTTGAACGTGAGTTAATACTTCAAAATAGAGCCGTAAAACCTTTTACGTTATCTAGAAACATTCTAAGGTCTGATACCGCTGTAATAAGCGCGATTTCATTAGTAAATTTTATCAATAACTTTCATTAATTGTCGCATTAATTGAAATTGTGAAATTGTCTAAAAGCTGTATAAAAACTCATGATTAAAAAAATTGCATATACACTTTTCTTAACTTGGCCGACAGCGCTTTTTGCCAATGAGCCTAAGGATTGGCAACTAGGTTTCCAAAAATCGGCTTCAAAAAGTATGGATGATATAGTTTGGTTTCATGACTATATGCTAGTGCCTATAATAACAGCTATCACAGCTTTTGTTTTATTTTTACTTTTATACGTGTGTGTAAGATACAGAGCTTCTAGAAACCAAGTGCCATCCACAACAAGTCACAATACGCTAATAGAGGTTATTTGGACATTAGTCCCTTGTTTAATTTTGATTGTTATGGCAGTTCCCTCATTTAAAGTTTTATATTCACAAGATGAAATTCCAAAAGCAGATGTTACGATCAAAGCCGTCGGATATCAGTGGTATTGGGGTTATGAATATCCAGACGAAAATATAATTTTTGACTCCTACATGATTGATGATAAAGATTTAAAAGAAAATCAACCAAGATTATTGGCAGTTGATAATGCAGTTTATGTTCCAGTAAATAAAGTTATTAAAGTTATGATAACTGCAAATGATGTTTTGCATGCATGGGCGCTCCCATCATTTGGAGTTAAAAGAGATGCAATACCTGGAAGGATAAATGAGACATGGTTTAAAGCTGACCGAACTGGAACTTTCTACGGTCAATGTTCTGAGTTATGTGGAATTAAACACGCTTTTATGCCAATCACAGTTAATGTTGTTTCTGAAGATGAGTATATCAAATGGTTAAAAGAGGCTAAAGTTAAATTTGCCAAAGAAGAAATTAAAAATAAAATTAAAATTGTCAAAAAAATTAAGGAGATAAAATAATGTCAGTAACAACTGCAGATCACGAGAGTCATCATAATCCTACAGGTTGGAAGAGATGGGCTTATTCAACTAACCATAAAGATATTGGAACAATGTATCTTATCTTTGCAATTATTGCTGGTTTAATTGGATCTGCGTTTTCAGTTTTAATGAGAATGGAATTAATGCACCCAGGAGATGGAATTCTTGGAGGCGATTATCATTTATATAATGTATTGGTAACTGGACACGGTCTGATCATGATTTTCTTTATGGTAATGCCAGCTATGATTGGTGGTTTTGGTAATTGGTTTGTTCCAATCATGATAGGTGCACCAGATATGGCTTTCCCAAGGATGAATAATATTTCTTTCTGGTTATTACCTGTTGCACTTATTTTGTTGCTAGTATCAATTTTTGTAGACGGACCTCCAGGAGCAAAAGGAGTAGGAGGTGGTTGGACGATTTATCCACCTTTATCATCAAAAACTGGTCAGCCAGGCCCTGCAATGGACTTAGCAATTCTAAGTTTACACGTTGCAGGAGCTTCATCAATCTTAGGAGCAATCAATTTTATTACGACAATTTTAAATATGAGGACCCCTGGTATGACTTTACACAAAATGCCTTTATTCTCCTGGTCAATTTTAGTTACAGCATTTTTACTTTTATTATCATTACCAGTTTTAGCAGGAGCTATAACAATGCTTTTAACTGACAGAAATTTTGGAACTGCTTTCTTTGAAGCACAAACAGGTGGAGATCCAGTTCTGTTCCAACATTTGTTTTGGTTTTTTGGTCACCCAGAGGTATATATTCTGATTTTGCCAGGTTTTGGAATGATAAGCCATATTGTTTCAACTTTTTCAAGGAAGCCTGTGTTTGGTTATCTAGGAATGGCTTATGCTATGGTAGCTATTGGAGTAGTTGGCTTCGTTGTTTGGGCTCACCACATGTACACGGTAGGATTAGACACAGATACAAAGGCGTATTTCTTAGCTGCAACAATGATTATAGCAGTCCCAACTGGAATTAAGATTTTTTCTTGGATAGCAACGATGTGGGGTGGCTCTATAAGCTTTCAAACACCAATGCTATGGGCTATCGGTTTTATTTTCTTATTCACTTTAGGAGGAGTAACTGGAGTAGTTCTTGCAAACGCAGGTGTTGATACTGCGCTCCACGATACTTATTATGTTGTTGCGCATTTCCACTACGTATTATCAATGGGTGCAGTGTATGCGATCTTTGCGGGATTTTATTATTGGTTTAGTAAAATGACAGGTTATGAATATTCAGAATTTTTAGGAAAACTACATTTTTGGCTGACGTTCATAGGTGTCAACTTAATATTTTTTCCACAACATTTCTTAGGATTAGCTGGAATGCCAAGAAGATACGCGGATTATCCAGACGCATTTGCTGGCTGGAATTATATTTCTTCAATTGGTTCATATATATCTATTATCGGTTTAGCGGTGTTTTTATTAAATCTATTGTATGCCTTTATGAAAAAGAAAAAAGCAGAACCAAATCCATGGGGAGAAGGAGCAACGACTTTAGAATGGACAGTGTCATCACCGCCACCATTCCATACTTTTGAAGAGCTTCCTAAAGTAAAGTAAATTGAGCCAGATAAGTATAAAAACTAGAAACTCTAAATTTGGTTTATCCTTAGACCTAAATTCATTTTTCAGTTTAATGAAACCAAGAGTAATGTCGCTAGTTTTATTTACTTGCATGGTTGGTCTATTGATAGCTCCAATTAATGTAAATTTCACTTCCGCTTGTATTTCTCTATTAGCAGTAGCTATAGGCTCAGGCGCAGCTGGGGCTCTTAACATGTGGTACGAATCTGATTTAGATGCTTTAATGAGCAGAACTTGTTTAAGGCCCATTCCAACTGGAAAAATTAAAAAAGATCAAGCCTTATACTTTGGCATTACTTTATCAGCTTTGTCAGTAAGTATCATTTATTTTTCAGCTAATTTAATTTCTGCAATTTTATTAGCAACAACAATTGCTTTTTATTTCTTTGTATATACAATTTGGTTGAAGAGGAAAACTTCACAAAATATTGTTATAGGTGGCGCTTCTGGAGCATTACCCCCTGTTATTGGGTGGACAATAGCAACTGGAAATATTTCTCTAGAGCCGATAGTGCTATTTTCAATTATTTTCTTATGGACGCCATCACATTTTTGGGCGTTAAGTTTATATAAATCAGGTGATTATAAAAGAGCAAAAATTCCAATGCTTCCTATAATTTCTGGAACTAAGACAACAAAGATAAATATTCTTGTCTACGCTTTGATTATGTCACCAGCAGTTATAGCCCCTTACTTTTTTAATTTCGCTAGCATATTTTATTTAGCTATATCCTCAATTATGACCATGTATTATATCTACTTATGTTTTAAACTATATAGTTCTAAAATAGGCAAGGTTTCAAACAAAATTGCAAGAAAAATATTTATTTACTCAATTTTTTACTTATTTTTTATTTTTTTAATTTTATTAATTGATAATATTCTAAAATAACATGATGGATAAAAAGAAAAAAAATATGATTACTGCTTTGATATTAATCTTATTTATGATTTTTTTGTTTGTGCTAACTTTTTACAATATTGGTATTTATAATAGAGAAATATAATGAATATTAGCAAAAAAAACTTAACACCCATTGCCCTGGTATCAATATTTTTACTTATGCTAGGCTTATCTTTTGCAGCAGTTCCATTATATGATTTATTTTGCAGAGTAACAGGATTTGGTGGAACCACTCAAAATGCAGCTAACAAAGAAATTCCAAAAATTATTGTAAATCAAGATTATAAAATGAGATTTGATACTAACATTAATAGTACTTTGGATTGGAAGTTTTATCCTGAGATGAATACCTTAAACTTAAAACCAGGTGAAGTTCATACAGTTAAATTTAATGTTGAAAATCCAAGTAATGAAATTTCATCAGGGTCAGCAACATTTAATGTGTCTCCATCATCATTTGGTATTTATCTAAATAAGATAGGTTGTTTTTGTTTTGAAAAACAAACATTGCAACCAGGTGAAAAAAAAGAGTTTGTCTTAACATTTTTCTTGGATCCTAAAGTAGTTGATGATAAAAAAACTAAAAATATGTCTGACGTAACTTTGTCTTTTACTTTTTTTTCATCAGGCTATTACGAAAAGAGAAATACATAATGTCAACAGGAAAACCAAAACACGATTACCATTTAGTCGACCCAAGTCCTTGGCCGATCTATGTTTCATTCGCCACTTTAATCTTAGCCTTTGGAGCAGTTTATTATTTTCACGCTAAAGCTCTTTGGTTACTATTAATTGGCTTTGCATTAGTAGTTTATGGTGCATTTATGTGGTGGAGAGATGTTATAGAAGAAGCAGAGCATAAAGGTCATCATACTCCTGTTGTTCAAATTGGACATCGATACGGTATGACATTATTCATTGCTTCTGAAGTAATGTTTTTTGTAGCATGGTTCTGGGCTTTTTTTAACGCAAGTTTATTCCCACCAGACTCTATTGGCGGTATATGGCCACCAGCAGATATAAAAACTTTTGATCCGTGGGATATTCCACTAATTAACACTCTAATTTTATTGCTATCGGGAACTACTGTCACTTGGGCACATCACGCAATGTTAGAAAATGACCGGAAAGGATTGGTAAATGGTTTGATCGCAACAGTATTTTTAGGATTTATATTTTCTTGTTTTCAAGCTTATGAATATCATCACGCAACATTTACTTTAGATGGGGGAATTTATGGTTCCACATTTTATATGTCGACTGGTTTTCATGGCTTTCATGTAATTGTTGGAACAGTTTTTCTTGCGGTTTGTTTGTTTCGATCAATGAGAGGCCACTCGACGCCTCAACACCATTTTGGATTTGAAGCAGCAGCCTGGTACTGGCATTTTGTTGACGTAGTTTGGCTATTCTTATTTGCTGCGATCTATATTTGGGGAAGTTGATCTCAAATTGAAAAGAGCATTTTTATTTCAACTATTCGTTATTTTATTTGTAACAATATTTTGTGCTTTAGGAACTTGGCAACTTTATAGATTGCAATGGAAGCTAGAACTTATTAGCGAAATAACTTTTGGATTAGACTCTAAACCAATAGAATACTCAAATTCAATTAAGAAAAATTATCAGAGAGTAAGCGCTAAAGGAAAATTTAATTTTGATAAGCAAATTTTCCTTTATAGCTTGAATGAAAGTGGAAAACCCGGATACGATGTAGTAACCCCATTTAGAACTGATAAGAATCAAAATGTTTTGATTAATAGAGGTTGGATTAAAAAAGAACTAAAAGATAATCCAAGTATAAATTTTAATGTAGAGTCTGATGAAGAGATAATTGGCCTTTTGAGAGAAATATATAAACCAAGTATATTTAAACCGAAAAATGACATTAAAAATAATATTTGGTTTTCATTAAATTTAGAAGATTTAAAAGAAGCTACAGGTGAGCAATTCAACAAATTTGTAATTTTTCTAGAAGATAATCAGGTTAAATCACCTTTACCAAAAAAGATAACAATAGATGTGCCAAATAATCACCTCAAATATGCTATAACGTGGTATGCAATATCGATTTCGATAATTTTTTATTATTTATATTTTAGAAGAAAAAAATGAATTATTTTAGCACTAGGGATAAATCTTTGAAATTTAGTTTTAAAGATATTTTCCTAAGAGGACTTGCTCCAGGCGGAGGGCTATTTTTACCTGCCAAAATAAAGAAGTATAATCAAGAAGAGCTAAATAATTTAAGTCATCTAAATTACAATGAACTTGCTACAGAAATTATATTTAATTTCTGTTCAGATGAAATTAAAAAAGATGAATTAAGTTTAATAATTCAAAAATCATACAGCTGCTTTAAAGATAAGGAAGTAGTTAATTTAAAAAAGATTGGAGAGATCGATCTTCTTGAGCTTTATCACGGGCCCACTTTAGCTTTTAAAGATATTGCAATGCAAGTAATTGGCAATATGTATGACTATTTAGAAGTTGCTAAAGATAAAACCGTAAATGTCGTAGTAGCTACATCAGGGGACACTGGTTCGGCAGCTATTGCAGCATTAAGTAATAGAAAAAATATAAATCTTTTTGTACTGCATCCGCATAATAAAATTTCTAATATTCAAAGAAAAATAATGACAACAATTGGAGGAGCTAATATCTATAATATAGCTATAGAAGGTTCATTTGATGATTGTCAAAAAATTGTTAAAGAGCTTTTTAATGAAGATAGTTTTAGATCAAAAATAAATATGTCTGGCGTAAATTCTATAAATTGGGCAAGAATTGTTTGTCAAATTGTTTATTACTTCTACTCTTTCTTTAAATTAAAAAAAACAAACATTAGCTTTTCGGTGCCAACTGGAAATTTTGGAGATGTTTATGCTGGATATGTAGCAAAAAAAATGGGTTTACCAATTAATAAACTTATAGTTGCTACAAATAAAAACGATATATTACAAAGAGTTATTAATACTGGTGAATATAAACCAGATATTGTAAAAGCAAGTATCACACCAAGTATGGATATCCAAGTCGCCAGTAATTTTGAGAGACTACTCTATTACATATTAGATGAAAGTGATAGTAAAGTAGGGTCTTTAATGAATAATCTGTCATCTAAAAGTTTTTTTAATTTAGAAAAAAAAGAAATTTTTAAAATAAAAAAAGATTTTGAAGCAGTAAAGGTTACAGATGAAGAGACGGTAAGTATTATTGATGAGATTTACAAGGAATACAAATTTATAATTGATCCTCATACTGCTACTGGAGTAGGAGCAGCAAAAAGTTTTAAAAATTTAGGAGATATAGTTGTTCTTGGCACAGCTCATCCTTATAAATTCAGCGATACAATAAAAAAAACTATAGGAAAAAATTTAGAATCACCTAAGCATTTAAAGCTGAATATAGATAAAAAGGAAATATTTGATATTGTTGGGAATTCAAATTTAGAAGTTAAAAATTATATTTTGAGCAAAATACAATGAGAATAAAAATAGGAGACAAACTACCTAACTCGGAATTATTTTACATTGATCAAAATAATGATGTAAAAAAAATTAATATATTAGATCTTTGCAAAAGCAAGACTATTATTTTAGGTATGCCTGGTGCTTTTACAAAAACTTGCTCAGCACTTCATCTTCCTGGGTATATAAAAAATTATGAACTAGCTAATAAAAAAGGAATATCTAAAATTGTTTGTATTGCTGTGAATGACCCTAATGTAATGAAGGCCTGGGGTGAAAATCAAAATGCTGGAAGTAAAATCTTCATGGCTGGCGATCCTTTTCTCAAATTTACAAAAGCTATCGGAGCAGAAGTAGATAAATCCGAGAAAGGATTAGGAATTAGATCTAATCGCTACACTATGTTGGTAGAGAATGGTGAAGTTAAAAAAATAGAGGAAGAAAAAGAAACAGCTACTTGTGAATTATCTTCAGCTGAAAGTTTTTTAAAATCTATTTAGTTCTCGAAACTGCTAATTCATCAACAAGATTATTATATTTGTTGTCAGCGTGCGCCTTAACCCATTTCCAAGTAACTTTATGTTTTAGACAAGCATTATCCAATTTAACCCAAAGATCTTTATTTTTAACTGGCTTCTTGTTAGAACTTTTCCAATTATTAACTTTCCATTTTTTAATCCAATCGGTTATTCCATCTTTTACATATTTCGAGTCAGTAAAAATTGTAATCTCTGATTTCTTTTTTATTTTTTTTAATGCCATAATTGGAGCCATTAATTCCATCCTATTATTAGTTGTATTATTTGCGCTTCCAGAAATACTTGATTGATTAGAATCATCTAATATAATTGCAGCCCAACCCCCTCTCCCAGGATTTCCAGAGCAAGCACCATCAGTATAAATTTTTAATTTCATTAAAAGAAATAATCCTCATGATTTTTTGCATTCTTATGAAATTCTAATCTTTTTAAATATTCCATTGGATCTTTAATTTTAACTATTGCTCCTTCTACTTTATTTAATGCATCGAATACTCGAGTTAGTAAGAATCTCAATGCAGCACCTTGAGATAAAACCTTAATATTATTCAATTCTTCGTGGGACAATTTTCTTACAGATGTATATCCGTCTATAAAATTCTTTGCTTTAGTTACGTTAAAACTTAAATTACTTTTTAGACCATCAAAACACAAAGCGTTAAAGCAAATAGCTATTTCAAACGCAAAAAAATCTTCACATGAAAAATAAAAGTCAATTACACCACTAAATTTATCTTGAATAAAAAAAATATTATCTTGAAACAAATCTGCATGTATAATTCCTCTTGGCAGATTTTTTGGCCAATTTTTTTCAACATCATTAAGATTTTCTTCAATTAATCTTGGTAGATCTTTATGTATATTTTCACACTTATCTTTGACTGAATTAAATATTTTTCTCCATGAATTTACGGATAGATCATTTTGTCGTTTTAATTTTAAATTCTTTGTGAGTTCATGCATTTTAGCTATTTCAGATCCGATTGATTTACAATTTGCTGGAGATAAATTTTGTTTTGCCTTTCCATCAAGAAATGACACAATCATTAATTTTTTACCCTCAAAATTTGTAATAGTTTCGTTATTATTATTAGAAATAGGAGCAGGGCATTTAAAGCTAGCTTTATTTAAAGATGACATTAGATTAGAAAAAAAAGGAAGATCAGCAGATTTAACTCTTTTTTCGTAAATAGTTAATATGAATTTTTTTTTATTAACCGATAAAAAATAATTTGTATTTTCAATACCTTCTTCAATTCCTTTGAACAAGTCCAACTTACCTAAACTATAATTGGATAAAATTTCCTCAATTTTTTTTTGATTTAACTTTGTGTAGACAGCCATTAATTGAGTTCTTTCGGCAATTTAAATACAACCTTTTCTTCCGCAACTATTACTTCTTCAATAGAAACATTTCTATCTTTTCTTAAACTGTTCAACAAAGTTTGAACAAGCTTTTCTGGTGCAGACGCTCCAGAGGATATCCCGATAGTTTCAGAATTTTCTATTTCGTTAAAAGGAATTTCTTTTTCAGAATGCATTAAATGTGAATTATTACAACCTGCTTTTTTTGCAACTTCAACTAATCTGACAGAATTAGACGAGTTACGGCTACCTACTACAAAAAACATATCACACTTAGAAGCAATCTCTTTTACTGCGGACTGTCTGTTAGTAGTTGCGTAACATATGTCTTCTTTAATAGGGCTTTTAATTTTTGGAAATTTGTTTTTGAGAGCTTCAATTATTTCAGCCGTATCATCTACGGACAGGGTTGTTTGAGTAATATATGCAATAGGTTTTTTAAAATCACTTTCTTTTAGCAGATCAACATCATTTTTCGTCTCGATTAGTTTAATCGATCCTTTTGCAAGCTGACCCATTGTACCAATAACTTCAGGGTGATTTTTATGTCCGATTAATAATATATCGAAACCATTTTTATTCAATTGCTCCGACTCTCTGTGAACTTTTGAAACTAATGGACAAGTTGCATCTACATAGTACAAATTTTTTAACTTAGCCTCTTCTGGGACTGACTTCGGTACTCCATGAGCTGAGAAAATTATAGGTCTACTTACGTCATCTACATCAGATAATTCATCAACGAATATTGCACCTTTTTCTTTTAACTCTTCAACAACCTGCTTATTGTGAACTATTTCATGACGAACATATACCGGAGCGCCAAACTTGCTGATAGATTTTTCAACTATTTCAATTGCTCTTTTAACTCCAGCACAAAATCCTCTTGGTGACGCTAAATAAATTTTAAGTTCTTTTTTCATTTTTTTCTAAAAGATATTCTAACAATATATGCGGAAAAGTAAGTGACGCCAAACCAATAAATATTACCTTATAAATAGCCTCATCAAGCTTATAAAAATTATTTAAAAAATATATTGCAAATAAAAAAATTACTGCAGTTACAAAAGTTAAAGGGATAGCTTTAATTATAAATCTTTTAAGTCCTGGCTTGAAAGATCTATCCAGCTCAAAAATAAGAGTAATAGAATGCCTAATTGAGTGAAGAAAACAAAAATAAAGAGTGAAAGCCAAAATAGGCGACAAAAAAAGATTTAGTATTATTAAAGAAAAGAAGTCCATGATCATGACAACTTTTAAATTCGTGCTTTCTTTTTTTGAAATGTACATAGATGATAAAAAACCAAGACATAACATTCCAATTAAAAATTCATTACTAAAAAATCCTGCCTCAAAAACTTTAAAATTTAAAATCCTAAATATTTCATTAGTTTCTTCTCTCTTTAAAAATAATGGAGCCATAATTACTGTTGATCCTTTTAAGAAGAATAAAAACTCGCTTATAAAAAACTTTTTTCTAAAAATAAATACTGTATCTTCTTTTCCAAAATGATAGGCAGCCACAATCAAAAATAGTAATAAAATTGTATTGGGAAATATTAACCAAAATATTATGATCAATGATGCAATTAATACATAGGCAGTATAAAAAAATGCAGTTTGTTTGTATCCAAATAATTTTAAAAGCTTTTTTCCTTTTATATTATCTAAAGCACCGTGAGAAATTCCCAAAATTAAAATTAAAAACAAGCAAAATATAACTGGTTCAAAATTGAGCATTATATAAAGAGGACTTATCAAAATACAAAAATTAAAAAATATAATTGAGTGCTTGAAGTTAATATTTTCCATTAATTAAACAATGCTTTTAAAAAAATTATTTTTGGCATTTTGCTAATAATATTTATATCTTCAATTATGTTACTTTTATTTGATAAAAATTTTATAATGGTATTTGAAGAAGTTTTAAACATATTAAAAAAAATTTTAGGCATCTTTTCTGGATTTTTTTTTAATACTCTAAGAAATACTTTATCTAAAAATTGATATTTTTTTCCTATGGAGAATATTTTTGCTTTATTAATATTGTGAATGTTTTTTACAATATAACGACTATGTTCTTGAATGTTTAAGAAAGTGTAACCTGTACTTAACCGAGTCATTCCTCCAGCTGATCCAATATTAATTATTTTATCATTATTTCGTAATGATGGAGAAAAGAGTGGTATAGCTCCTTTTTCAGTAAAATTTATTTTATATTTTTTTATACCTAGATTATTCTCAATATAATTTTCTAATTGAAGGTCATAATCTCTGAGGCTCTGATCCTCTAAATTTGATAACCAAGTAGTTTCAACTAAAGCTTTATTTCTGCTGAATGGCAATGTATAAAAAAAATGTACATCTTTTCTCTGATCACAATTAAAATCCATTAAGTTTATTATTTCCTCATCAAAAATATTCTTAGGGGTCTCTATCTCGATACCTTGAAAGTGTTGCCATAACTTAGATTTATCAAGTTCTTTTTCAAATATACTATTAAAAATTATTGAATTTTCTGAATTGACTTCGTTTAGATTTCTGAAAAAACTAATATTGGAATTTGAAGAGAGTTTGGAATTTATCTTTTTATAAAATTTTCCACTATCGATACTTTGGTAAGGAAATTTTTTATTTGTTAATTCATTTGAGTTTTCAGCAGTATTAATTGTAAAATTATTCCAACTTTTTATTACACAATCTTCAAAATTATGATCAAATACTTTCCAGAATGACCAAGTTTTATCTCTCTTATACTCTTCACGGGTTTCAATTATTGCTAAAGTTCTCTCCTTTAACTTATCATTTATTTCAAGCTCGTAGGCCAAAGATAAACCCGCGCAGCCACCTCCAACAATTATATAATCAAATTCTTTCATTCAAATTAATCTCTTGTTCTAAAATATTATGATTTAATTGATTGTCGTAATTTAAATTTTTTACGAATAATAACTTAATAAAGTCAATAATAGATAAAAAAGTCTGAATTACCTTTTCAAAAACTGGGACATAGATTTTGCCGGCTTTATTATAATTATCTATGTTATTTTGTTTGAGAATGTAGTCACCTATTTTTCTATAAACTCGTCTTGCGACAATAACTGAAAATCTAGAATTAACTGGTATACTACTAATAGATGTAAACGATTTTTCGTAAAATGCTTGAGACTCATTTATAACAGCTCGAATTGATGAAAAATCATGTTTAATATACTGTCTATTCCGAGCTTTATCCTCACAAACGTCTCTAGCAATATTAGTAAGCTGCATGGCTATACCAAGATCAATCGCACCTTTTAAAGCTTCCTTATTTTTTACTCTCATTATTTTTGACATCATTAATCCAACTGTTCCGGCAACTCTATAAGAATAAACAAGTAAATCTTTTTTTGATTTAATCACTACTTTTTCCTCCAAGTCTGTTTCAACTCCATCAAATAGATCAATTACTATTTGATAAGAAATACCTTCATTATCAATTAGTGACCACATATCTTTTATAATTAAATTATCTAGATTTTTATTCTCAAAATCTTTTTTAAATTTTGAGAAAATTCCTTTCTTTACACTTAAATTATTATCATCATCAACTATATCATCTAATGTTCTACAGAAATTATATAAAGATGAACATTTGTCTAATGTATTACTCGAAAGAAAAAAACTTGCCCAATAAAAAGATTTAGCATGTTTTTTTAATAAATTGCTTTTCATTAAAATAATTTATCTAAAACTTTTGCTGATGAAAGAACCCCGGGCATACCAGCGCCTGGATGCGTGCCAGCACCTACAAAGTATAAATTTTTGTAAATTTCAGATTGATTATGAAATCTAAAATAAGCCGACTGAGAAAATTTCGGTTGAATTGAAAATCCAGATCCATAAAGAGTTGCTAGATCTATTTCAAAATAGTCAGGTGTTAAATAAAAATCGCTTACCACATTTTCTTTAATTCCAGGTAAAACAGTTTTATCCATTTTATCTAAAACTAAATCTTTAAATTTATCACCTTCTGCAATCCAATTAACTTTTGATAAATTATTTGGAACTGGAACCAATACGTAAAAAGCATCTTGTCCTTCTGGAGCCATATTAGGATCTGTTGCAGATGGTCGATGTAAATAATAGCTTATATCATCTGAGAGTATTTTCTTTTCAAAAATTTTATCAAGATGCTTCTCATAAGCTTCTCCAAAATAAATTGTGTGATGCGCAACATCTTTATATTTTTTTTTAGATCCAAAATAATAAACAAATAAACCCATTGAATAATCCATTCTTTTCATTTTCTGTTTAAATAAAAAATCATAATCTTCCTTTGACTTTATCAAGTTATTGTAAACATTTGGTGGATCAGAATTACAAATTACATAATCGCTATTAATTATTTTTGAATTATTAATTTTAACACCTTTAATCTTTTTGTTCTCTGTAAGTATTTCTGTAACTTCAGCGTTTTTAATAATTTTGATATTTTCCTCAATCATAAGTTTTTCTAGAGCCTTAACAACACTTCCTGTTCCTCCCATTGAATAGTGAATACCCCATTTTTTCTCTAAAAATAAAATCAATGTATATATTGAAGTAGTACTGAAAGGATTCCCGCCTACTAAAAGAGGGTGCATACTAAATACTCTTCTTAATTTTTCATTGGATATATAGTTCGAAACCAAACTATAAACAGACTTATAACTTTTTAATTTTAATAAAGATGGAATTTGTTTCATCATAAATACCAAATTATTAAAGGGTTTGTCAGATAAATCTGTAAAACCTTTATCAAAGATTTTTTCAGTAAAATTTACTAAATTTTTATATCCCTCAAAATCATTGGGATTAAATTTTTTAACTTGCTGCTCCATAGATTTATCATTACCATTGTAGTCGAATGTATCGCCATTGCTAAATACAAATCTGTACCACAAATCTAAAGGCACTATTTCAACATAGTCAGAAATATTTTTATTAAATAAAGAAAATAATTCTTCAAATAGATATGGCGCAGTTATTACTGTTGGACCGCCGTCGTAAATAAACTGATCTTTTTTAAAAACTCTTGCTCGTCCACCCAGATCAGGATGTTTTTCTACCAAAGTAACTTTATAGCCTTTAGCTTTTAATCTAAGCGCTGCAGCCAACCCTCCAAAACCTGATCCAATAACAATTGTTTTTTTTGCCATATGTTTATGGCCTATTCTAACTAGATTTCTTCTTAAGTGCTAATTTTGTTTCTTCGATGCTAGAAGTATAAATTTTATCTAATTTACTTTTATCCATAGAGTTTTTAATCAATTTTTCCACAGATTCTAGGGCAATTTTAACCGATGCATTTTTAATATCCTTTTCAGCTTGATTTTTAAGTTGTCTAATTCTCTCTTCAGCATTTTTTTTCCTATTTTCCATCAAATTGTGAAACTCTTTATTTACTCTAATGACATTTTTTTCTGCTTCTTCACTTGCTTTATTTATCATCTCCCTTACTTCTTTTTTTGAATTACTGATTTTTTTTTCGTGTTCGGTTAAAATGTTCTTAGCATCTTCCTTTAGTTTCTCAGCCTCATTGATTTGATTCTTAATCTTCAAAATATTTTGTTCAAGAGTTTCTCTAATTTTTTGTGGAATTTTAAAATATGCAAGAATTCCTAAAAAAATGAGGAAAGAAATAGTAACCCAAAAGGTTGCATCCATTGTCATAAATATTTACTCATATTTTTTTTGGAAATATCCTCAACTATCGCTCTAATGCTGCTTTCATTAAGCTTATCGCCTGAGATATTTTCAATAATATTCGAAACGACACTTCCTGAAATGCTCTGAATAGAGGATAAAGAATTTTTTTTAAGATCTGAAATTTCTTTTTGTGCTTTTAAAATTTCTTTCTCGATGTCTTTTTCGATTGACTCTTTTTTTGCCTGGATATCTTTATCTAAAATATTTTTAGAGTCTAAATGTATTTTTGAAACTTCTTTTTTAGCGTTCTCTAAAATAACAGCGTATTCTTTTACTTTTGCTTCAGACTGCTCTTTAAATTTATTTGCGTTTTCTATGTCCTCTTTAATTTTATTTTCTCTGTTATCTAAATTATCTTTAATTTTTGGTAAGTAGAATCTTGATATAGAAATATAAAGAATTGCAAAAACTAATATTAACCAGAATGCTTGAGATGCCCAATAAGTTGGATCCAGCTGAGGCATTCCAGCCTCAGCCGCAATCAAATTAGTATTTATAGCTATAATAGCTATTAATAAACTTAAAAAACTTTTCATATTTAATTTACTAAAATGCAAATAAAATAATTAAAGCCACTACAAGTCCAAATAATCCAGTAGCTTCTGCTAAAGCAAATCCCAACAATAGATTAGGGAATTGTTTTTGAGCTGCAGATGGATTTCTCATTGCTCCAGATAGGTAGTTACCGAAAATAATTCCGATACCTACACCAGCTCCAGCTAATGCGATTGCAGCAAGACCTGCTCCAATCATTTTTGCCGCTTCTAACTCCATTTTTCCTCCTTTTTTTGTTTAATGGTGTAAATTCAATGCATCATTCAAATAGATGCAGGTTAGTATTGCAAAAACATACGCTTGTAGAAAAGCCACAAGAATCTCTAAGCCTGTTAGTGCCACTGAAAAACCAAGCGGTAACCAGCCGCCTAATATTCCTAAACTTACAACGAAACCTCCAAAAACTTTTAACATTGTGTGACCTGCCATCATATTTGCAAACAATCTTACTGATAAACTCACTGGTCTACTAAGATATGAAATAATTTCTATGATAGTAATTAAAGGTAAAAGTACGGCTGGAACTCCACTTGGTACAAATATACTCAAGTATTTAAAACCATGTTTTATAAAACCAATTATTGTTACAGCTATAAATATAAATAAAGCCATAATTAAAGTTACAATAATATGACTTGTAACCGTAAATGAGTATGGGAGCATTCCAACCATATTACAAAATAAGACAAACATAAATAAACTGAATATAAATGGAAAATAAGGCTTAGCTTTTGACCCAGCAGTATCACTAATCATTTTTGCTACAAAGGTGTAAAACATTTCAGCAATTAATTGTAATTTATTGGGAATAATTTTCTTTTCTTTAGATCCTAGAAATAGAAATAATATGATTGTAGTTGCACTGATTACCATGAATAAACTAGCATTTGTAAAGGACAAATCTACACCTGCTATTTTAATTTCAGGCCCAATTCTATGGACTGTGAATTGCTGCATCGGATTGCTCGCCATATCAACTTTCTAGTCTTCTTTTTGCATCCTATTAGCTGCTCGAATTACATTTAGCATTCCTGCAGCAGCTCCCAAAAAAAAGAAAATTATTATTAACCAAGGTTTAGTACCAAACCAGCTATCTAAAATAAACCCAATAATTGTCCCAACTGCTACTGCAGCGACCAATTCTGTGCCCAATTTAAAAGCGCTACCCATAAATGATCCGCGTTTTTCGTTAACTTCATCTAAATTTTTTTTTATTTTAGATTTTGCAATTTTTAAGCGAGTTTTAAATTCTTCAGGAATTGTCATTTTTTAAATTATGCGACCAACTCCTCTGCTCTTTGTAAATCAACTGATACTAATTGACTAACTCCCTGTTCAGCCATTGTAACCCCGTACAGTCTATCCATTCTCGACATAGTCAAGGCGTGGTGAGTGATTATTATAAATTTAGTATTTGTGATTTTTGTTAGGTC
The DNA here is from genome assembly GCA_902598315.1 of uncultured Pelagibacteraceae bacterium. Taxonomy (GTDB): domain Bacteria; phylum Pseudomonadota; class Alphaproteobacteria; order Pelagibacterales; family Pelagibacteraceae; genus Pelagilacustribacter. The sequence goes on from CACKBP010000001.1 coordinate 43,629, forward strand.
ATCTAATAAACCACAAAATCTTGTTACGTTAGCATCATCCAAAGGAGCATCTACTTCGTCTAAAACACAAATTGGAGATGGATTTACTAAAAAAACCGCGAATACTAAAGATAGAGCTGTTAATGCCTGTTCTCCACCTGAAAGAAGAGTGATCGACTGTAGCCTTTTTCCTGGAGGTGATACAAACATTTCTAAACCTGCTTCAAGTGGATCATCAGAGTCCACTAGTTCGATCTTAGCTGTTCCTCCATTAAATAGTTTTGTATAGACTTCATTAAACTTTCTATTAACTTTAGTATAAGCTTCCAAAAGCCTCTCTCTACCTTTTTGATTTAGTTCGTCAATACTTGTTTTTAATTTTACGATTGCAGAGTACAAGTCAGCTCGATCATCCTCCATTTTTTTTATTTCGGTTTCATATTTTTTTGTTTCTTCATCTGCTCTAAGATTTACCGATCCAAGAGAATCCCTTTGTTTTTTCGTTTTTTCAATTTTTTCAGTCTGTTCATCAATTGTAGGCAGATTATTTAGTTCAAAATTAATTAGATCTGATTGTGAAAGTATTAATGACTCATTTTCAATACTAAGTTCATTTTTAACAGAATACAATAAATCTCTTTTTCTACTTTCCATGCCCTCTACAGTAGCCTCATTTCTTGCCTTATTTTCCTTAAGATCGGAAATTTTTAATTGAATTTCTCTTAAGTTTTCGTTGATAGAGCTGAATTTTTCTTCTGCATCTTTTAATTCACTCTCTATTTCCTCATTTCTCTTTTTTATATTTTCAAGATTTTGTAAATTTTGACCTTTAGAAGTTGCTATTTTTTCTGGATTTTTTTGATTTTCATTTATTTCATATTTTATTTTATTTTTCCTGTCATTTAATTCAGAAATCATTTTTTCTGAATTAGATTTTAAATTTCTCCAGTTTTCTAATTCTATATCAATATTTTTAATTCTTTCTTTTCTTTTGATAGAGTCGCTTTCTATAGATTTATTTTTACCATATTTTTCTGCATATTCCTCTTGTGATAAAGTAATTTTTTTGACAAGTTGCTTTAATTCTTTAAAAGTTTCTTTAGAAAGCTTTCTTTCTTGATCTATATCTTCCTCAATTTTATTTAACATACTATCTAATTCATTTTGCAAATCATTTAATTCATTTTTTGATAATTGAAGCTCTTTTGAGGAACTTTTTTCTACATCTAACAATTTACTCTCTGTCGTTAAAAGATCGCTTTTTTCTTTTGAGATTCTTTTTTCATTTAAATCTGCATCTAAGGATATGCTTTTTTCTCGTTCTAAATCAGATTCAACGGTTTTGATTGATTTTTCGAGTTTTTCTTGAAGAGACTTTACTCTTGCCTCTTCCTCAACAAGATTTGACATGTCTAAATTTAATTTCTGAAGAGTTGCAACACTTTCAATTTTTTTGTCTCTTAAGGGCGAAAGTTTTTTATTCTCTTCTTCTAGCAAAGTATTATTATGATTATAATCGATATTAATTGCACTAATTTCATCATCTAACTCACTTAGCTTTTCTTGAATTTTTTTCTTTTCTAGGTCAATTTCTCTAATCTTTAAAAAATATAATCCTGCCTCAACTTTTTTTATTTCATTTGATATTTCTTTATATTTTGTAGCTTCCTCTGCTTGTTTTTTTAAATTATCTAGTTGTCTTTGTTGTTGTCTTTTTAATTCATCAGCCCTTTTAAGATTATTTTCTGCAGCACTTAATCTAGTTTCTGCTTCATGTCTCCTAGCGTGAATACCAGAAATACCTGCGGCCTCTTCGAGAATTGATTTTCTCTCAATCGGTTTTGCTGTAACTAATTGTCCTATTCTTCCTTGGCTTATTAAAGAAGGGGAGTGGGCGCCTGTGGAGAGATCAGCAAAAAAAGTTTGAACATCTCTGGCTCTAACTTCTTTATCATTTATAAAATATTTTGAACCTTTATCTTTTTCAATTTTTCTTTTTATTGTTATCTCATCAAACTCCTTGTACTGAATAGGGCCACTTTTTTCAATATTATCTAACAATAATGCAACTTCCGAAATATTTTTTGAAGGCCGATTAGACGTACCAGAAAAAATTACATCTTCCATTCCAGAACCTCTCATACTTTTCGCTGAATTTTCTCCCATACACCATCTTAGTGCCTCCACAATATTTGACTTTCCACATCCATTAGGTCCGACTATTCCAGTAAGACCCTTTTCAATCAAAACAGTAGTTTTTTCAGAAAAAGACTTAAATCCTGTCATTTCTAAATTTTTAAACTTCATCTAAAGATTTTTTTCTAAATTTTTCTTAAATTGTTTATAATTAATTTTTCCTCTATATTTTTTTTCGTTGATAAATATAGTTGGAGTAGACTCAATTTTATACTTCCTTTGTGCCTCTATTCTTTGAGCCAATACATCGTCTTGAGATTTGTCGTCTGCCAAACAATTATCCATTTTTTCTTTTTTTAAATTAAATTCTAAACCAATTTCTTTAATCGAGTCATTAATCTTTTTTATATCAGATCCAACTGCCCATGTTCCCTGTTTTTCGTAAATTTTACTTAAAAGTTGAAATCTTTCAGAATTATCACCATGACATCTTAAAATTATTTCTGCATTAAGAGCCGCAAGATCTAAAGGAAAAGGATGATGTTCGAATTTTACAAGGCCTTTGTCAATAAAATCTTTTTTCAATTTATAATAAATTTTTGAATGAAAATTAGCACATGCAGGACAAGTTAAAGATGAAAAAACTTTTATTGTTATCTTGGCATCAGATTTACCTTCACTTAAAATTTTACTTTCAGCATTCAAAGAAAAAGTAATAAAAAGTAAAAATATTATATTATAAAATTTTTTATTTGTTTTTCTCATTATATGCTTTTAAAAAATTGCTTAGTGAACTTTTAAGTTGTCTATTATCCACTTTTTTTATTTTATCCTCGATTATTTTCAAATTTTTAATTTTTGGTAAAATATTACTCTCTTTTCTTATTTTATTTTGAACAATTTTAAGAGTAATATTTTTTATACAATTGTACCCAAAAAAACTATTTATTTTATCAATTATCTCGTTTTTTTCATATTCAACTTCAATCTCTTTACCATGTGTTACGTTTAAAACCAAAGTCCCGTCTCTAAAATCCTTACCCATTTTGACTGTAATTGGATAACATGCATTTGAAGTTTTCTTACTGACCATCTTTGTCCAGTTATCAACTAAGCTGGAATAGTTATAACCACCTTTTCTCAAATATTTCTTTAAAGTTTTGGGAATCGAGCTTGAAAATGGACGTAGGCCTTGTATGAAAGACTGCGTTTTACTATTATTTTTGTTATGCATATAAATCCAACTTTATCAAAAAAAATTTTAGCATGGTATGATAATAACAAAAGGAACCTGCCTTGGCGTGTTAGCAAAAAGTCACCTAAAAAGCTATATTATAGGCTTCTAAGCGAATTTATGTTGCAACAAACACAAGTAAAAACAGTTGTTCCATATTTTTATAAGTTCACAAAAAAATTCAAAACTTTAAAAGCTCTATCTAAAAGTAACGAAAAAGACATTCTAAAAATGTGGGAAGGGTTAGGTTATTATAGGAGAGCTAAAAATCTCTTAGAATGTTCTAAAAAGCTAGTAAACGATTATGAATCTAAAATTCCAGAAACAATAGATGAGATAAAAAAATTACCTGGTATTGGTGAGTACACTGGAAATGCATTATTAGGGTTGGTTAATGATAAACCAAGTGTGGCTCTAGACGGCAATGTAAAAAGAATTTTTTCAAGAAATCTTAATAAAGAGGAAAATAAAATAAATTTTAATAAATTTATAGAGGCAAATAAAAAAAAACTTTTTAACACAAATCGTAATGCTGATTTTGTTGAAGCTTTAATGGAATTTGGTGCATTAGTGTGCAAACCAAAAAACCCAAATTGTCTTACTTGCTGTTTGAATAAATCCTGTAAGTATTTTAAGTCTACTAATAAAATTAAAGGTATTAAGAAAAAAATGATTAGAAATAAAAATTACGATATTTTTTGTTACATAAATAAGAAAAAACAAATTGCATTAACAAAAAATAATCAATTAGGTTTTTTAAAAAATTTTAATATTCCGGTAATTAAAGAGTCAATTAATCCACCAATTAGAAAAAATTGGAAACATCTTAAAAGTTATAAAAATTCTATTTCAAACCTAAAATTAAATATTAACCTATACTATAGATTTTCTGATAAAATTCCTCGTGCTTGTAGCTGGTATTCACTTGAAAAAAATAAAGAATTTATTCCGAGTTTTACAAAAAAAATATTTAGACAAGTATCAACTTTATTTTAATGAAAAAAAAAATAGCAATCATTGGCGCTGGTATAGCAGGTTTAACTTTTGCAAATTTGATTAAGAAAAATTCTGATCATGAGTTTATGCTGTATGAAAAACAAGAAAGCTTATCCCTTGATGAAGGGTTTGGAATTCAACTTTCAACGAATAGCATTAAAATTTTAAATCAAATTGACTTTAATAAGATAAACGATATGAAAATATTTCAACCCAAAGCAGTTGATTTTTATAATATTCAAAATAAAAAAATTTGTGATTTAGATTTAACACAATTTAATACAGATCAGAGCAAATATACAACATTGCAAAGATCAACCTTAATAGAGTTTTTAAAAGATGAAGTTTATACTCAACACCTAAGATTCGGAAAAAAAATAAAAGAAGTTTCTGAACTAAAAGGCAAGGTGCTTATCAAATTCGAAGATAACACAAACGATCTTGTTGACATAGTTATCGGAGCTGATGGAATTTTTTCAAATACAAAATCTTTCTTTGAAAAGAAAAAAAATGAACCTAAATTTAAAAAAGCAGTAGCTGTTAGAACGATGCTTAAATCAAAATCTAATCTTATGATAGATGAAGAAAATATTAGTCTTATGATGGGAAAAAATTGCCACGTTGTTATTTATCCCGTAAATAAAAACAAAGAACTAAATGTTGTTTGTATTATTAGAGAAAAAAAATATGATCCTGATAATATTAAATCATTGGTTGGTAAAGTTGTTGTACAAAATTCTGATTTAGAAAAAGTTTTTGAAGGAAATTTGAGCTCTTGGCCTTTATATTCCACGCCTTCAATACTTCCATCTACAAATAGTAAAGTTTTTTATATAGGAGATGCTTTTAATGGATTTTTACCAACTTTAGCTCAAGGCGCAGGGCAATCGATAGAGAGTGCCTATGAGTTATTTAATTTAATTAAAGAAGATAAGACAGAAATCCAGAACACTTATTTTCAAGAGAGATCTAGAAGAGCAAAGATAGTAAAGAGAAGATCGAATATTAATTTTTTTGCTTTCCATTTTTCTAGCTCAATTATGCAAGTAATTAGGAACTTTTTTATAAAATTTTTAGTTAAAAGAAGGAGTTTTATTAGTTCTTATTTAGGCACAGTATATAAAAACTAATTTTGTTTTTCCGAGATAAATTTTTGCCTTAAACTATCAATTATTACAGTTGATCCATTAAGATTATAATGCCAATAAGTCCAACCGTTATAACTTTCTGCTCCCATTATCTTTGCTGCAATCTTATGTATTGAACCTGCAATATCCTTGTATTTTATACTTCCATCTGCCCTTATTTTTGCATTAATCTTTTTCTTCGGATCAAATAAAGATGTTCCAGGCTTAATTATTCCTAATTCCACAAGCGAACCAAAAGGTACTCTAGGTTTTGATTTATTATTTCCAATAGTATCTAGATAGTCATCAGCTATTTTTTTAGTTTTATTAATTCTCTTATTAGCTGCAATAAAATATTTTTTATCTTTCTCGATTCCATAGTAATTTCTTCCTAGCTTTTTGGACACAACTGCTGTGGTCCCAGTACCTAAAAAGGGATCAAATATCGTATCACCTTTATTAGTAGTTGCTAATATAATTCTATGAAGAAGGGCTTCTGGCTTTTGAGTGGAATGTATTTTTTTTCCATTTTTCTTCAGTCTCTCTTTCCCATTACAAACAGGTAATGTCCAATCCGATCTCATTTGCAAATCATCGTTAAAACACTTAAGAGATTGGTAATTAAAAGTATATTTTGATTTTTTATTTTTTGAAGCCCAAATTAAAGTTTCATGAGCATTAGTAAATCTTGTTCCCTTAAAATTAGGCATTGGATTATTTTTTCTCCAAATAACGTCATTAAGCAACCAATAACCTAAATTTTGCAAGTGATAACCTAGCCGGAAAATATTGTGATAGGATCCCATTACCCAAATAGATCCATCATCTTTTAAAATTCTTTTACATTCTGTTAACCAAGACTTACAAAATTCATCGTAATGTTTGAAACTATTAAACTGATCCCAATTATCATTAACACCGTTTACTTTACTAGAATCTGGACGTGTTAATTTTTCACCAATCTGCATGTTGTAAGGTGGATCAGCAAAAACTAAATTAAAAGTTTTGTCTGGAATTTTTTTTAATTCTTTTAAACAATCGCCATTAATTAATTTATTAGAAAATTTCAACATTTTCTAGATTCAACTTCAAATTGAATCAAGGGTCAAATGATTTTAGAAAAAAAATGAGTCCTCTTGTGTTTGAGATTCTTAACTCGACAATATCTTGTGTATTGGTTTAAAACCTTTTCTATGGTGCGAGGTTACACCAAATTTTTTTAATCCCTCAAGATGAGCTTTAGTACCATAACCAAAATTTCTCTCCCATGCATAATTAGAAAATTTTTCAGATAATCTTATCATAAACCTGTCGCGATAAACTTTTGCAATAATTGAAGCTGCACTAATAACTTTTATTTTCTCATCTCCATTAATAATCGTTTTACAATTTTTTAAACCTTTTGGCACAAAATTTCCATCTATCAATATTAAGTTTGGTTTTATTTCAAGATTTTCGATTGCTCTTTTCATCGAAAGGAGTGACGCACCTAAAATATTAAATTTTAAAATTTCATCCACAGATGCTATTCCAATTGAAAAGAAAGAGTTTATTTTAATATGATCAGAAATTTCTTGTCTTTTTTTAAATGAGATTTTTTTAGAGTCTCTCAAAAGATTTAATTTTATACCATCTTTTAATATTACGGCTGCAGACACTACCGGACCCGCAAGACAGCCTCTCCCAACTTCATCTACACCTGCTGTAAATAATTTGTTCAATTAAATTTTTAATTTATTTTTTTTATCTCTTATCATTTTTAAATCTATCCATGCCATCTTCTTTTGGGCTGGTTGTCTCATTAAGAATGCAGGATGGAAAGTTACAAGCACAGACGTTTTACAATTTCCAAACTTTTTTTCTATCCATTGACCCCTCATTTTTGAAATTACTACATCATTTCCTATAATAGCATTCATGGCTGTGCTTCCTAATAAAACTAATATTTTTGGATTTATTATCTCAATATGTTTTGTAATAAAAGGAAGATACCTTTCAACTTCTTTAGGATTAGGCCTTCGATTTTCTGGAGGTCGATAGTTAACAATATTTGAGATATAAACTTTTTTCCTATCTAGACCGATAGCTAAGAGCATTTTATCTAATAATTGACCAGCTCTTCCCACAAAAGGTAGCCCTTCCTGATCTTCATTTGCACCGGGGGCCTCACCAATAAGCATTATTTTTGATTTAGGATTACCATCGCTAAATACAATATTTTTTGCCTGGTTTTTTAAATCACAATTTTTTTGATTAATAATTGAATTTTTTAGGGTTTCTAAGCTTTTAGCTTTATCTTCTGATATTTCAAAATTATCTTTTTTAAATCTATTAATTGCCTTATTATTGTAAATTAAATTATAATTAATAAACTTGTAATATTTCAGCAATTTTATTGAATTATTTTTTTTTAACATACTATGCCTATTTTTAAGATATTTTGTAAACTTACATTACAGTTTATATTTGTCATTGTTTTTATTTTTTTTTCCACACTTCAAGCTAAAAACTTGGATAAATTTGATAAAGCAGACAAAATTTCTGATTATTTTTCAGGTATATTACTTTTAAATCAAAGCAAATATACAGACTCTTATAATTATTTAAAAAGACTAGATGGTCTTGAAAAGAGCCATATAAATTTCACTAAAAAATTTATTTATTCTTCAATTAATTCTAGAAATTTTAATGATGCTTTTATTTTTGCAAAAAAATTAGACAAGGATCAAAAAAATAGTTTTGAAACCGATATCATAATTGGAGTCAATTATTTAAAAAATTCAAATTTTGAACTAGCTAAAAAGTATTTTTTTAAGGCTAAAGAAAGAAATTCTATATCTATCCTTAATAATTACATCGCAAATACTTTATATCTTTGGTCTGATTTAAGAGATAATAATTTGGAAAAGGCGAAAATTAATTTAAACCAACTGGATAATAGATTTGAAAACATAAAAAAAATTCAAGATGTTTTTTTGAATTGTTACTTTGATAGTAAAGAAACTAGTTTTCTTTATGACAGTCTGATATCAGATCAGAAAACAGATTTTTCAAGATACAATTATTTTTACGCTAGATATTTAGATAATCAAGGTGATAAAATTAAAGCTAAAAAAATTGTTGAGACAGCATTAAAGAAATATCCTAGAAACTTAATACTAAATCAATATAAAATCGACTTAGATCTTAAAAAAACTAAACCAAATTTTGATTGTAAAAAAGAAAATGAAGTTGTAGCAGAATTACTTTATATTGGTGCCAATGCCTTGTCCTCTCAATCATTTTTTCAATTATCTAATTTCTATTTAAATTTATCAAAATATCTAAACAAAAATTTTCATTCATTTGATACTTTATTAGCTGAAAATTATTACAAAATTGATGATTTAAGAACGGCAAAAGAAATTTATCAAAAAATAATTAAAAATGGCGATGCTTTTAATTGGTACTCAAATAAACAGATTTCAAGAATATTAATTCAGGAAAATAAAAAAGAGGAATCTCTAAAATTACTAAATAAGTCTTACAATGAGCTCACCACAAAAGGTATTTATGAAATGTATGACTATGCTGAGTTTTTAAAAAATAATGATAACTTCGCTGAATCAATAAAATACTATACAAAAATTTTAAATAAAATTAGTGTTGACCATCCGCTATTTCCAGAAGTAACTGATGGTAGGGGTGTTGCATACGAGAGGAATGGCGAGTGGGATAAAGCCGAGAAAGATTTGCTTGCCTCTTTAGATGCAAGACCCAATCAAGCTTATGTTATAAATTATCTCGCATATTCTTGGATTGAGCAAGGAGTTAAAATTGAAAAATCTCTTGAAATGTTAGAGGAGGCAAATAAAATCAAATCGAATGATCCGTATATTATAGACTCGCTTGGATGGGCCTTATTCAAATTGAAAAGATATAAAGAGTCTAAAAAATATTTACAGCTTGCAGTTAGGCTAATGCCAGCAGATCCTATTGTAAATGATCACTACGGAGATGTTCTGTGGAAAAATGGTAATAAGCTTCAAGCTAGATATTATTGGAAATATGTTTTGAGTCTTGATGATGCAGTAAAAGATTTAAAAGATATCATTGAGCAAAAATTAATAAAAGGCCTATAAATGGTCCTAAAATCATACGCTAAAATAAATTTGTCTTTATCAGTTAATAAAAAATTGAAAAGTGGATTTCACGATATTCAATCAATTTATTGTTTAATAGATCTTAATGATAAAATTTTAGTAAAAAAAATAAAAAATAATCATTCTGACGTAATTTCATTTAGCGGGCCTTTTTCCAAGCATGTCAATAAGTCTGACAATTCAATTCAAAAAATATTAAGTTTAATGAGAACAAATAAACTTATTAAAGGTTATTACTCAATAAAAGTTCAAAAGAAAATCCCTGTATTTGGAGGTTTTGGAGGTGGGACTAGCAATGCAGCTACATTACTTAAAGAACTAACAAAAAAAAAAATTGATAAAAAAATCTTTAATAAAATTATCAATGTTATAGGTTCTGACCTAAGACTTTTTTCAACAAATCACGGCTTTCAAAAGAGTCTGAAATCTATAATTCAGCTAAAAAAGAAACATAAATTTTATTTTTTGCTTGTGTTTCCAATGATTAATAGCTCCACTAAAAACGTATACTCAAATATAAAAAAATACTCAAAATCAAATAATTTACAAAAAACAAATGTAGATCTAAAAGAAAATTTCATTAATTATCTTAAAAATTCTAATAATGATCTACAATCAATTGTTGAAAAACAACATCCAATAATAAGGCAATTATTAATTAAAATTAGCAGCACAAAAGGTTGTCACTTTTCAAGAATGACTGGTTCGGGATCTGCTTGTTTTGGACTTTATACTAATAAGAATTGTACAAAAGTCGCACTTAAAAAATTAAGAAAGAAATACCCAAAATTTTGGATATCGACTGCAAAAACTATTTAAATTCATTTATTTATGATATATCTGTCCTCAATAATTGGGGCATAGCCAAGCGGTAAGGCAGCGGTTTTTGATACCGCCATCCTAGGTTCGAATCCTAGTGCCCCAGCCATGGATTTATGCTTAATCTAAAATTTAATTTTTTACAAAATATCAAGAGTTTTATTTTTCCTTTTTATAAAAACAAAGATCTAAAATTTATTTTTAAAAAATTGCAGGAGGGCACACCAGAAGAGAGAGTAGTTGCTCGATTTGTTGGAGGATGTGTAAGAAAATATATATCAAAACAAAAAATTGACGATATTGATATAGCTACAATTTTAACCGCTGATGAGGTTAAAGAGAAGTTTAAAGGTACAAATTTAAAGGTAATTGAAACTGGATTAAAGCACGGCACCGTAACAGTTGTATCTGATAGCCATAAAGTTGAAATAACCACATTAAGAAAAGATATCAAAACAGATGGAAGGCATGCAGAAGTTGAGTATACGGATGACTGGAATTTAGACTCTGAACGAAGAGACTTTACTATTAATGCTATTTATTTAGATATAAATGGAAAAATTTTTGATCCTCAGAGGGGTACTTTCGATCTTAAGAATAATACTGTCAAATTTATTGGAGACCCGCAAAAAAGAATTGAAGAAGATTATTTAAGAATAATTAGATTTATAAGATTTAAAATAATGTACGACATGAGAGTAGAACCAACTACTAGCAATGCAATTAAACAAAATTTGGATGGAATAAAAAAGATTTCTAAGGAAAGGGTTCTTGTTGAATTACTTAAGATTTTAGACCTTAAAAATATTTTAAAAATAAACGAAAGTTCTAATCTTAAAGAAATTTTTTCATTGATATTTCCTGAATTTTTATACTTAAACAGGTTAGAACGGCTTAAAAAAGTATACGATTTTTCAGAATTAAATAGAGATATTTTGCTTTCAGTATTACTAATTGATGAAAAAGATAATCATGAATATTTTATACATAAGTATAATGCTTCCAATAAAATAAAAGAGAACTTAGGAAAATTTAATAAGAATTTCGCAGAATTGAAAAACAACAAAGATTTTTTCGAAAAAGATTTAATTAAAAATGCCTATACTAATGGTAAAAATCATTTAATAGCTCTAAATTTGATTAACTTTTCAATAAATTCAAAAGTGAAAATTAAAGATTTTTCTAAGACTCTTAATAAAATTTTAAAAATTGAGGTGCCTATATTTCCGATTGATGGCGAGACATTAAAACAAAAAGGGATGCATGAGGGACAGACTTTAGGGAATGTTTTAAAAATTTTGGAGAAAGAGTGGATAAATAACAATTTTAAAATCTCGAATGAGAGAGTTGAAGAAGTAATTAAAGTAAATTTCAATTAAATATATTCAACATCTAGGATTTCAAAGTTTCTCTCTCCAGATGGCGTAGCTACACTTATCATCTCACCTTTATTTTTACCTATTAGAGCTTTACCGATTGGACTTTTAAAAAAAATTAAGTTCTTTTTTATATCCGCTTCATCCTGGCCCACTAGTCTATAAGAAATTTTTTTATCTGTTTCTAAGTCTTGAACTTTTACGGTTGATCCGAAAATTACTTTTCCATTATTTTCTATTTTTGTGACATCAATTACATTTGCTCTGGCAATTATATCGTTAATAGCAATTACACGGCTTTCTATTAATGCTTGCTGTTCTTTTGCAGCGTGATATTCAGCGTTCTCTTTTAAATCTCCATGAGATCTTGCTTCGGCTATAGCTTCTACAATTTTTGGCCTTTGAATGTTTTTTAGATCTTCTAATTCTGCTTTTAAATTTTTAAGACCGCTTACTGTGATTGGTTCTTTATCCATAACTATTTCCACTTTGCTTCAGGAGGAAGTGACATTAATATTGAATTAATATTTCCTCCTGAGTTTAATCCAAACCTTGTGCCTCTATCATACAAAAGATTGAATTCTACATATCTTCCCCTTTTGAAGTACTGTTTCTCTTTGTCTTTTTTTGTCCATTTAACTTTTTCTTTTCTTTTTATAATTTTTTTTGAGATTTCTATAAAAGAAAGACCAAGCTCTCTTACAAATTTGAAGTTTTTAATCCAATCTTTGGTTTCATAGTCAAAAAAAATACCACCAATACCTCTAGCTTCTTTTCTGTGTGGTAAATAAAAATATTCATCACACCATTTTTTATACTTTTTATAATTTTTTTTATTTTGAATGCATACTTTTTTTAAATCATCATGTATCATTTTTTTTTCTTTTAGATCTTCATAGCTTGGTGTTGCATCCATCCCCCCACCAAACCACTCTTTAGAAGTTACTATAAACCTAGTATTGAAATGTATTGCAGGCATTTTAGGGTTTCTCATATGAGCTACCACAGAAACTCCTGAGGCCCAATATTTACCTTTTTTTTCTGCACCTAATAATTTTGATCTAAATTGTTTAGGAAAAATTCCTGAAACAGTTGATTTATTTACTCCAACTTTATCAAATATTTTTCCTTTCGATAATAAAAACGAAGTTCCGCCACCCTCATTTTTTTTATTTTTACTCCAATTTCTTTTCGAAAATTTTACTTTATTTTTTTCAAGATATTCGAATTCTTTACAAATTTGAATTTGTAAATACGAAAACCAGCTATCAGCCATTTTTTTTTTAAAGTCAGAGGCAATCATTTAAGTAAATTATTTTGCCTTAAAGCTTCAGATGCTATTATTGCAACACTCATGGCAACATTAAGAGATCTAGTTTTTTTGTTCATAGGAATTCTTATTTTGTTTTTAAGCATTCGATGTATCTCTTCTGGTACCCCAGCACTTTCTTTTCCAAATAAAAGCATATCATTCTTTTTAAATTTAAACTTATGATATAATTTTTTCGCCTTAGTTGTCATTAAAACTATTCTTGATTTCTTATATTTTTTTATGAATACCTCAAAGCCGTTGTGCCGAACGATCTTACTTAAACCAGCATAATCCATAACTACTCTTTTAAATCTATTATCGTTTAAATTAAAACCACATGGTTCTATCAAATGAATAGTCAAATTCAGGCATGCTCCTAATCTGATAATTGCTGCAGTATTTTGAGGGATATCAGGTTTGTAAAGTACTATGTGCATTATTTAAGCTTAATTTATGTGTCATTCTGACCCTAGAAATCTTTAAAATATGGTTTTATTTAATAATTACATTATAAGCACTAACATAAATGAGCAAAGAAGAAAAAAAAGTCAACAGAAGAGATTTTTTATTTACGGCTAGTTATACAGTTGGAGCAGTGGGTGTTGGAGCAGTTATTTGGCCAATGATTGACCAAATGAATCCTGATAAAGCTCAACAAGCCTTAGCTACGACAGAAGTTGACATAAGCAAGATAGAACCTGGCAAATCTATTACCGTTTTATGGAGAGGAAAGCCGGTATTTTTAAAAAGAAGAACTTCAGAAGAAATAGCAGAGGCCAGAGCAGTAAACTTGGACGATTTGCCTGATCCTCAAAAAGATGAGGATAGAGTAAAAGAGGGTAGAGACGAATGGTTAGTCATGTTAGGAGTTTGTACACATCTTGGATGTGTGCCATTAAAAGACAAAGGTGATTTTAACGGTTGGTTTTGCCCCTGTCATGGTTCACATTACGATGTATCTGGCAGGATAAGAAAAGGACCAGCACCAACGAACATGGAAATACCAAAGTTTGAATTTGTTGATAGTAATACAATTAAAATTGGATAAGAAATTATGAGTGAACACGAATATGTACCAAAATCTAAAGCAGGGAAATGGCTTAACGACCGTTTACCATTGCTTACTCTAGGAGCACATCTAACAGATTATCCTACTCCAAAAAATTTAAATTATTGGTGGACCTTTGGAGGAATTTTAACTTTTTGTTTGTTAACACAAATTGTTACTGGAATAGTTTTAGCGATGCATTATGTTGCTCACGCAGATTTAGCTTTTGCAAGTGTGGAACACATAATGAGAGACGTTAATTATGGATGGTTAATTAGATATATTCACAGTAATGGAGCTTCAATGTTTTTCTTAGCAGTTTATATTCATATTTTTAGATCTTTATTTTATGGATCGTATAAATCACCTAGAGAGGTAATTTGGATTATTGGTCTTATGATTTACTTATTAATGATGGCAGCAGCTTTCATGGGCTATGTTTTGCCTTGGGGTCAAATGAGTTTTTGGGGCGCAACAGTTATAACAAATTTATTTAGTGCTATTCCATTAGTTGGAGACAGTATCACAACTTGGCTTTGGGGAGCTTATTCTGTTGATAATCCTACATTAAATAGATTCTTCAGCTTACATTACTTGATTCCATTTTTAATCTTAGGATTGGTTGTTTTACACATTTGGGCTTTACATGTTCCTGGAAACAATAATCCTGTTGGTATAGACATAAAGAAACCATCCAAGGATACGGTTCCTTTTCATCCGTACATTACAATTAAAGATGCTTTTGCTCTTTTAGTTTTTATGATTATATTTGCTGGGTTTGTTTTCTTTACACCAAATGTTTTAGGACATTCAGACAATTATATTCCAGCTAACCCATTAGTCACTCCTGCACATATAGTGCCTGAATGGTATCTGCTTCCATTCTATGCAATTTTAAGATCAGTACCTGACAAATTAGGAGGTGTAATTTTAATGTTTAGTGCGATTTTTATTTTGTTCGTTTTACCTTGGCTTGATACATCAAAAGTAAGATCTGCAGTTTTCAGACCAATATACAGACAATTTTTCTGGATACTGGTTATAGATGTTCTGATGCTTGGTTATGTAGGCGCGATGCCAGCTGAGGGAGTTTATTTAGTATTAGCTAGAGTAGGAACTATTTATTATTTCTTACATTTTATTGTTGTTATGCCAGTAGTTGGTTATTTAGAAAAAACCGATCCGATACCAATGAGTATTTCAGAGCCAGTTATGTCTGGCGGCGCTGAACCATCTATAGCTAGGAAGGTTAATGACAAAGTCTAAATTAGGATTATCTGTTTTATCTTTGTTATTACTAATCTCATTTAAACCATTACAAAGCGCCGAAATGGTAGACCCAATAAAGGTAGATTGGAGTTTTAAAGGTTTAACAGGAACTTTCGATAGAGCATCATTACAAAGAGGTTTTCAAGTCTATAAAGAAGTATGCGCCTCTTGTCACTCAATGCAATATCTTAGTTACAGAAATCTAGGAGAGCCTGGTGGACCCGAGTTTTCAGAGCAAGAAGTAAAAGCTATAGCTGCTAGTTTCGAAATTGAAGATGGTCCTGACGCTCAAGGAGAAATGTTTACTAGACCAGGAAAGCCATCAGATAAATTTAAAAGCCCATACCCAAATGTTCAAGCTGCAACAGCAGCGAATGGTGGAGCATACCCCCCAGATATGTCAGTTTTAGTTAAAGCAAGAAAAGGTGGAGCAAACTACATTTATTCGGTATTAGTTGGTTATGAAGACCCACCCCCAGGAGTAAAACTCGATGACGGTGTTTATTATAATAAATATATGGCTGGTAATAAGATTAAAATGCCTAACAATTTGATGGATGGTTTGGTCGAGTATGCTGATGGGACGGAGTCTACTGTAGATCAAATGGCTAAAGATGTAACAACTTTTCTAGCGTGGGCAGCTGAGCCTGAACTTGAAGAAAGACACAAAACTGGAGTAAAGGTAATTATTTATTTAGTGCTTTTAACATTATTAGTTTACTTAAGTATGAAAAAAATATGGTCAAGGATTGACACGGAAGTATAAAACATCTCCATCTTTAACAATATAATCTTTACCTTCAATTCTTAGCTTGCCATTTTCTTTACATTTTTCTGTACTACCGAATTTTATAAAATCATCACAAGAAACAGCCTCTGCTCTAATAAAATTCTTTTCAAAATCTGTATGAATTACACTAGCGGCTATAGGCGCGGTAGTATTTTTTTTTACTGTCCAGGCTCTGCTCTCTTCAGGACCCGAAGTAAAAAAAGTGTCTAACATCAAAAGGTCATAACCCTCCTTTATCAGTTTATTTAGACCAGTTTTATTTAAACCAATATCTTGCATAAACGTTTCTTTTTCATTTTTATCAAGACCAGAAAGTTGATCTTCTATATCAGCGCAGATATTAATTATTTTTTCATTAGGGTATTTGTTTTTTACTGCTTCAGTATAAATATTTCCAACAGACAAATTTTTCTCGTCTACATTGCAAACTATAATTTTTGGCTTGATACTTAGCAAACCAATACTAGATAGAAATTTTTCTTCCCCCATGTCATTTGCTTTAATTTCTAA
Source organism: uncultured Pelagibacteraceae bacterium (assembly GCA_902598315.1). Taxonomy (GTDB): domain Bacteria; phylum Pseudomonadota; class Alphaproteobacteria; order Pelagibacterales; family Pelagibacteraceae; genus Pelagilacustribacter. Next base: position 60,367 of record CACKBP010000001.1, read on the forward strand.
ACCTTTACTTAGAGTTTCTAATTTTTCTTTTAAAATCTTTACCTCTTTTTCCTCAAGTGATTTTTTTTTATTTTTTTCTAATTTCTTTTGTATAATGTCGATATCTGAAAGAATAATCTCAGTTTTTATAGTTTCGAGATCATCTGCAGGACTAATTTTCGAATTTACATGGGTAATATTTTCTGATTCAAAACATCTTACCAAATGTATTATTGCATCTACCTCTCTAATATGTGATAGAAATTTATTACCTAATCCCTCACCCTTTGACGCTCCTTTAACCAATCCTGCTATATCAACGAAAGTTATAGTTGTATAAATTTTTTTTTTTGAATTTGAAAGTTCAGCTAATTTATCAAGTCTTTCATCAATCACATCTACAACGCCGATATTTGGGTCAATTGTACAAAAAGGAAAATTTGCGGCTTCAGCATTTTTTGAAGCTGTAAGTGCATTAAATAAAGTGGACTTACCTACATTAGGCAAACCAACTATTCCACATTTAAATCCCATTAAGATTTTGATTAACTTTACTTGAAAACAAATCTATTTTTTTGTCTATAAGTGTAGGTATTTGTTTAACAATATTCTCTGTAATTTCATTTATTTTTTCCTCTTCATCCTCTTTAAAATCCTCTAAAACATGATTGTTAACTTTCTTTTTTTGCTTTGGATGTCCTATACCTATTCTAACTCTTGAGTACTCTTTTCCAATAAATTTATCAATAGACTCGATACCATTGTGACCAGCGCTACTTCCACCAAATTTTGCTTTTACCTTACCAAAATCAATATCCATATCATCATGAAAAACTATGACGTCCTTTGCGTCAATTTTAAAATAATCAATTAATTCCTTAATTGCTGTTCCAGAATTATTCATAAAGGTTAATGGTTTTATCGCATAAATTTTTTTTTCGTCGATATTCCCAGTAGTTAACAAACCTTTAAATTTGGGTTTTTGTTTTGAAAGTTTAAAGTGTGAGTTTATAGCATCAATTATTTTAAATCCGATATTATGTCTGGTATTTGTATAATTAGATCCAGGATTTCCTAATCCAACAAGTAAAAGCATATTAATTATTTCTTTTCAGGAGGTTTCTTTTCGGTGGTTTTTTTTTCTTCAGGCTTTTTGTCTGCAGCACCGTCTTTAGTTTTTTCATCTTTTTTAGCCGCCTCCCCATCTTTCGGAGCTGCTTCTGTAGCCTCAGCGTTTGCCTCTCCATCAGCGCCTTCAGTTGCAACCTCTTCGGCAGGTTTCTCCGGCTCTTTGATTATTGTTGGTGCAGCAACTGTAGCGACAACGAAATCACGATCAGTTATTGTTGGAGTAACATTATCAGGTAGTTTTACTGAAGAGATTTTAATGCTGGTTCCTATATCACTGCCAGTTAAATCAAATACTATTTCATTTGGAATACTTTCAGCTGGACATTTTAATTCTACTTTTCTCCTTACAATGTTTAAAACACCACCCCTTTTCAATCCTGGAGAGTCAGGATGATTTATAAATTTCACAGGAATTTCTAAAATTATCTTTTTTCCAGTTAAAATTCTCATAAAATCAATGTGTATTGGTTCCTCAGTTACTACATGAAACGATACATCTCTTGGAATAACTTTTTCTTTTTTTCCGTTAATTTCTAATTCCAACACCTTAGATAAAAAGGTATCTGATTTTACTAAGTTAGATATTTCTTTTTTATTTATTGAAATGTTTTGGTTTGGAGTATTGCCTCCATATAATATGGCTGGCACAAATCCTTCAGTTCTTAGTTTATTATTTGAGCCTGAGGATAAATTGTCTCTTTTTAATGCCTTTAAATTAGTCATAAATTTATTGAAAGCGGTATATAACCCATGATCTGTATCAAAACAAGTATTAATTAAATAAATCCGATACTGAATTAGAGTTAGATATTCTTTTAATTGCTTCAGACATCAGTGAGGATATCGATAAAACCTCAATTTTACTGTTATTATTAATTTTTTTGGAATTGTCTATTGTATCAGTAACAATAAGTTTCTTAATTTTTGAATTTTTAATTTTTTTTGCCGCATCACCGCTAAGCACGCCGTGTGAAATAAAAACATACACCTCATTTGCACCACTTTTTTTTAAAGCATCAGCCGCATTTACTATGGTACCGCCGCTATCAATAATATCATCTACTATTACACAAGTTTTATTTTTAACATTTCCTAGAATATTCATTACCTCAGATTTTCCTGGAGCAGGTCTTCTTTTGTCAATGATTGCAAGGTCGGCTTTTATCCTTGTTGCTAAGTCTCTAGTTCTAGCCACACCTCCAACATCTGGCGATACACAAATTAAATTTTTAGTATTTAATTTTTTTTTAATATATTTTGCAAATAAAGGTGCAGTATATAAGTTGTCAACCGGCATATCAAAAAACCCTTGTATTTGACCAGCGTGTAAATCAACAGTTACAACTCTTGTTGCTCCGGCATTGGTAATTAAATTAGCAACAATTTTTGCAGAGATGGAAGTTCTAGGCGCTACTTTTCTATCTTGCCTGGCATATCCAAAGTAAGGAATTACTGCTGTGATAGTTTTTGCTGAAGACCTTTTAAGTGCATCTATTACTAGTAACAGCTCCATTAAATTATCATTAGCAGGATTACAAGTTGATTGAATTACAAAAACACTATTCCCTCTTATATTTTCGTTAATTTCTATATAAATTTCACCATCAGCAAATCTTCTTATATTACTGTTAATAAGTTTTAATTTTAAATTTTTTGCAATACTCTTACTGAGTTTAAGATTACTTGTTCCAGATAAGATTTTCATGAAATATAATTATTTATACATTTATTTTTACTTCTTTTCAAATTAATTAAATTAATCCAATGACTGAAATACATCTACCATAATCATTTTGCTTTAATTTAAATGATCTTCTATAGCTAAAAAAATTATTTTTTTCTTTAAAAGTATCTCTATTCACATGATCTATGTACACATTTAATTCTAAAAGCCTATCAGCAACGAATCTTCTTAAATTGAATATTTTTTTTCTTTTGTTTTTTTTAGAAAAATATACTTTATTTCTTTTTGATCTTTGTAAAAATTTTTTATAAAAATTCGTGTCAACCTCATAATTCATTTTTCCAATACATGGCCCGATACTTGCATAAATTTTTTTCTCTGGATCAGATTTCCTTATCGCTAAAATAGTATTTTTAATTATTCCAGACAGTGCGCCTTTCCAGCCAGCATGTATACAACCAACTGTTCTCTTTTTTTTATCGTATATTAAAATTGGCACGCAATCTGCTGTAACTACTCCTAACAATACGCCTTTCTCTTTAGTAAACATTGCGTCTGAATTAATATTTTTTCTTAAATTACTTTTACGAATTTCAATTACTTTATTACTATGCGTTTGATGCATTAATATAATATTATTTTTATTAAATTTCATTTTATTAGTAACTATCATAAGGTTTTTCTTAACATTTTCTTTTTTATCGTTCGATCCTCGACCACAGTTCAGGCTTCTATACATGCCTGAAGACAAACCACCTTTTCTCGAAAAAAAACAGTGTTTTATCTCTTTAAATTTTTTTAATCTTTTTGAATAGAACATTATTTAAAGCCATGGAAATTATTATGTTTAAAATTATAGGTAAAAATTACTTTAAATAAATCACCCATTGATTTTGGACTAATTAATCTTTTTAATCTGAAATATAAATTTGATTGATCGCTAAACTTCATATTTTTTGATATTATCTCAGCTCTTTTTAAAATTCCCATTTTTTTTAAGAATTCTCTTTGGGTGATTACTTTTTTTACCTTCATTTTATTTTTTATAAAATATTCTTTAAGAAGAGAGAAATTTACGTGAGAGGTGATATCTGCTTTTCCCAAATTATTTAACAATTTATTTCTTTTATGATTTAAAACAGATTGTAAAGTATCTAAATTTTTGGAATTAATATAACCATAATCAATCATTAATAAACATCCACCTAATTTTGATATTTTTTTTATTATTTTTGTAAGTTCCTTAAATCCAAGCTTAGGAAATTCTATGAATTTTAATTTTTTTAGAGTTTTAAATTTTTTAATTTCATTAGAGTCTTTTTTTGAAGTTTTTTTAAATACTTCACTAATTTCAAAGTTTTTTTCTAGTACGTAATATTTTTCCTCCAATATATTTCTTTTAACTTTAAATTGTTTGATAGGAAAAGAGTCAAAAAACTCATTTCCAAAAAAAATTATGGGACCTTTTTTTATATAATTGAAATTTTTGATCCATCTAACTTTTTTATTCCCTATATTCCTTTTTTGTATGCCTCTAAGCATAGGGCTTATTTCATATAAATATAATTTTTTTGAGTTATCAAAAATTTTAAATTTTTTAAAAACATCTAGGAGAACTTTAGTCAAACTCCCATCGCCTGGTCCAAGCTCTACAATATTTATATTTTTCGGTTTCCCGATATTTTCCCAGGTTGATATTATCCAAATTGCAATTATCTCAGAAAATAAATTTGATATTTTAGGGGAAGTAGTGAAATCACCTTCCTTTCCGAAAGGAAATTTTGAATTATAATATCCAAAAGATTCATCATACAAAACATTTTGAAAAAACTTATCGACAGGTAAAAATTTAGATCCTTTAAAAAATTTTGAATTAGTTCTCATTTTTTATTCTTATAATATAAAATATAATTAAACCCGCAAAGATCATGCAAAAACTTAATATTGTACCCATACTAAACAAATTTGAAATTAGACCTAAATGTGCGTCTGGTGCTCTAAAATATTCAGAGATAATTCTAAAAATTCCATAATAAATTAAAAATGAATATGCACAAGTACCTGTTTTGTAATTTTTTTTATTAATTAATTTATTCAATAAAAAAAATAAAACCAAACCTTCTAATGTTGCTTCGTATAATTGAGAAGGGTGTCTTGGTAGATTGTCGTAATTTGGAAAAATTACACTCCAAGGCAAAGAGCTTTCTTTTCCAACAAGTTCTCCATTTATGAAATTTGCAATACGACCCAAAAAAATTCCTATAGGAGACACACAAGCAATTATATCTAATAAAAAAAAGGGTTTTAATCTCTTTTTTTTAGAAAAAATGTATGTAGCAAATATAATTCCGATTAGCGCACCATGGAAAGACATCCCACCTTCCCAAACTTTTACAATTTCAGAAGGGTTTGATAAATAATAGACTGGGTTATAAAATAAGATGTAACCTGCTCTACCACCAACAATAATTGCAATTATTAAATAAGTGATTAAGTCGTCGAATTCCTTGGTATCAAACTTGAAGTCAGTTAAATTTAATCTATTGATAAGTTTTTTTCCGTACCACCAACCTATTAAAATTCCAAAAATGTAGGATAAAGAGTACCATCTAATAGTTAAAAACCCAATTTCAAATAATACTGGGTTAAAATTATGGGTAAACATATTTTATTATATCATATTTGAAATTATCATGCCTATCAAATAAGATGACATATGAAAAATTCAGAAAAAATTTTAAAAACCATATCAGATATAATAGAAAATAGCGTCCTTGCATCGAAAGACGTAAAAAAAGAAATTACTGATGATTTAAAATTTAAAAAAGACAAAATTCTTAATAAATTAGATCTAGTTTCACGAGAGGAGTTTGAAGTATTAAAAAAGATTGTTCAAAAACAAGACTCCACAATAAAAAAGATAATGAAAAGAAAAATCAAAAAGGCAAAGAAATCTTAACTTGCAATCCATCGAATTTACTTTTAGCCAAATTGATATTGCCTCCATGAGAATTTATTATGTCCTCAACTATTGCTAAACCAAGTCCTATTCCTGACTGATTTAAACTTCTGCTCTTATCTAGTCTGAAAAAAGGTTTAAACACGTTTTTATATTGCTCCTCGGGTATACCTGGTCCATCATCCTCAACAATTATTAAGACACGATTGGTTGTTTTTTGAACGTTTACAAAGACATTTTTACCATAGGTCAAACCATTATTAATAATATTTTCTAAAGATCTCTTTAAACCTAATGGTCTGGCATCTAATTTAATTTCCTCTTCACAAGAAATATTTAAATTTTTATTATTAAAATCTTTATTTATCTCAACAAATAAATTTTTTAAATTTACTTCCTTAGTCATTTCCTGCGACTGGGTCTTTGCAAATTGAAGATAATCATTAAGCATTCTCTCCATCTCATCTATATCTTTTGACATTTTCTCAGATAAATCTTTTTGACTTATCATTGCTAACTGTAGTTTTAATCTAGTTAAAGGTGTTCTTAAGTCATGACTTATTCCTGATAGCATCTCTGACCTTTGATTTAGGTGTCTATTTATTCTTTTTGCCATCCGGTCGAATTCATAAGCAGCTTTTCTAATTTCTTGAGCTCCAGATGGCCTGAAATCATTGACATAATCTCCCTTTCCAAATCTCTCTGCAGCTTTAGCTAATCTAACCAAAGGTCTAGTTTGATTTTTTAGAAAAATAAGTGCTATTACTATTAGCAATACTGATGGAAGCGTAGTCCATAAAACAAACAATCTTACCGAGGAAGTTGCTGCCATTTCTTTAGGGACTAAGAATTCGATTATTTCTTTTTCCGTTTTAATTTTAATCTCAACAGCGTTTTTAAACTTAGAAGTGCTAAACCAATAATTATTATTTCCAAAAGTTGATTTCAATTCTCTTCTTAAAGACCTATCCATTGGACTAAATTTTCTTTCACCAGACGTAACGGGCAAATTTTCTTTCGAAACACCAATCTCAAAATTAAAATTATTTTTATAACTATCAGTAAAAAAATCTAAATTACTTTTATCGTTCTGATAAACTTCTTGAATGGCTTTGAGCTGAGCTACTAATGATCTAGTCACATTTTTATTAGCCTTAATCCAAATACTATCAAAAAAAACTATTGTTATAATTAATTGTAAAATTATTGTTGGCGCTGCAACAATAATCAAAGCTCTATAAAATAATCTCTTAGGTAATATAACTTTTAAAAATTTATTCAATCCAGAGAACATAACCAGTGCCTCTTATAGTTTGTAAATATCTAGGGTTTTTCGGATTTACCTCTAATTTTTGTCTCAATCTTGTGATCATTACATCTATTGATCTTTCTTGACTTATGCCGGAAATTTTACCTATTTCTTCTCTTGAAAAAGTCTTTCCGGGATTTGATAACATTTCTAATAAAACCTTTTTTTCAGAGTTATTTATTTTTTTTGTTTTGCCCTCTAAGTAAATAGTCATTTTACTTAGATTTATTATTGATGGACCAACCTCATACTTCGCATTTGGATCTATTTTATTTTCATTTTTTGTTATATTATTTATTCTCAGCAACAATTCCTTTGGCTCAAAAGGTTTGCCAATATAATCGTCAGCCCCGATTTCTAAACCCTTAATTCTATTTTCTACTTCTCCTTTTGCGGTCAAAAGTATTATAGGAACCTTCAAATGCATTTTAATATCTTTAGTAAGTTCATAACCATTTTGACCTGGCATCATTACATCTAAAATAATAATGTCAAATTTTAGGTATTTTAACTTTATTTTAGCTTGTTCAGCATTCTCAGCTGTAGAAACTATAAAATTATTTTCAGATAAGTAATCTCTTAGGAGATCTCTTATTCTATCATCGTCATCAACAATTAATATATGTGATTTATTTACTTCCATCTATAATCTTTTTTAATACATCCTTAAATTTTATAACTGAGTCGGAACTAGAGTTTTTCAAAGCGTTGAAAATTCTCTTTTTTTGTGAATTATAAACACTATCAAAGAAAATTTTTCCATCTTTATCCAAATAAAGATTTTTCTTTCTCGTATCATTTTCATCTTGAATTTGTTTAATCATTTTAGATCTTATCAAGTCACGCAAGACTCTATTAAGACTTTGTTTTGTAACTTTTAGTCTATAGATGAGTTCTCCTAAATTGATACCAGGGTTTCTTTCAATCAAATGGAGCGCTCTTAAGTGCGCAGGCCCAAAAAATTTTCTTGATAAAATCTCCCTTGGATCTGCAAATGTTTCTCTGTAAGCATAATACAAGAGCTGTATAAATTCTTTAATCTGATCATCTTTTAAATAAAGTAAATCTTTCATATTGGTAAGTTATATTGACTTATCATCTAAATGAATATACTTTTTTATAATTTAAAAATCTATATATTTACAAGAATGGAAAGCATTCCTTACGACAAGAGATCAGGAAAAATTTGGTTCAATGGCAAAACCGTTGATTGGAAAGATGCAAATATTCACATTTTAAATCACGGTCTACATTATGCAAGTTGTGTTTTTGAAGGTGAAAGAGTTTATGATGGTGAAATCTTTAAACTAGAGGAGCACACGAGTAGACTTTTTCATTCAGCTAAGAGAATGGGCATAACAGTTCCTTATTCTGAAAAAGAAATAAATCATGCCTGTAAAAATATTGTAAATATCCAAAAAGTTAAAAATGGTTATGTAAGACCTTTGATTTGGCGAGGGAGTGAAATGATGGCGATCTCAGCTCAAAGAAATAAAATCCATGTTGCTATCGCAACTTGGGAATGGGGTTCGTATTTTGATCCAAAATTAAAATTAAACGGCATTAAATTAGATATATCAAAATGGAGAAGGCCAGCTCCTAACACGATACCATGGGATACAAAAGCTGCAGGTTTGTATATGATCTGTACATTGTCCAAACATGAAGCTGAAGCAAAAGGATTTACAGACTCTCTAATGCTCGATCATGAAGGAAATGTAGCTGAAGCCACTGGAGCAAATGTATTTTTTAAAAATAATGAAGGTGAATTACACACACCAATCCCAGACTCTTTTTTAGACGGTATTACTAGAAGAGAGGTAATTAAAATCGCAAAAACAAAAGGAATAAAAGTTTTTGAGAGAAAAATAAAACCTGAAGAAATGGAAGAATTTGTTGGATGTTTTCTAACTGGAACTGCTGCTGAAGTAACACCAGTTTCACAAATAAATAATTATAAATTTACAGTTTGTGAGGTTATTTCTGATTTAAATAAGTCTTATCAAAATTTAGTGAGAAAAGACTCGGCTGCTTAATCTCTGCTGTCCTCATTTATAGCATGATCAATGCCTTTTCTAAGATAATCATAACCAGTATACAATGTTAAGAAAGCTGATAGCCAAAGTAAAATAATCCCTACAGTTTGTGCATTGTAATCCTGAAAATTAATAATTTTATTTCCAATATCTCCAGTGAGAAGGATGGCTATAGATGTCATTTGTATTACAGTTTTTAACTTAGATAAACTAGTGACTCGCATAGTAATTTTACCCTTGGCTAAAAACTCTCTCAATCCTGACACCAAAATCTCCCTAGTTAAAATAATAACAGCAGCTATTACCTCGTAATTTTTAATTGTTTCATTCATAACAAGTAATATTAATGCTGCAGCTACTAAAATTTTATCTGCAATTGGATCTAAAAGCTCACCCAGTTTAGACTCTTCTTTGAAAAATCTTGCCAATAATCCATCTAAGTAGTCGGTAAAACTAGCAAGAACAAATAAAAAAAAAGGAATAAGATCACCAAAAAATCCAGGTATAAAAAAAGTAATAACAAATATTGGAACAATAATTATTCGCCCTATGGTTAAAATATTTGGTATCTTTAATTTCATTTATTCGTGAAAATAATCATATATTTTCTTTGCAATATTGTCCTCTATTCCTTCTACAGATTTTAAATCATCGTAACTCGCAGACTCTACTGCGCGAGCAGAACCAAAATGATTTAAAAGAGCTCTTTTCCTTTGTTTTCCTATACCTTGAATTTGATCTAACAAAGATTTGCTAAGGTTTTTCTTTCTTTTTGCTCTGTGGGTGCTTATAGCAAATCTATGAGCCTCATCTCTAAGTCTTTGTATAAAAAATAATAATGGATCATTTTTTTCCAAAATATATTCTTTGCTCTCATAATAGATTTTTTCCTCACCAGCATTTCTTTTTTTACCTTTTGCTACAGCTAAAATTGGTAAATCATGCAATCCTAATTCATTGAGAACTTCTCTAGATACAGAATATTGACCTTTTCCACCATCTATCATTATTAAATCTGGTAATGATAGGGAACCAGACTTTTCCTTAATTGCTTTTGAAAATCTCCTAAATAAAACTTCTTTCATCATCCCATAATCATCATTTTTTACCTTTTCATCTCTAATATTGAATTTTCTGTATCTTTTTTTAACAAAACCGTCATTACTGAAACAAATTAATGATCCAACGGAGTCAGTTCCTTGAATGTGGCTATTATCATAAACCTCTATCAATTCAATATTGTTGTTAATATTGAATTTATGGGCTAATTCTTCAATAAGATTATTGTTGGTATCAGATTGGATAAGTTTTTGTTTCAGAGATTGTTTTGCATTTTTCTCTGCAAGACTAGAAATACTTGTCTCATTTTTACTTTTTGCAATCTTAATAATAATATCTTTTTTGTCCTTCTCGGAGAAAGTTTTTTCAATAAGTTTTTTGTCTTTAACTTCGCAATTAGTTAATATGAGTCTTGGAATAGTTTTATTTTCGTAAAATTGAGATATAAAAGAACTTATTATATCCTCCACACTGTCATCCGGGTCATGTTTAGGATAAAAAGCTTGATTACCCCAGTTCTGTTTTGACCTGAAAAAAAATACTTGAACACATGTTTTTCCCGTTTCCTTATAAATACTAATAACATCAGCCTCTGTTAAATTTGTTTGATTTATTTTTTGAGAGGTTTGTATTTGAGTTAATGCTTTTATTCTATCTCTAGCTATAGCAGCTTTCTCATAATCTAATTCTTTACTAGCCTTTTCCATTTCTTTGGATAAATTTTTCTGAATTCTTCTAGATTTACCAGAAATAAAATCAATAGCGTCAGCTACTGTAGAATCATAATCTTTTTTATTTATATGTCCAACACATGGAGCTGAACACCTTTTAATTTGGTATAAGATACATGGTCTTTCTCTATTTTTAAAAACGGTGTCATCACAGACTCGTAAAAGAAAAATTTTTTGTAAAATTTTTATTGTCCAATTAGCAGATCCAATTGATGCAAATGGACCAAAATAGTACCCTGATTTTGATTTTTTCCCTCTCAACTTTGTAAGTTGGGGCCACTTATCTTTATTACCAATATAAATATAAGGAAAAGATTTATCATCTCGTAATAAGATATTGTAACGGGGTTTATATTTTTTTATTAAATTTGCTTCCAACAGTAGAGCCTCACTCTCATTACTTGTAGTAGTGGTTTCAAGACCGTGAGTGAGTGAGAGCATTCTCTCAGTTCTTATAGGAAGGTTAGATTCAGTCACATAACTTTTAAGTCTATTAGGAATATTTTTAGCTTTTCCGATGTAAAGTATTTCCCCGGTGGAGCTTATCATTTTGTAAACACCAGGATTTTTGGGTATTAGTGATATTTTATCTTTAATTACTTTTTTACCTTGTTCTAAACTATTGATCATACTTTTGATTTTGAAACCTCTATACCTACAGAATTAGCTTTCTTTAAAATATCTAACTTTTCAATTTTAAGGTTAATCTTTTTAACAAGTTTATTTTTAAAAATCATATTAAAAATATTCTCCGCCAAATCTTCAAGTAACTCATGATGTCTTAAAAAAGTAATTTTCTGAATTTGACCAATAATTTTTTCATAATCAAGTATAGAATTCAAATCTTTATTATTTGGGATTACATATGGATTAGTTAAAATCTCAATATTAAATTTTACTCTCTGTTTCTTTTTTTTTTCAAAATTATGTATTCCTACAGAAATATTTAAAATTAAATCTTTTATAATTACTTTTCTTTTATATTTAAATTTTTCTTTTTTCTTGAATTTAATTATTTTCATTCTTTTGTATTAATAATATCTGGTGTTTGCCAAGCAAGTCTTTGCCCGCTATCAATATTAATTATCTCTCCAGTTATACTTTTATTTTCAATGAGAAACTTTACACCATTACATATGTTATTTAAGTCCACTTTTTTTTTTAAAAGCGTAGATTTCCATTGTTTTTTAAAATGTGATTCAGATTGCCTTTTGTTTTTCAAAGTTGGCCCAGGTGAGATACCATTCACTCTTATATTAGGCGCTAATTTCATAGCCGATGTTTTTGTAAAAGTGGCCAATGAGGACTTACTTAAAGTGTAAGAGAAAAAAAAGGGGGTTAATTTTTCAACTCTTTGATCAATTATATTAATGATACATCCTTCTTTGCTTTTAACTAATTTTTTAAAATTTTGTGTTAAGATCGCTGGTGCTCTTAAGTTGATATTCATATGTTTTGCATAGGATCTATCGGAAAAATTCTCAAGATTGTCGTTTTCAAAAATAGAGGCATTATTAATTAAACAATCTATACCTTTCATAGCTTTATAGGCTTTTTTTATCAAATTTTGGGTTTGTTTAAAATTATTTAAGTCAGCTTTAAATAAATATACTTCACCGCCAAGTTCCTCTAACTCTTTTTTTAATTTTATAGCGTTACTTTTAGATTTGTTAAAGTGGATACCTATTTTTGTTTGAAAGCTAACTAAACTTTTAGCAATTGCAGATCCTATCCTAGTAGCTGCGCCAGTAATAATTATTTTTTTGGCTTCCATTTTTTAATTGCTTTTCTTGGTTTACTGCCAGGCATACCCATAGTTGATCTACCTTTTGGATAAACCTTACTTTTCAAATTATATTGAGAAATTTTAGGATTTAAAGTTATTTCAAGCTCACTTGCCTCTAGTTTCCTCATTTCATCTCTTAATTTAGCAGCTTCTTCGAATTCTAAATTAGATGCAGCTTCTTTCATTTTTCTATTTAAAGCATTTAAATGTTTTTTTAAGTTACCACCTACGTTAGAGCCCTCACTAATTTTTACGTAATCTTTTTCATAAACCGACTCTAAGATATCACTAATTTCTTTCTTAACAGACTCTGCTGTTATTCCATTTTTTTTATTATACTCTAGTTGTTTATTCCTTCTTCTTTCAGTTTCCTTTATAGCTTTTTCAATACTTTTTGTGACTTTATCAGCATATAAAATTACTTTACCATCAACATTTCGAGCGGCTCTACCGATTGTCTGAATTAAAGATGTTTCTGATCTTAAAAATCCTTCTTTATCAGCATCTAATATTGCTACTAAAGCACACTCTGGTATATCAAGTCCCTCTCTAAGCAAGTTTATTCCCACAAGAATATCGAATACTCCCATTCTTAAATCTCTAATAATTTCAATCCTTTCAAGAGTATCGATATCGGAGTGCATATATCTTACCTTAAGACCATTTTCATGAAGATACTCAGTAAGATCTTCAGCCATTTTCTTTGTTAGTGTTGTGGCAAGTATTCTGTAACCCTTTTTTACTATTTCTTTTGCCTCATGCATTAAATCGTCTACTTGGGTTTTAGCTGGTCTTATTTCGACAGGTGGATCTATTAAACCTGTGGGTCTAATAATTTGGTCTATATATTTATTACTTGTTTGTTTAAGTTCCCATGGACCTGGAGTAGCAGATACAAAAATAGTTTGGGTTCTCATTAAATCCCATTCTTCAAACTTTAAAGGTCTGTTGTCCATACAGGATGGTAATCTAAAACCGTATTCAGCTAGAGTGCTTTTTCTGGTTCTGTCACCTTTATACATTCCATTAAGTTGAGGGACGGTAACGTGACTTTCATCAACAAATATAATCGTGTTATCTGGAAAATATTCAAATAATGTAGGAGGAGGTTCTCCAGATTTCCTTCCAGATAAAAATCTTGAATAATTCTCGATTCCCGCACATGTACCTGTAGCTTCAATCATCTCTAAATCAAATTTAGTTCTTTCTCTTAGTCTTTGCTCTTCCAAAAGTTTATTATTTTCTCTATGTTTTTTTAGTGTCTCGGCTAGCTCGGACTTAATCTGTCTAATTGCTTGTTCGATTGTTGGCTTTGGTGTTATGTAGTGACTATTGGCATAGATTTTAATAATAGAGTAATCATTTGTTTTATCTCCAGTTAGTGGATCAAACTCTTCAATTTTTTCCAATTTATTAAGATTAAAACTTATCCTCCAAGCTCTATCTTCTAGATGAGATGGAAAAATTTCTAAATTTTCCCCTCTAACCCTAAACGTGCCTCTGAAAAAATTTTGATCATTTCTTTTATATTGTAAATTTATAAAAGCTTTAATTAATTCATCACGTTCATACTCATAATTTCTTTTTAAAGTTATTGTCATTTTTGAATATGCTTCAACTGATCCTAAACCGTAAATACAAGAAACGCTTGCAACAATAATCACATCATCTCTCTCTAACAGCGATCTAGTAGCTGAATGCCTCATACGATCAATTTGCTCATTAATTGATGCCTCTTTTTCAATATATGTGTCAGATCTAGGAACATAAGCTTCAGGCGTATAATAATCATAATAAGAGACAAAATATTCAACAGCATTATCTGGAAAAAAACTTTTAAATTCACCATACAATTGAGCGGCTAAAGTTTTATTAGGAGCTAAAATTAATGCAGGTCTATTTGCTTTCTCAATAACTTTAGCCATTGTAAATGTTTTTCCAGATCCTGTGACACCTAACAAAACTTGTTCTTGTTTGTTATCTTTAAGATTTTTTAATAATTTTTTTATAGCTTCAGGCTGGTCACCGCTAGGTTGAAAATTACTTTTGATTTTAAAGTTGATACCTCCCTCTAATTTCTTAATTTCTTTAGAGTTATCAACTTTCAGGTCTGTTAATTTTTCTTGATAAGTATTTTGCATTTTGTGTTAATAATAAGTTAATTATATTATAAATTTCAATGAGCATAGTTTCCAATAGTTTAAAAAGAATTAAACCTTCGCCTACTATAGCAGTGACGTCAAAAGCTAGAGAAATGAGGGCTGCTGGCAAAGATGTTATAGGTTTAGGAGCTGGAGAACCTGATTTTGACACTCCAGATAATATTAAAGAGGCAGCAATAGAAGCGATTAGAAAAGGCGATACAAAATATACTGCAGTGGATGGAACCCCAGCGTTAAAAAAAGCTATCCAAGCAAAATTTTCCAGAGAAAATGATTTATCATATGAACTCGATCAAATTTCAGTCGGGACTGGTGGAAAGCAAGTTTTGTATAACGCTTTTATGGCAACCATAAACAAAGGAGACGAAGTAATTATACCAGCCCCTTATTGGGTTTCTTATCCTGATATTGTTTTATTAGCTGGGGGAAAACCCAAAATAATTAAGTGTGATGAAAAAAATAATTTCAAATTAACTCCGAAAAAATTAATAAAAGCGGTTTCAAAGAAAACGAAATGGATAATTATAAACTCTCCATCTAATCCCACAGGTTCTGGTTATACCAAAGATGAGATAATAGCTTTATCAAAAATTTTGATAAAATATAAAAATTTATATATTTTGAGCGATGATATTTACGAACATATTACTTATGATGGATTTAAATTTTTTACAATTGCTCAAATCGAAAAATTAAAAAGTAGAACTTTAACCATGAATGGAGTAAGTAAATCTTACTCAATGACTGGTTGGAGGATAGGTTACGCAGCTGGTCCAAAAGAAATTATTAAAGCGATGGCTAAAATTCAATCCCAATCAACTAGTAATCCTACATCCATAAGTCAAGCGGCTGCAGTAGAAGCTTTGAATGGAACACAAGACTTTATTTCAGAAAGATCTAACTCTTTTAAAGAAAGAAGAAACTTTGTTGTTAATAGTTTAAATAAAATAAAAGGTATAAGCTGTTTAAGTCCTGAAGGAGCTTTCTATGTTTTTCCAAACTGTAAAAAATTACTAAACAAAAAAACAAAACTTAAAACTGATAAAGACTTTGTAGAAAAATTGTTAGAAAAGGCCGAGGTAGCTGTAGTTCAAGGTTCTGCCTTTGGTTTAGACGGTTACTTTAGAATTTCCTACGCTACTTCAATGGAAAATTTGAAAAAAGCAATGACAAGAATAAAAACTTTTTGTAATAGTCTTAAGTAGATTCGGATAGATATTTTTCAGCCTCAAGCGCTGACATGCAACCCATTCCAGCAGCTGTTACAGCTTGTCTAAAAATTTTATCCTTCACATCTCCTGCAGCGAAAACCCCAGGAATATTCGTTTCAGTTGAGTCAGGTTTTGTAATTAAATATCCTTCTTTGTCCATCTTAAGTTGATCTTTAAACAAAGATGTTGCTGGATCATGACCTATAGCAATAAATAAACCATCAACTTTAAGATCTTTAACTTTATTATCTTTTAAATTTTTAATTTTTAATGCATTAACAGTTTTTGGCTCTTTGGTGCCAATAACATCCTCAACTACTGTATCCCAAATAATTTCTATTTTCTTATTAGATTTTAATTTTGCTTGAAGCATTTTTTCTGCTCTAAGTTCGTCTCGTCTGTGTATTAAATAAACCTTTGAAGCAAATTTTGTGAGGAACATTGCTTCCTCGACAGCAGCATTTCCTCCACCTACAACAGCCACTTCTTTTTCTTTAAAGAAAAATCCGTCACAAGTAGCACATGCTGAAACTCCAAATCCTCTAAACTCTTGTTCAGATTTTAAATTTAACCATCTTGCTTGAGCTCCTGTGGAAATTATAAAACTATCTGCAGTGTAAACCTGCCCACTGTCACCCACAGCTTCAAAAGGCTTTTTAGTTAAATTAACTTTACTAATGTGATCTTGTACCATCTCAGTGCCTACAGCTTCAGCCTGACCTCTCATTTCATCCATTAACCAAGGACCTTGAATAACTTTGGCATATCCAGGATAATTTTCTACATCTGTAGTCGTTGTTAGTTGACCACCAGGCTGTGAGCCATGAACTAATATAGGTTTAAGCATAGCTCTTGCTGCATAAATGGCCGCAGTATAACCTGCTGGACCTGACCCAAGTATCAACACTTTTGTATGTTTAGTTGATTTATTATTCATATTGATATGTTTATATAGTAACGAATGTTAGAATTAAAAGCACTTCTTTTAACGCAAGGGATGCACGGTATGGTTAGCCAGGCTGAGGGTTTAGCAAAGGCTTTGAAACTACCTTATAAACATAGACAAATAAAATTAAAATCTTTTTGGAACTTGATACCTCCAAAATTTACACCCATATCTGAAAATTTATTAACAGAAAAATTTGTGTGCGATAGCAAGATAATTATTTCTTGTGGAAGAAAAAGTGTAATACCTTCAATCGCTTTAAAAAGAAGATTCGGCAAAGAAATTTTCAACATACATATTCAAGACCCGAAAGTCTCATTAAATTATTTTGATTTAATTGTAAGTCCCGATCATGATAAATTATCTGGGGATAATGTAATAAATACCAAGGGCTCAATACATTACGTTACAAAAAAAGATATTCTTGAAAATGCTCATTTTCTAAATATTAATAAAGAAAAAAAAAAAATCGTATCATTTATAATTGGAGGACCTAATAAATATTTTAAATTTACTAATGAGCAAATTGATCACTTGTTTAATGACGTCAAAAGAATTTTCACAACAGATAAGTATAAAATTGTAATAATTCCGTCATATAGAACTCCTGAAAGAGTTATAAAAAAAGCCTTTGAGGCTTTTAGTTTTAATCATACTGTTATTAGAGCAGTAGATAAGAGAGCATATCTAAGTTCTTTATCAATAGCTGATCTTCTAGTTATCACTGGAGACTCAACCTCAATGATCTCAGAGGCTGCAGTAACTGGTAAGCCGATTTATGTGGCTATGCTAGCATCTTCGAAAACAAGCACGAAATTTTCAAAATTTTATGACCAATTTAAAAAATTAGGTATCATTAAGGAGCTTGATGATAGTATTGACAACTGGAGCTATGATAAGTTAGATGAGGTAAATAGAATTGTACCAAAAATTAAAGAGAAAATGAAATTAAATGGAATTATTTAAATCTTTAGAAAATAAAACAAAATCGTTTAGCTTTCCTTTTAAGCACTTTGAAATTAATCAGCCTTTAACAGAAAAAGCTATCAATGAAATTTGTAAAGCAGATATTGCCGATCCTAGAGTACAAAATTTAAATTATGATGGTACCAGAGCTTTAGATGGAGGTGAAGGTGGATTTAGAGCTGGTATAAAAGATGGGGGAAAAGCAAAGAAATTAAGATGTTATGTAAACAAAGAGAATACTAATGAATTTCCACATCTTACAAAATTTATAGAAGAGCTAAGATCGCCTCAAGTTTACAAAAAAATTGGATCGTTAATAGGAAAAGATCTTAGTGATTCTTATGTTAGATTAGAAGTAATCTGTGATCGTGAAGGTTTTTGGTTAAAACCTCATTGCGATATTGAGGAAAAATTAATGTCATCTATAGTATTTATTAACTTACACAACGAGTCTGAAAATTTAGGAACAGATTTCTATGATAAAAATTTGAAAAAGGTTAAGACAGTGCCCTACAGACATAATTATGGATATTTCTTTACAAGCGGACCAAACACATGGCACGGAATGGAGAAAAAAGAGATTAAAAAAGAGAGAAGATGTATCCAAATAAACTATGTTACTTTCAAGACTGATTGGAAAGTGAAAAGCTAAATATCTTGCAAAGATGTTACACTAATATCCTTTAACTTTAGAGATTTGATACCTTCTAAACAAACTTTAGCCGTGGACATATTAGTACAATATGGAACTTTATTTGCTAAAGTAGCTCTTCTTAATGCAACGGCGTCGCTCAACTGAGTTTCACTATTTCCACCTCCTGTATTAATAACCAAAGCTATTTTTTTAGCATTCAAGACATCAACAATATGTGGAGAACCCTGATTTACCTTATTTATTTTTTTACACTTTATTCCATGATCGTTTATATAATCAGCGGTTCCTCCAGTCCCACAAAGCTTAAAATTTAACTTAACTAATTGTTTTGCTAGTAGTACTCCCTCTTCCTTATGACTATTTTTCAAAGAGATAAAAGCTAATCCTTTTGTTGGAAGAGAGTTTGAAGCTGCAATCTGACTTTTAGCAAAGGCCATTCCGAAATTTTTATCAAAACCCATTACTTCACCTGTAGATTTCATTTCTGGTCCAAGTAAAAGATCGCTATTTGGAAACTTATTAAATGGAAAGACCGCCTCTTTTACTGCAAACATATCTTTTGTCTTACTTTTTAAGTTGAATTCAGATAATTTTTCTCCTGCCATCACTCTTGAAGCTATCTTAGCAAGAGGCAAATTTTTCGCTTTCGAGACAAATGGAACGGTTCTACTAGCTCTTGGGTTAACTTCTATTACATAAATCTGATCTTTTTTAATTGCATATTGAACATTCATAAAACCTTTAACTTTAAGTGCTAAAGCTAATTTTTTAGTTTGATTTTCAATTTCTTTTATTAAAAAAGGTTTTATTGATACTGGAGGTAAACTGCACGCTGAGTCACCAGAGTGTATTCCGGCCTCTTCAATGTGTTGCATAATACCTGCTACGAAAACATTTTTACCATCCGAAATTGCGTCAACATCAATTTCCATTGCATTATCAATAAACTTATCAATCAAAATTGGATTTTTTTCAGCGACTTTAAATGCTTCTTTAATAAAGTCTTTGAGTTGGCTTTTTTCATGAACAATCTCCATTGCTCTCCCTCCTAATACGTAAGATGGCCTTACCATTAAAGGCAAACCAATCTTATCTGCAATTTTTATTGCTTGAGAAAAAGTTCTGGCTATACCACTTTTAGCTTGTTTTAAATTAAGTTTATTTAAAAGATTTCTAAATCTATCTCTATCTTCAGCAAGATCGATTGATGAATATTGAGTTCCTAAAATCGGAAGCTTGTTTTCGTGTAAAAATTTTGCAAGTTTAATTGGAGTTTGTCCTCCAAATTGAGTAATAACACCTTTAACATTACCTTTTGATTTCTCTCTTTTTATAATATTGAAAATGTATTCTTCAATCAAAGGTTCAAAATATAATCTGTCACTCGTGTCATAATCTGTTGATACGGTTTCCGGATTACAATTCACCATGATTGTTTCATATTTAGCTTCTTTAAGAGCAAAACTAGCTTGACAACAGCAGTAATCAAACTCTATTCCCTGGCCAATTCTGTTAGGGCCTCCTCCGAGTATTATTATCTTATTTCTATTTGATGGGTCAGCCTCACACTCTGAATAAGTGGAGAAATTTCTTTGATAAGTAGAATACATATAAGGAGTAAAAGATTTAAATTCTGCTGCACAAGTATCAACTTTTTTATAAACTGGTAAAACTTTTAAAGCAGCTCTTTTCTTTCTTATTAATGATTCTGAAGTATTTGTAAGTTCAGATAATTTTTTGTCAGAAAATCCTATAGACTTAATATAATTAAATTCATTGAAATTTTTAGGAAGACCTTTTTTCTTTATTTTAATTTCATTTGTTACGATCTCTTTTATTTGATTTAAAAACCAAGGATCAATCTTTGAAAGTTTATTAATCTCCTTTAAATTTATATTTTTTCTAATAGCTTCACCAACAAGTAAAATCTTGTTTGGTATATTTTCCCTTAGCTTTTTTCTAATTTGCTTTGTATTTAAATTAAATATTTGGTCTAATCCTGAAAAACCTGTTTCCAAGGAAACCAAGGCTTTTTGTAGAGACTCTTTAAAATTTCTTCCAATTGCCATTGCTTCTCCAACTGATTTCATTGATGTACCTAAAACTGCAGCTGAAGAGGAAAACTTTTCAAAAGTAAATCTTGGTATTTTAGTCACCACATAGTCTATCGTAGGCTCAAAGGATGCGGGTGTTACTTTTGTAATTTCATTCTTTAATTCGTCTAAAGTGTAACCCACAGCTAACTTAGCTGCTACTTTAGCAATTGGGAAACCTGTGGCTTTGGAAGCTAGCGCTGAAGACCTTGAAACCCTAGGGTTCATCTCAATAATGACCATTCTTCCATTTTTTGGATTAATTGCAAATTGAACGTTTGATCCGCCAGTCTCAACACCAATTTTTCTTAAGCAAGCTATAGAGGCATTCCTCATAACTTGATACTCTTTGTCAGTTAAAGTAAGTGCTGGAGCGATAGTAACTGAGTCCCCAGTATGAATGCCCATAGGATCTAAATTTTCTATTGAGCAAATAATAATGCAATTATCATTTTTATCCCTGACAACTTCCATCTCAAATTCTTTCCAACCCTCTAAACACTCTTCTACCAAGACCTGATTAACCGGTGACTCATGAAGACCGTTTTTTATTATCTTATAAAAATCTTTTTTATTTTTAGCTATTCCACCCCCTAAACCACCAAGAGTAAAAGCTGGTCTAATAATTGCAGGCAATCCAATTTGCTTCAAGATTTTGGTAGATTGATTTTCGTTATTTATTATTTTTGATTTAGGAAGATCTAATCCAATTTCTATCATATTTTTTCTGAATTTTTTTCTATCTTCTGCATTTGATATTGCTTTTGAATTAGCACCAATGAGTTCAATTTTATATTTTTTAAGAATTCCTTTTTTTTCTGCCTCCATTGCTAAATTCAATGCAGTTTGACCACCCATAGTCGGTAAAATTGCATCAGGTTTTTCTTTGATAAGAATTTTTTCAAGAATCTCTATTGTAATGGGTTCAATATATGTTTTATCTGCTACGTTCGGGTCTGTCATAATAGTAGCTGGATTTGAATTTATAAGAATTACTTTAAATCCCTCATCTTTTAAAGCTTTACAAGCTTGAGTGCCTGAATAATCAAATTCACAAGCTTGCCCAATAATAATTGGCCCAGCTCCTACAACTAAAATTTTTTTAATATCTTTTCTTTTTGGCATTTTTTTTCATACTCTTTACAAATTTATCAAACAAATAAACACTATCTTGAGGACCAGGGTTAGACTCTGGATGATATTGGACTGAGAAGACAGGTTTATTTTTTAATTCAATACCTTCAATACTGTTGTCAAATAAAGATTGGTGAGTAATTCTTATATTTTTAGGCAAATCTTTTTTTACTACTTCAAATCCGTGATTCTGACTTGTAATTTCAACATTGCCCCCAATCAAATTTTTAACAGGATGGTTAGCTCCTCTATGGCCTAATTTCATTTTTTTTGTTCTAGCACCGAGTGCTAGCGCTAGCATTTGATGGCCTAAACAGATTCCAAATAAAGGCAATTTATTCTTAATTAAGTCTTGAATTATCGGTATGGCATATTTTCCAGTTGCCGCAGGATCTCCAGGCCCATTTGATAAAAATATGCCGTTAGGTTTCAGTTTAAGGATATCTTTCGCGGCTGTTTTACATGGTACGATTGTAACTTTACAATTGAAATCTGAAAAATATCTTAAAATATTTTTTTTAATTCCATAGTCTATTGCAACTACATGTAATAACTTTTTTGTATTTTTTAAATATCCAATTTCTTTTTTCCATGTTTTATGATCCTGCCATAAATATCTTTTCTTAGTGGTAACCTGTTTTGCCAAATCCAAGTTTTTTAGGCCACTCCATTTATTTGTAATTCTAATGAGCTTTTTTATATTTAATTTTTTTTTTTTGTAAAAGGATATAGTCCCCTTAGGGGCACCTTTATCTCTAATGAAATTAGTCAAATTTCTAGTATCAATTCCAGTTATTCCTACTATTTTATTTTTTTTTAACCATTGATCCAAATGTTTTAAAGATCTGTAATTTGATGGATTAGTTATTTCAGTGTTTATTATTACTCCTTTAGTCCATATTTTGTCAGACTCGTGATCCTCTTGATTTGTACCTACATTACCTACATGAGGAAAAGTAAAATTAATAATTTGATCTGCATAAGAAGGATCGGAAATTATTTCTTGGTAACCAGTAATTGAGGTATTAAAACATACTTCACCAGTTGCAGTGCCCTCGTATCCCAAACCTACACCTTTTAAAAATTTTCCGTTTTGAAGGACTAAAATAGCAGTGGAATTGATCTTTTTAAGATTTTTTTTTGAGTTTATATTTTGAGCAATCTTCTTCAAATACAACTCATGAGTTAAAGTAAAAAACTTATAAACATGATTTTGCGCAACATATGAAATAGAAATAAAATCGTCAAGAAAGTTCTTTTTATTTTAGACAAGAATTGTGATTAAAATAATTTTGAACATGTCTTTAAAAAAGCAAATTGAGGAAAAACTTAACGAAGCACTTAAGTCTAAGGATAAAAATACTTATCCAACACTAAGGCTAGTTGTATCAGCTATAAAAGATGCTGAAATAGCTGGCCGAACTAAAGGTCAAAAGGAAATGTCAGATAGTGAATTGACCTCTATTTTAAAAAAAATGATTAAACAAAGAAATGAATCGTGTGAGGTGTATAAAAAAGCAGGAAGGAACGAACTTCTGGAAAACGAAAAAAAAGAAATTGACGTCATAAGTACTTTTTTACCAAAACAACTTAGTGAGGCTGAAACTAAAAAAATATGTCAGGAAGCTATTAAATCATCTGGAGCATCTTCTATTAAAGATATGGGAAAAGTTATGGGAGTATTAAAATCAAAACATGCAGACACTCTTGATTTTTCAAAAGTTAGCTCAATCATAAAAGAGCTTTTGAATTAAATGAAATATCCAAAAGAATATCTTGATGAAATAAAATTAAGATTGAAAGTATCTCAAGTTGTGGGAAAAACTGTTCAATTAAAAAAAAGGGGAAAAGAGTTTATTGGACTTTCACCTTTTAAGAATGAAAAAAGTCCGTCATTCACTGTAAACGATGAAAAGGAATTTTACCATTGTTTTAGCAGTGGAGAGCATGGAAATATTTTTGATTTTTTAATGAAAACAAAATCAATAGGATTTGGTGAAGCTGTAAGGTCTCTGGCAGCAGAAGCAGGAATGCAACCTTTTAGATTTTCCAATTTTGATAAAAAAAAAGATCTTAGATTTCAGACTTATAAAAATATTTTTAAAGAATACTCAAATTATTTTCATCAACAATTATTCAATGCAAATAATAAAGAAGCATTAGAATACCTTTTAAAAAGAGATTTAAAGAAAAATATAATTGAAGAGTTTCAATTAGGCTATGTGCCTTGGCAAAATAACTTTTATGAAGAGTTATTAAAAAAATATTCTGAAGAGGAAATTAATTTAACTGGTCTCTATTATCAAAATGATAAAACGGGAAAATTTGTGGATAGGTTTAATTCAAGAGTAATCTTTCCCGTCAACAATATTACAGGTGACACAATTGCTTTTGGTGGAAGAATAATTAGAGATAATAAATTTGCAAAATATATTAATTCTCCAGAAACTGAATTTTATAAAAAAGGAAATACAATTTTTAACCTAGATAAGGCAAAAAATTTAAGGTCTGAAACTAATGATGTTTTAATAGTGGAGGGTTATATGGATGTAGTTAGCGTGTACGCATCAGGTGTAAAAAATATAATATCTAATTCTGGAACAGCCATAACAGAGAGACAAATCAATTTAATCTGGAAATTTTTTTCAAACCCTATTATTTGCTTAGATGGAGACGAAAGTGGTCAAATAGCTGCTTCGAGGATAGCTGAAAGATTATTTCCATTAATAAATGAGAATAACAAAATATATTTTTCTAAAATGCCAAAAGGCAAAGATCCAGATGATTATATTAAAGAAAATGGCAAAGAGGCTTTATTGAATTTACTTGATCAAAAAGAGATTATTCAATCCTTCATCTGGAACTATCTATTAGGTAAGATAGATAAAAACAATCCCTTCGAAATCTCAAAATTTGAAAAAGAGATAAAAAAATTGTCTTACTCAATTTATGATGAAACTTTAAAAAAATATGTTTTAGAGGATTTTTTAGAGAAATTAAAAAAATTAACACCTAATCAATCATCTAAGCAAAATTATAATTATTTTTCATTTAAGAGGAAAAAGGATTTTAAAATTCTTAAAGAGACGAAAATTTTACATAATAAGAGAAAAGAGTTTTCTAAAATTCAAATAATTGAATTCTCAATACTGTTTATTCTTTTAAATAATTCTGAGATAGCATCAAAAAAAATTAAGGAGTTGTCTATGATAACATTTATATCAAATAAAAATGAAGATTTAAAAAATGATATTTTAAAGTCTGTAGTTGAAGAAAGCAATAAAGAGGAATTAAAATTGAAAATTAGTAATACTTATAAAAATCTGATAGTAGAGATAAAAGAAAATTCTAATATTCAATTAATCATCAAAAATAAAAACCACCAAGAATTACTGGCATTAACTGATGAGCTTATTTTAGAATTAAAAGAACAACAAAATATTAAAAAAATAGAATCTTTAGAGAAAAAACTTATAAATAACCTTGATGAAAGCTCTTACTCCGAATTAATTAAGCTTAAAAGCCAATTAAATAGGGAATAAATAGAGTATAGATTTTTTTTGTTCAGTCATTATATATACATCACACTTCTTTTATGGCTGAAAAACTAATAACTAAATCTTTCGAGCGACTTCTGGATAAGGGTAAACACCGAGGATTCATAACTTATGAAGAATTAGGTAAATCACTAGGCAAAAGAAACAGCACTATTGACAATATTGAAAAAGCTTTGATTGTATTAGTGGAAGAAAAAATAACTTTTGTTGAAAAAAAATCTCAGTTTCAATCAAATAAAAAAAAGGAGCCTTCATCAACTAGTGAAGAAAAAACTTCAGATAAAAGTGATGACCCTATTAGGATGTACCTTAGAGAAATGGGCGGCGTGGAACTACTTTCTAGAGAAGGAGAGATCGCAATTGCAAAAAGAATAGAGGCAGGAAAAGATGTAATGATAAACGCATTAACTCAAAGCCCAATAGTTGGAAAAAAAATAAGCGAGTGGAAAAGTTTAATTGAAAACCAAGAACTTCTAGTAAGAGATATAATTGATATTGACTCAACTTATGAAGACTTTGAGTCGATCGAAAATGAAGAAGAGCTCAAAGCTGAAAAAAAAGAAAAAATAAAAAAAAGTAAAACTGAAGAAGAAAAAAAAGATCCCGAAGATTCTTCTAGCGAAGAAGATGAATTTAATGTTTCTTTAGCGAAAATGGAAGAGGAAATTAAACCAAAGATTGTTAATATATTGGACTCTTTAAACAAAAATTATTTAAAGCTTAAAAAATATCAAACTGAAAAACTTGAGTGCTTGCTAAATTCAAAAGAATTATCTGTATCAAAAAATAAAAACTTTAAAAAAATTCAAGAAATTTTAGTTGATAATTTTAAAAACTTACAATTAGCCCCACACGTGGTTGAAGAACTTGTTCAATCGCATTATAAAGAAAACAAAAAAATTGTATCGTTAGAAGGTGTTTTGCTTAGATTGGCAATGGACAACAAAATATCTCGTGAGGAATTTTTAAAATATTACCTTGGTAATGAAATAAATCCAAAATTTGAAACTTTTTTAAAAGAAAATGCTACCTGGAAAGCCTTTTTCAAAAAATTTAAAAAAGATTTCTCTGAAATTAGAGATAGATTAGTAGAATTTAGTAAAAAAATAGGTTTATCTGTTGGAGAATTTAAGAGATTAGTTAGCAGAATCCAAAAAGGAGAAAGAGAGTCAAGAATAGCTAAAAGAGAAATGGTTGAGGCTAATTTAAGGCTGGTTATATCAATCGCAAAAAAATATACTAATAGAGGTCTTCAATTTTTAGATTTGATACAAGAAGGAAATATTGGATTAATGAAAGCAGTAGATAAGTTTGAATATAGACGAGGGTATAAATTTTCAACTTATGCTACATGGTGGATCAGACAAGCGATAACCAGATCTATAGCCGATCAAGCAAGGACTATTAGAATACCCGTGCATATGATTGAAACAATTAATAAAATTGTCAGAACACAAAGACAAATTATGAGTGAATTCGGTAGAGAGCCAACTCCTGAAGAATTAGCGAAAAAACTTGCCATGCCTTTAGAAAAAGTAAGAAAAGTATTAAAGATAGCGAAAGAACCTGTGTCATTAGAAACTCCGGTTGGAGATGAAGAGGACAGCAGTCTAGGAGATTTTATAGAGGATAAAAATGCTTTGCAACCATTAGATACAGCCATTCAATCCAATTTAAGTGAGTCAACAACTAAAATTTTGGCTTCGCTAACTCCAAGAGAAGAGCGAGTTTTACGAATGAGATTTGGTATAGGAATGAATACAGATCATACTTTAGAGGAAGTTGGTCTTCAATTTTCAGTCACAAGAGAGAGAATTAGACAGATTGAAGCCAAAGCGTTAAGAAAGTTAAAACATCCAAGTAGATCAAAGCAATTAAAAAGTTTCTTAGAAAAGTAAATAATTGTGGTATATTAATAAATCAAGGGCCTGTAGCTCAGTTGGTTAGAGCAGTACACTCATAATGTATTGGTCCCAGGTTCGAGTCCTGGCGGGCCCACCAAATTAATTTTTCACAAATTCATCTAATTTTTCAATTAAAGCAACAATATTATTGTTGTTTGCACTGAGTATAGATGCAAACTCTTCTTTTTGTGTTCTTGCTAAACTTAAACCCTCTACTATTAAATCTCTAATTAAAGGTTTATCAACATTTTTAGTATAAATTCTCCAATCAATTTTAATTTCTGGATTTCCCTCACCTGGTGTAACTTTTGAATTGACAATGGTATAATTTGCGCTTTTTTGATCAGCTGCTATTACCTCAAATTTACTAGAAGAGTAGTCTGATAATCTTGAAGTTAAACTTTTTAAAAAATATTTTTCAAATGATTTTTGATATCTAATTATGTCCTGTTTGCTTGTTGATTTTCTTAATTCTCCTAACGTGTAAAGGCTCAAGGCTTTAATATCCACGTTTTCTAATGCAACTTTTTCAACAAATTTCATTTTATCTTCCTCAGTTAAACTTTTATCCGATAATTTGTTAATTGCCTCATTGACTAATTCTGTAACGAATTCTTTTGGGTCAGAGCTGTAGGCATGTAAAGATGTGTTAAAAAAATAAATTGTTAAAAGGATAATAAATAATTTTCTCATTAGAAATTTTAATTATCTAAAGATCCCCAATCGTCATCTTTATTTATAGAGTTTTGAATTTTATTTTCTCTATCCTGTAAATATATACTTTTCATGGAAGAGTATAAGTCTAAAGAATTCTGTTTTACACTCTCAAAATTTAAAATATTATCTGCTCTAAAATCTACCGCATCTGTTCCTTTTACAGAAAAATAGTCTAAATCGTTACCTGAAATGCCAAATAATGATTTCTCTCTTATAGTTACATGAGCAAATGGATCCAAGAAAGAATCTGCAATTAATCCTACCGAGTCTCGTGCTGTGCTAGGACCCAAAACAGGTAACACTAAGTAGCATCCTGGTCCAAAACCATATGCACCTAAAGTTTGACCAACATCTTCTTTATAAGGTTTCAGTCCCATTTTTTCTGCAGGATTAAAAATTCCTAAAATTCCAAGTGTTGAATTGATTAAAAAACTTCCTGTAGAGTGACCCACTTGGCTTAAATTACCCTGAAGCAATGAGTTAGGAATTGAAAGTAACGTTGCTATGTTTGAAGTAAAGTTACTTGTCCCACTTTTAATCGGTGTTGGTAACTTGTTATAACCTTTTGCAACCGGTTCAAGTATTATATCATCAAAAGCCATATTAAACTTAAAAATTGATCTGCTTAGACCCTCAAAACATTCATCTGCAGCTTTAAGTGTCGAGGTAGACACCAAGAATATTAGAAATAATGATGATAAAATTTGTAATAGTTTTTTCGTCAATTTCATATTATGGTATATATATCTTTCTATTACTTATGCTATATAAACTTTTAAAAAAGTTTTATTTTGTCATTTTTCTCCAATTAAAACAAAGTTTCAATGAAAAATAGTTCATATTTATCACCTAATTTTTCAAAAAAAAGAAAAAATAATAAAAAAATTGTATATGTAATTATCCATTATACAGGTATGCAATCAGAGATTGAATCTTTAAACAGGCTAAGAAATAAGAAAGCTAAAGTAAGCTGCCATTATTTAATAAATAGAAAGGGAAAAATAATTCAAATGGTATTAGACAAAAACATTGCTTGGCATGCTGGTAAATCAAAATGGAAAAATCATAAAAATTTAAATAAAAATTCTATTGGCATTGAACTTGTGAATAAAGGGCATCAATTTGGATATGAAAGGTTCACTAATTTGCAAATTGAAAAATTAATTTCTATTTGTAATAAACTTAAGAAAAAATATAAAATTAGCCCAGAAAATTTCCTAGGCCACTCAGATGTTGCTCCTTTGCGAAAAATCGATCCTGGTGAATATTTTCCTTGGAAAAAACTAAGCAAATTCAAAATTGGCAAATGGTATGATAATAATTCTAAATTTGATATAGACCTAAAAAATAGAGTAAATAAATATAATTTATTTTTTAAGAATCTTTATAGGATTG
The DNA here is from genome assembly GCA_902598315.1 of uncultured Pelagibacteraceae bacterium. Classification (GTDB taxonomy): domain Bacteria; phylum Pseudomonadota; class Alphaproteobacteria; order Pelagibacterales; family Pelagibacteraceae; genus Pelagilacustribacter. Next base: position 89,781 of record CACKBP010000001.1, read on the forward strand.
GATATAGATACTTTAAATTAAATAAAAAATCTCCTAGTGATCGTTTAATTATTAAAGCTTTTCAAAGAAGGTACCTGCCAGATAAAGCTACTGGTAAGATTGACTATAAAACTCTCAAAATAAGCGATTTTCTTGCAAAAAATATCAAATAAGCTTGTATATTTAGTAAAAATTTAATAATACTCTTATGCCAGATAATTGGATATTCGCTATTAATTATTTAATAGAGGAAAGTCCGGGCTCCAAAAAGACACAGTGCCAGTTAATGACTGGCGAAGGTGACTTCAGGGATAGTGCCACAGAAAATAAACCGCCTTATCAAGGCAAGGGTGAAACGGTGAGGTAAGAGCTCACCGGTTTTTTGGTAACAAAAAACGCAGGGCAAACCCCACTGGGAGCAAGGTTAAATAGAGAGGACGTTGCTTTAAAGCTAAAAACAGTCTTTTGTTAGTCCTCTGGGTTAACCGCTTGAGCTTTAGTGTAAACTTAAGCCTAGATAAATGAAATCTTAAATGACAGAACCCGGCTTATAGATTATCTGGCTAATTCTAACATTACTGTTCTACTTTTGTACTCAAAGAGAAACTATTAATTTATTGACTAATTCTTAAAAACCCATACTATCCCAAATAATCCCATAATGGAGGGTGATTTGAAAATTATTGTTAAAAAAAGGAATTTTAGGAAAAATGTTTTTATCGAATTACGAAAACAAAATAGACAAGAAAGGTCGGGTTTCTGTGCCAGCTACTTTTAGATCACACCTTAGTTCAATGGGTTACAATGGATTTATTAGCTACCCCTCTTTTAACTATCCTGCGCTAGAAGCTTGTTCTCAAGACAGAATTGAAAAATTATCAAATACAATAGACTCTTTAAATCCATTTGAGGAAAAAAGAGATTTCTTTGCTACATCCATTTTATCCGAGAGTGAAAACTTACAATTTGACACAGAAGGTAGGGTTTCAATATCAGAAAAACAATTAAATCATGCAAAAATAAAAAATAATGTTTTATTCGTTGGTCTTGGAAAAACTTTTCAGATTTGGGAGCCAAAAAACTTTGAAAAGTTTAGAGCCTTTGCAAGAAAAAAAGCTTTTCAAAATAGATCTAATTTAAAATGGGAAAATAAACAGAAAGGGGACACGATATGAGTATAAATGTTGGAGGTGGAGAATTAAGGGAATTAAAACCTAGAATACTAGTAATTGGTGTAGGTGGTGCTGGAGGCAATGCAATTAATGCCATGATCGACGCTGGAATGCAAGGAGTAGAGTTTGTAGCAGTTAATACTGATGCACAAGATCTTAAAATGAGCAAAGCAGATGCAAAAATACAAATTGGTATGAACCTGACTAAGGGATTGGGAGCTGGCGCTAAACACGACATTGGGCAAGCAGCTGCTGATGAGTCAATTAATGAGATTGTAAACTATATACAAGGAAGTAATATGGTTTTTATTGCTTCAGGTATGGGCGGTGGTACCGGTACAGGTGCTTCACATGTAATTGCCAAAGCTGCCAGAGAAATGAATATTTTGACTGTAGGTGTAACTACTTTACCTTTTTCTTACGAGGGACCTAAAAGAATGCGCAGAGCAGTGGTTGGTTTAGAGGAACTAAAAAGGCATTTAGATACTACGATAGTTGTTCCAAATCAAAATCTTTTTAAAATTGCAAATGAGTCTACAGGTTTTGAAGAGTCTTTTAGTCTATCAAATGATGTTTTGAAACATGGTGTACAGAGTATAACTGATCTGATGGTTAGACCAGGTATGATAAATCTCGACTTTGCTGATGTTGAAACTGTAATGAGCTCAAGTGGCAAAGCTATGATGGGCACTGGAGAAGCAGAGGGTGAAAATAGAGCTATGGCTGCAACTGAGTTAGCTTTAAATAATCCTTTGATAGATGAGTATACTTTACAAGGCGCAAAAGGCTTATTAGTTAATATTACAGGTGGAAGTGATATCAAACTATTTGAGGTAGATGCGGCAGTTAACAAAATTAGGGCAGAAGTTGACCCTGAGGCAGAATTAATCTTTGGCGCGATAAAAGATGAAAATATGAATGGTAAGATCAGAGTTTCCATAGTCGCTACGTCCTTGAAAGGCTCTACATTCATGCACGAGCCAAGACCAAAATTTAATGTTGTTAAAGGTTCAAACCCAAGAAGCTCTAATTTGTCTGATAATTTATTTTCAAATAGCTTAGATCAAAATGTGGTAAGCTCAATAGATGGAGCCACAGCATTAAAACTTGATGAAAACTACGAGATTAAAAATTCAGAAGAACAAAAATCTCTAATAGAAAAATTTGAAAATAATGAGGAAAGCAAAATGGCAGAAGACTCTCTCTTTGATAAAGAGAATACAAGTGAAATACCTTCAGGAGTTTCAATTGAGAGCGCTTCTTACATGGAAAATAACTCGGATATTAGATCAGATGAGTCATTTGATGCTAATAAAAATTTTAGCGATCAGAGCGATAATGTTGAATATACCCCAAGACTATTTTCCGAAGAGCAAGATCAAGCAGCTATAGAGCCCACAGTTCAAGATGAAAATAGAGAAACAGATCAATTGTTTGAAAAAGATATTGAGGAAGAAGAGGATTTTGAAATACCCGCTTTTTTAAGAAGACAAAAGTTTTAATGATTGAAATAACAATTAATGAAAACTCAACAATCATCACTGGATTTGACCCATTTTCCAGTGATGTTGAGTGAAGTCATAGAAATTTCATCACCATTGAATGGTAAGTTAATCGTAGATTGTACCTTCGGGGGTGGAGGTTATTCTAGAGCTTTATTAAAAATTTCAAGCTCAAAAGTAATTGGCATGGATAGGGACGCAGCTGTTATTTCTATTGCTGATAACTTAAAGAAAAAATTTTCCAGAAGATTTCAATTTCATCGAATTAAATTCAGTCAAATCGATGAATTATTAAACGAAAATGTAGATATAGTAATTTTTGACCTTGGACTCTCGTCAATCCAACTAAATAATTTGAATAGAGGTTTTTCTTTTAAATCAAACGAAAAACTAGACATGTCTATGGGCTTATCTGATGTTTCGGCACAAGAGGTAGTAAATAAATTGAGTGAAAATCAATTAAAATTAATTATAAAGATTTTAGGCGAGGAAAAAGAGGCATCGAGGATAGCAAAAAATATTGTCAAAGCTAGATCGGAAAAAAAAATTACAAGAGTAAACGAATTAGTAAAAATAATAGAAAAAAGTAAAAAAAAAAATTATTCAAATAAAATAAATCCAAGCACAAAGACTTTTCAAGCATTAAGGATTTTCGTCAACAAAGAAATTACTGAGCTTATAAATGGTATTGCTAAAGCTACAAAAATGTTAAAACCAGGTGGAAAAATACTAGTATTAAGTTTTCACTCAATTGAAGATAAAATCGTAAAATACTTTTTTAGTAATTTTTCTAAAGATAAATCAAAACCCTCTAGATATTTACCAGAGGAAAATACTAATAGTTCATTTCTTTTCGAAAAATATAATAAAAAAGTGATTAAACCCTCTAAAATTGAACTTGAAAAAAACAATGCTTCACGTTCAGCAAAATTAAGATTTGCAATCAGAAGTAAAAATAAATTCGTTTTTCCAACAAGCGTAATTCAAAAATTCAACAAATACTTAAATATAGAGGCTATTAATGTTTAAAATTAAGTTCTTAATATCAATAATGATTTTCTCATTTTTATTAGTAGTAACGTCAATAATAAAAAATCAAACTAGAGAGCTAGAAAAAAAAATAATTAGTTTGGATAAATTAATTCATTTAAAGAAAAGGGATTTAAATGAATCTCAACTAGATTTCTCTTATTTAACTTCTCCTTCAATGATTGAATTAAGAGTAGAAAATTTAGATAATTTTCAATACATACCAATGGAATATTCAAAAATATTTTTAGATATATCAAGTTTTATAGACTTAAAAAATAAATTTGCTAACCAAATAAACAATAATGATAAAGAAATTAAAGAAAAATAAAAATATTAACGTTAATCAAACTAGTTTTTATTTTGAAGATTATTTAGAAACAAATAAAAAAAATAAATTTACTCAAAAAAACAATATTTTTCATGACAGAATCTATTTATTATTTTTTTTGTTTTTTTCATTAATCTTAATTTTTGGTATAAGGATAATTCATGTTTCTCTTAATAAAATTGAGGTATATAATAAGACAGATAGCTCAAAAGAGTTTACTTTGTTAAGAAGAGATATCGTCGATAGAAATGGTATATTAATTTCAAGAAATATAAAATCCTATCATGCAGCTATTGACCCTAAATTAATTACCAATAAAGATAATTTTTTAATCAAACTAAGATTAAACTATCCAGACATTAATATAAAGAAAATAGAAAAAAAAATTAATCATGGTAAATATTTTTATTTAAAAAAACGTATTAATCAATCTGATAAAAAAAAATTGTGGAATTTAGGTGAAAAAGGAATTATTTTTGAACCTTTTCAAACAAGGATTTATACGCATGCAAATTTATTTAGTCATATAATTGGTCAAGTCGATTACGATAATTATGGTGTGTCTGGAATTGAAAAATATTTTGATAAAGATTTAAAAAATAGAAATTTAGCAAATCAAGCTTTAAAATTAACTTTAGATGTCAATCTGCAGCACTTAATCAGTAAAGAGTTAAATAATGCGCTAAAAACATTCAGCTCAAATGGCGGTGCTTCTCTACTTATGAATGTTGAAAATGGGGAAATTTTATCTTTAGTATCTTTACCTAATTTTAATATAAATGAGAGAAAAGAAGTTAAAGATAAAAAATACATCAATAAAATCACCAAAGGAGTATATGAGTTAGGATCTATCTTTAAAACTTTTACAGTCGCAATAGCACTTGATAACGAGATAGTATCACCGAAAACAATTATTCAAGATATTCCAAAATCCATAAATTGTTCCAGGTACAAAATATCTGATATTAAAGAATTTCCTAAAGATTTGACTGTAGAAGATATCTTAATCAGATCATCTAATATAGGAACTTTATTAATTGCAAGAAAAGTCGGTGAGGAAAAATTCAAGAAATTTATTAAAGATACTGAATTATTAAATAGTCCTGATTTAGAAATTGAAGAACTGGGTAAACCGATTAATTTTAACTGGAATAAGTGTAAACTAGAAACAGTTTCCTATGGACATGGAATAACGACTACCCCTTTACAGGCTACAACAGTATATGCTGCACTAGTAAACGGTGGAATAAAGATTAAACCAAGTTTAGTTAAAATTAAAAATGATAAAAAAAGTAATAGAATAATTTCAAAACAAACAAGCGATAAAATTAATAAAATATTAAGAAAAGTTGTAATTGACAAAGAGGGTACAGCAAGTCTAGCAGATGTTGATGGATATTATGTTGCAGGAAAAACTGGAACATCTCAAAATTATCAAAATAAAAATAAGAATTTGAACTCTTTTATATCAGTTTTCCCTTCGCACAAACCAAAATACGCTCTACTAGTTATGCTAGAGAACCCACAGGTGGCAAAAGATTTGATTTATGATTATAGAGGCATGAAAATAAAAGGTACTAGAAATGAAGCTGGATGGAACTCAGTTTATGTTGCTGGCAAAATAATAAAAAAAATTGGACCAATTTTAGCCATAAAGAATAATGATTTTAGTTATCAATATGTTGTTGAAAAAATTAATTAAAAATCTTCCCGATGAAAAAAAGAATATTAAGGTAAGAGGTATAGCGGATGATAGTAGAAAAATCAAAAAAGGATTTATTTTTTTTGCTATTAAGGGAAACAAATTTAATGGTGAAAAATATATAGACGACTCTATAAAAAAAGGAGCAAATGTAATTGTATGTTCAAAAAATTGTAAATATGAAAATAACAAAATACTAATTTTAAAAATTTCGAATCCCAGATTTTTTTTAAGTAAATTTTGTTCAAAATTTTATAAATTAAAACCGAAAAATATCATAGGTATTACAGGTACTAACGGCAAAACTTCAGTCGCTGATTTGTTCTATCAAATTTTGAGTATTCATAAAATTCCTGTAGCATCTATAGGAACGTTAGGCATAAAATTTAAGGGCAAAATAATAAAATCTGATCTTACCTCTCCTAATACTATTTTACTTCATCAAACTTTAGAAAAATTAAAAAAAAATAAAATTGATAACGTTATTATTGAAGCATCAAGTCACGGTTTACATCAGTACAGACTTAATCATTTAAAATTTAATGCCGGGATTTTTACAAATTTTAGTCAAGATCATTTAGATTACCATAAAACTATGCAGTCTTATCTTAATGCTAAATTAATTTTTTTTAAAAACGTTCTTAGTGAAGGAAAAACGATAATCTCTGATAAATTTATTAAAGAATACCCAATTTTAAAGAGAATCTCTCAAACAAAAAAATTGAGATTTGTTGACATTGGTAAAATTAAGGAAAAATTGATTAAAAAAAATTTGAAATTAAATGAATTTCAAATAAAAAATTTATCAATGGCTATCGAATCAGCCAAAATATGTAAAATTAGTGAAAAAAAAATTTTAAATTCTCTAACTAAAATTAAATCAGTAGATGGTAGATTAGAACTTGTAAAAACTTTTTCAAACAATGTTAGGGTTTTTGTAGATTTTGCACATACACCCGATGCACTAAAAAAATCCTTACTTTCTTTGAAAGCTCAATACAAAGAGGATGTCTCATTAGTTTTCGGTTGCGGTGGGGATAGAGATACGAAAAAAAGGCCTTTTATGGCTAAAATTGCAAGTTCAAATTGTAAAAATATTTATGTGACTGACGACAATCCAAGAAATGAGAGACCTGAAAAGATAAGAGCAGAGATAATTAGACAAATAAAAAATAAAAATTTTTTTAATATCGGCAATAGATCTAAAGCTATAAGAGCCGCAATTTTAAATGCCGAACCTAATGAGATTATACTTATTGCTGGCAAGGGTCATGAGCAAGAACAAATTTATAAAAATAAAGTTATTTTAATATCTGATAAAGAAATTGTAAAAAATCTTAAAGTAAAAATAAAAAAAATATCAGAAAAAAAAAGAAACTACTTACAAAACAAAGAAATTTTAAAAAGTATCCAAAAAAAAAATAATTTAAAAGACTTTCATGGAATTGCAATTGACTCTAGAGTAGTAAAAAAAAATAATTTATTTCTAACAATAAAAGGGAAAAATAATAATGGGGTTAAATTTATACCAAATGCTCTGAAAAAAGGCGCTCAATATATAATCTCATCTAATTACTTAAAAAAATATAAAAATAAGACAATTAAGGTAAAAAACGAAATTAAATTTTTAAATCGTTTTGCATCTGAAAAAAGAAAAATTTCTAAAGCAAAAGTCTTTGCTGTTACGGGTAGCGCTGGGAAAACATCTTTAAAAAATTTACTAAAAAAATTGCTTCAAAATTTTGGTGATACCTTTTGCTCTCCCAAATCTTATAATAATCATTTTGGTGTGCCTTTAAGTTTATCGCATTTAAATACCAAACATAAATTTGCTGTATTTGAAGTTGGTATGAGTAGGGCAGGTGAAATAAATAATCTAACAAAACTTATCAAACCTGAAATAGGTATAATCACAAACATTGGAGAAGCACATATAGAAAATTTTAATAACTTAAAGGGTATAGCTTTAGCAAAAGGTGAAATTATTAATAATTTAAAAAAGGGTGGAACAATTATTTTAAATCGTGATGATAAGTTTTTTAAATTATTACTTAGAAAAGCTAAGCTAAAGAAACTGAAAGTAGTTTCCTTTGGATATAATAAAAAATCAGATATTTTTCCGCTAAAAGTAAGAAAAAATAATAAAAATACAAATGTATTAGTTAAAATTAGTAATAAAAAAATAAATTTGACAATTAAAAACCTAAATATTTACAATGTTCTTTCAACCTTAGCTTTATTAAAAGTTTTAAATGTTAATTTAATTCATGCCTCCAAATACTTCAAAAATATTGAGCCAACAGAAGGAAGAGGCAAAATTTATAAAATCAAAAGATATAATAAAAATTTTAAATTAATCGATGAAAGTTATAATGCTAATCCATTGTCAGTTAAAAATGCTATCGAAAACTTTAATTTAATAAAAAAAAATAATTTTAAAAAGTACCTGATTCTTGGCGATATGCTAGAGTTAGGCAAAAAATCAGAAATATTACACAAAGATTTATCAAAAGTTATTAACAATTCTGATATAGACAAAGTCTTCGTTAAGGGCATTAAAACCCTAGTTACATATAAGAATATCAATAAAGGAAAAAGGGGAAATATTTTTCAGCAGGAAGAAGATATAGATTTTAATTTAAAAAATATTATATCTAATAATGACTATTTAATGATCAAAGGATCAAATGCAACTGGATTAAATAATTTTAGCAAAAGGATTATAAAAGGTTATTAATGCTATTTCACTTTTTCACTTCTTTAATTGATCAGTACTCTTTTTTTAACGTATTTAAGTATTTAACTTTTAGAACAGGCTTATCTGTAATGACCTCTTTAGTTGTAGTATTTTTAATTGGAGCACCGTTAATTAAAATTTTTTCTGAAAAAATGATAACTGGTCCAATAAGACAAGATGGTCCAATTGACCATATAGTTAAAAAATCTGGTACTCCTACTATGGGGGGAGTAATAATTATTATCGGCATCATCTCCAGCACACTGTTTTGGGCAGATTTAACAAATATTTACGTCTGGACTTTGATATTTGTGTCTTTGAGTCTTGGTGGTCTCGGGCTTTTAGATGATATATTAAAAATTAAGCATAAAAATTCTAGTGGGTTAAAATCAAGTTATAAGTTTATAGGTCAATTAGCAGTAGGTTCGATAGCATTATTTATTTTGATTAACTATTCAAATCATGAATTTTTATTTGAACTATATTTTCCTTTTTTTAAAAATTTGATTCTAAACATGGGATTATTTTTTATCCCATTTGGTCTTTTCGTAATTATTGGAGCATCAAATGCAGTGAATCTTACCGACGGCCTTGACGGTCTAGCTACTGTTCCAGTAATGCTTGTAGCTTTGTCATTCACAATAATTTCTTACGTGGTGGGGAACACCATTTTTTCTGAATATCTACAAATTCAATATATTCCAGATGTTGGAGAACTTTCAATTTTTTGCGGATCTATTGTTGGGTCCTGCTTAGGTTTTTTGTGGTACAACGCTCCGCCGGCAAAAATTTTTATGGGAGACACGGGGTCTCTATCTTTAGGTGGATCATTAGCTGCGATAGCAATTATAGTTAAACATGAAATTGTTTTAGCGATTATTGGTGGACTTTTTGTTTTAGAGACAGTCTCAGTAATAATTCAAGTAATATCTTTCAAATTAACTGGTAAAAGAATATTCAAAATGGCCCCTATACACCATCATTTTGAGCAAAAAGGTTGGGCAGAGTCTACAATCGTTATTCGTTTTTGGATTATAGCTATAATTTTAGCTTTAATTGGGTTAGCTACATTAAAACTAAGGTAGTAGATGATCTCTGTTAATAACTTTAAAAAACTTTCTTTCCTAGTTTACGGACTTGGAACAACAGGTAAATCAGTTGTAAATTTTTTCAAAAAAAATAAGATTAAAAATTTTCAAGTTTGGGATGATAAAAATAAGAAATTATTTATCAAAAAGAGACCTAAAAATTTATATAAAGCTTTAAGAGATGTAAATTACGTAATTTTAAGTCCAGGTGTTAGTTTAAAAAAATCAAAGAATAAGAAGATATTGACTAAATACGAAAAAAAAATAATTACAGATATAGATTTAATTTTTATTCAAAAAAAATTCTTTAAAAGTATTGTTGTAACAGGTACGAACGGTAAATCTACAACTTGTAAAATAATCTCGCAGTTGTTGAAAAAAAATAATTACAAAACTTTAATAGGGGGAAATATTGGCACACCAGTTCTTGATCTTAATATCAAAAAAGATAATTTTTTAGTAATAGAAGCTTCATCTTTTCAGCTGTCACATTCTAAATTTATTAGTCCTGATTATGGAATTTTACTAAATATAACCAATGATCATATTGATTGGCATGGGAATATGAAAAATTATATAAATGCAAAATTAAAGATTTTCAAAAATCAGAGACCAAATCAATTTGCATTTGTTGGTAATAATCAAAAATTTCACTTTAAAAAAAAAAATTTTTTAGGAAGTTTAATTATACCAAACATTCATAGATATCAAAAATTAAAAAGTAAATTAAAGAACCCCTACCTCAATTCTGAGGTAAATGATGAAAATATGTCTTATGTTTATGAATTATCAAAATTATTAAAATTAAGTAAAAAATCATTTTTAAATTCGTTAAATAATTTTGCAGGATTACCGCACAGATATGAAATTTTTCTTAAAAAGAAGAATTGTGTATTTATTAATGACTCGAAGGCTACCTCATTTCAAGCAACTCAGTATGCCCTCAAAAACACCAAAAATATTTATTGGATTGTTGGAGGATTACCGAAAAAAAACGACAAAATAATTCTTAAAAATTTAAAAAAAAACATTATCAAGTCTTATATAATTGGCAAGAATGTTAACTTTTTTAAAAAACAACTTGAAAATCAAGTTGATTACATAATTTCAAAAAATTTAGAGAGTTCTATCGTTCAGATTTTCAAAGACCTTAAATTTTATAAAAAAAAAAATAATACAATTTTATTAAGCCCAGCATCAGCGTCTTTTGATCAATATTCAAACTTTGAAAAACGAGGGGATGAATTTAAAAAATTATGTAATTATTATGCAAGAAAAAATTTTTAAACAAAAATTTATTAATTATTGGGATAATATTGATAAAAAAATATTTTCTTGTTTTATAATTTTATTTCTTCTAGGATTATTCTTTTCATTTTCATCAACTTCCTCTCTTGCTGGAGAACGTTTGAATAAAGATTATTATTTTTTTTTCTCAAAGCATTTGTTTTTTACTTTTATTGCTTTAATAATAATGATTTTAATATCAATTATTGAGACCTCTCTTTTAAAAAAAGCCATTATGCCATTATTTACAATTTCTTTTATTTTCTTGGCTTTAGTGCCTTTTTTTGGAATTGAAGTAAAAGGCGCGAAAAGATGGTTAGATCTTTATTTTTTTAGATTACAACCAATAGAAATATTAAAACCTTTTTTTATACTAGTAACCGTCAAAATTTTAACTTTAAAAAATATACAAAATTCACAGATAAAATATTTTTTAAGTTTTTTGTTATTATCGCTTGTTATAATTCTATTAATTGATCAACCAGATCTTGGTCAGTCTATTTTATTAATAGGTTGTTGGATTGCCACAGTCTTTATTTCAGGAGTGAGCATGATTTATTTATTTACCTTCTTCTCAATATTTTTGATCTTTTTAAGTTCTTTGCTTTATCTAATGCCTGAAAAATTTGGTTATATCATTAATCGCTTAATTTCATTTGTAGATCCAAGTAAAGGAGATAAATTTCAATCTTCCTCAGCCTTGGATGCAATAAAGCTAGGGGGTCTCAAAGGTCAAGGGATGGGAGAGGGAATTTTAAAGGATAATGTTCCAGAAGCTCATACAGATTATATCATTGCGATAATTTCTGAAGAGTATGGATCAATTATATCTACAATTATTGTATTTATATTTTTATATATTTCATTCAGAATAATAAAGAATTGTTTAAAACTAGATGATCAATTAATAAAAATTTCATTATGTGGCCTTTCTGCATTATTAATTTTTCAAACATTCATTCACGTTAGTGTTAATACAAATTTGATACCTACCACTGGCATGACGTTGCCTTTTCTTAGTTATGGCGGTTCATCATTAATTGGTAGCGCAATACTTGCAGGAGTAATTTTGAATTATACAAAAAATAGAAGTTATCTTTATGACTAAAACAATTAAAGCATTAATTGCTGTTGGCGGAACGGGCGGGCATGTTTTCCCCGGTTGTAATTTAGCAGACCATTTATCGAAAAATAATTATGATGTCGTAATAACAACAGATAACAGAGGATTTAGATATCTAGAAAAGTTCAAACATTTAAAAATCTTTAAATTGCCGTCGGCGCCTATAAATACTAAAAACATTCTCACTTTATTTTTTTCATTTTTTTTTATTTTATACTCGATTTTAAGATCATTATTATTTTTGTTATTTAATAAACCTTCAATTATCTTTGGGATGGGTGGTTATGCTTCTTTTCCAATTTGTGTAGCTGCTACGATTTTGAGAATTAAATTTATAATTTACGAAAACAATCTAATTGTAGGTAAAGCAAATAAGTATTTAATTCCTTTCACAGAAAAGATATTTGTTTCTTTCAAAGAATTAGAAGGTATACCCCAAAAATATACTAAAAAAATAATTGAAATAGGAAACATTATAAACAAAGAAATTATATTTCATCAAAAAGAAAAATTTCAGAACGATGACAAAAAACTAAAGATTCTCATTCTTGGAGGTAGCCAAGCAGCAAAAATATTTGCCGAAACACTTCCCAAAATATTTAGAGACTGCGTAAATCAGGGAGTGTTATTGAAAGTCTACCAACACTGCTTACCAAGTCAAAATAATAAATTGATGATGTTTTATAAGGAAACGCAAATAGATTTTGAGATATTTAATTTTAGTTACAAACTAGTTGATTATTTTTCAAAGGTAGATTTAGCAATTACTAGATCTGGCTCATCAATGTTAGCAGAGCTTACTAATGCAAAAGTACCTTTTATATCTGTTCCTTTACCGACATCAGCTGATAATCACCAATATAAAAATGCAATTTATTCTCATAAAAAAAATTTGTCATTGATTATCGAGGAAAAAGATTTAAATGATAAATTACCTAAGATTATTGGAGAAATTAGTGATGATTCTAACATACTAAAAGATATTAAAAGAAATCAAAGCCAATATTCTGACAAAAATGTCTATGAAAATATAGATCAAGAATTAATAAAAATAATCAATGAAAAAAATTAATTTAGGTCAAAAAGATGTAATACATTTTGTTGGTATTGGCGGGATTGGTATGAGTGGTTTAGCTCAAATAATGAAAAATATGGGTTTTAAGATTCAAGGAAGTGATCAAACAAAAAATAAAAACACCATAAGTTGCTCCAAAGCAGGTATTAAGGTTTCTATTGGACACTCTAAGAACAACATAAAGAGCTCCACAATATTAGTTCGTTCATCTGCTATTAAAAATAATAATAGTGAAATTAAATATGCGCGAAAGAAAAAAATACCAATTTACTCCAGAGCCGATGTATTAGCAGATGTAGTATCACTTAAAAAAAATATAATAATTTCGGGATCTCATGGAAAAACAACTACTACATCACTAGTATCTAAAATATTATCAGATCAAAAACTTGATCCAACAATTATTAATGGAGGTGTTATCAATTCTTTTAATAGTAACGCTAAGTTAGGTAAAGGAGAGTGGGCCATTTTGGAGGCAGACGAGTCAGATGGTAGTTTTCTAAAATTACCAATTAATTATTCTGTCGTGACAAATATAGATTATGAACATTTAGATTTTTATAAAAATTTTAAAAATCTTGAAAATTCATTTATCAGATTTATAGAGAAAACCCCACTTACTGGTAAATCAATCATATGTATAGATGATAAAAATATAAAAAAAATATTTAGTAAATTGAAAAACAGGAATATACTTACCTATGGCGAGAGTAGTAAGGCTGATTACAAAGTTTTTAATGTCCGTTTTAAAACTGATTATTCAATATTTGATTTAATCTTCAAGGATTTAAAGAAAAAAAATAGAACAATTAAAAATATTCATTTGAAACTTCTTGGCAAACATAATGTTCTAAATGCTGCAGCGGCTGTGACAGTTTGTTTAAATCTTGGAGTAAATCAAAATATAATAAAAAAATCATTGAAGAAATTTACAGGAGTGCAAAGAAGAATGACAAAGGTATTTACAAAAAATCAAAACGATTTTTACGACGATTATGCGCATCATCCAACTGAAATTAAATCGATTTTAGAGAGTGTAAAAAATGCTCATAAAGAAAGAAAAATAATCTCTATTTTTGAGCCACATAGGTATTCTAGGGTCTTATCTCTTAAAGACAAATTTTCGAAATCTTTTTTGAACAGTGATCTTGTTCTACTTTGTCCATTATATGCAGCCGGTGAAAAAAAAAGCCACAAATTTGATAAAATAAATTTCGCAAAACACATATCTAAATATTCTAAAACTCAAGTAATTATTATAAATAATTTCGATGAACTTGGAAATTTTTTAAAGAGCTTTTTAAATAGTAACGAAATAATTATAGGCATGGGAGCCGGATCAATATCAAAATGGATGTCAGAACTTAAATTGGTAGTATGAGTTTAAAAAAAAAAATTGTTAATAATTTTAATAAAAATATTTCTTTAAATACTAAATTATCTAATTACAGTTGGTTTAACCTTGGAGGACCAGCTGAGTATTTTTTTAAACCACAAAACAAATCTGAATTATTAGATTTCTTAAAAGAAAATAAAAAAGATAACTTTAAAATTACTGTCTTAGGAGCAGGGTCAAATACGTTAATTAGAGATAAAGGTATAAAGGGAGTTGTGATTAAGCTTGGTCAAGGTTTTTCCGATGTAAATTTGATTGATAAAACTACAATTAATGCAGGCGCAGCTTGCTTAGATAAAAGAGTTTCTAATTTCGCGAAAGACAATGGAATAGGAAATTTTGAATTTCTTTCTTGCATTCCAGGATCTATTGGTGGAGCTGTGATTATGAATACTGGATGCTATAGTTACGATATTTCAAAAATCTTTGTTTCACTTACAGCTATAGACATTAATAAGTGTGAAGAGCGGGAAATTAAAAGAGAAAATATACAATTTCACTATAGAGGCACGGACTTACCAGATAACTTAATTGTAACTTCAGTTAAATTAAAAGGTAAACAAGAACTAAAAGAAATTATTGAAAACAAGCAAAATAGTTTTATAGAGAAAAAAAAATTATCTCAACCAAGTCAAGTTAAAACATGTGGAAGTACTTTTAAAAATTTAAACGAAAATCAAAAAGCATGGAAAATAATAAAAGAAAGTGGATGTGACAACTTTGAAGTGGGTGATGCAAATATTTCAAAAAAACATTGTAATTTTTTTGTTAATAATGGAAATGCAAAATCCTCTGATATAGAGAAACTTATAAATAAAGTTAGAGAAAAAGTGTTTGAAAAAAAAGGGATTAATCTAGAACTAGAGATTAAAATTATTGGTGAAAAATAAAAAATTTAAACATGTTTTAGTTGTACTAGGCGGAACGTCGAACGAGAGATCTGTAAGTCTCGAAAGTGGAAAAGCGTGTATAAAAGCTCTTAAAAGTTTAAACTATAAAATCTCAACAATTGATCCAAAAAAAAAAAATTTTAATTTAATTGATAAGTCTAAGACTGAAGTAATTTTCAACGCTTTGCATGGTAAAAATGGAGAAGATGGATTAGCTCAAAGTTATTTTGAATATTTAAGAATACCGTATACTCATTCTGGTATAATAAGCTCTTTCAATGCAATGAATAAAGAAATTTCAAAAGAAATTTTTAAAAAAAATAAATTATTAACCCCTAATTATTTTATCATTAATAAAAGAGAATACAATTTTTCAAAGCTTAATTTATTAATTAGAAAAAAAAATCTTTTATTTCCTATTGTAGTCAAACCAGTAAATGAGGGATCTAGCATAGGAGTAAAAATTGCTAGAACTTTAAAAATTTTTAAAAAATCAGTTGAGTCACTTTTAAAAAAATATGATAAATTAATGATTGAAAAGTATATACCGGGTCAGGAAATTCAAGTTGCGGTTCTTAATGGAAAATCTTTAGGTGCAATTGAACTGGTGCCAAAAAGATTATTCTACGATTACAAAGCAAAGTATACAAAAAAAGCTAAAACAAAACATATAATGCCAGCTAGACTAAATAAAAAAAATTATAAAAAAATTTTAAAAATTGCAGAAGACGCTCATTCATCATTAAAATGCAGAGGTGTAAGCAGGTCGGATTTTAAGTTTTATAAAGGTAAATTTTACCTTCTAGAAATTAACACACAACCGGGTATGACAAGTCTTTCATTAGTACCAGAAATAGCAGCATATAGAGGAATAACTTTTCCAAAATTAGTTGAGAAAATCTTATTTGACGCTAGCATTAATAAATGAAAAAAAGATTCTTAATTGCATTAGCTTTGCTATTGTTTTTAAGCACTTATAACATTAATAGTAATTTAAAATTTTTTTTTAAACTAAACATTGAACAAGTAGATATTGAAAACATTTCTCTTTTTGCTGAAAATCAAATAACCCAGAATCTGAATTTTCTTTATCAAAAAAATCTTATTTTCTTGAATAAAAAAGAAATTGAAGATGTTTTAAAAAAGATAGACTATATAGATAGTTTCGAAATAAAAAAAATTTATCCTAGAAAAATAATAATAAGAATTTATGAAAAAACTCCCATTGCTATTTTGCATAATAGGAGAGAAAAGTTTTATTATACTGATAAAAGTGATCTCATAAGTTTTTCAAATATTGAAAAATTTAAAAATTTACCTGTTGTAATAGGAGATAGAGATAATTTCACTTTATTTTATAATTTATTAAAAGAAATTAATTTTCCTATCTCTGATATTAAAACACTTCGTTACTATAAATCTAAGAGATGGGACCTTGTTACAAAAAAAAATAAAGTGGTAAAATTACCTGTGGAAAATTATGATAAGAGCTTAAAAAATTTTTTAAGTATTAATCATCAGGATAATTTTGAAATGTATAACACTTTTGATTATCGAATAAATAATCAATTAATTTTAAAATAATAAATGGAAAATTTTAACTCAACTTTATTCTTAATAATAAATAATAATGATTTTTCCTTCATAGTTGGCAATAAAGATAGCAGAGACAAGATAATATTACTTTATAATAATACTTCAAAAATAAAGGGATATGTGGATCAAGAATTAATTAATATAGATGAAGCTAGTGCAGATTTAAAAAAAAATATTTATTTGATTGAACAAAAATTGAAATTAAACTTTAATAATGTAGTGTTAATTTTAAATAACGATAAGTTTACGCAATTAAATCTTTCGGGTTTTAAAAAATTAAACGGTTCTCAATTATCTAAAGAAAATATTTCTTATATTTTGAGCTCTTTGAAATCATCAATAAATGAATGCGAAAAAGATAAAACAATACTTCATATTTTTAATCCAAACTATCTCTTAGATAAAAAAAAAATGAGTAATTTACCTATTGGTTTATTTGGAGACTTATATGCACAAGAGATATCTTGTTTTTTAATTAACACAAACTATTTTAAAAATTTAAATAATCTTTTTTTTAGATGTAATTTAAAAATAAAAAAGATTTTTTTAAAGAGCTTTATAGATGGGGTTAATATTATTAAAAACAGCAAGATTGAAACTTTTGTTAAATTAATTATAGGATATGAGTCATCAAATTTAATTTACTTTGAAAACTCCGCTCTTAAATATTGCCAAAAATTTAAATTTGGATCTAATATAATAATAAAAGATATTGCAAAGGTTACGTCACTTAGTGAAGAGGAGATCAAAAAGATTATCTCTATTTCTGAAATAAATAATAAATCTTCAGATCAAGAATTGATTGAGAAAGATCACTTTAAAAATTTAAATTACAGAAAAATAAAAAAAAAATTTCTTTTAGAGATAGCTAATGCGAGAATAAAAGAATGTTCTGATATAATAATGACTAATAATTTAAGTATAAAAAATTTTATACAGCCTGGTATTCCTATTTTGTTAAAAGTTAAAGATAAAGTTAGTTACACTTGTTTTAAAGAAAGCTTTGACCTCTATTATTTTGCAAATAAATCGCAAATTGTGATGAATTACGGAGAAAAATCTGATGAAAATACAATTAATGATGCGTATCAAATTGTCCATTATGGTTGGAAAAAAGAGGCAGTTCCATTCATTCATACCAAAAAGTCTTTATTAGCAAGATTTTTTGATCTTTTGTTTACGTAAGTTGTTATTTTTAGAAACATTAGTTGTTTTAATGACTGTCAAAAATTTAAGTATAAATACCCGATGTTATTAAAATTTCAACAAACTATTGCTAAACCTATAAGTTTTGAGGGAATATGCTTACACTCTGGTAAAATTTCCACTTTAAGACTATTACCAGGAAATCAAGATCAAGGTATAATTTTTAAAAGAACAGACTTTAAAGAAAACAATGTTATAGAAGCTTGTTATAAAAACGTATCATCTGCAAAACTTTGTACTACTTTAGAAAATGATAAAGGTATAAAAGTTTCAACAGTCGAACATTTATTAGCAGCTTTATATATTGTAGGGATTGATAATTTATTAATAGAAATTAGTAGCGATGAAGTTCCAATACTTGATGGATCATCGAAAGAATTTGTAAAAATTTTAAAAGATGCCGGCATAAAAAAACAAAATAAAAAAAGAAAATATTTAAAAATTTTAGAGAAAGTAAAATTTACAGATCAAGAAAGAAGTTTTACAATAGAGCCTAATTCAAGCTTGGAAATAGATTTTGAATTAAATTATAAAAATAATCTAATAGGTAACCAAAGAAATGAAGTTAATTTTTCTAAAGATAATTTAGATGACATAATTAACTCAAGAACATTTTGTTTATTCCAAGATATAGAAAAAATTAAAAAAAATGGCTTAGCTCAAGGGGGTTCTCTTGAAAATGCTATAGTTGTTTCAGATGAAAAAATTTTAAATGAAGAAGGGCTGAGAAATACCAAAGAATTCGTAAATCACAAAATATTAGACTGCGCAGGAGATTTAATCTTATCAGGATATAATATTTTAGGAAAAGTAATTTGCTATAAAGGTGGACATGAGCTTACAAATTTATTCCTAAGAAATCTTATAGATAACAATAAACATAGTTTTGAGATTATTGAATTACAAGATAAGGAAATTGAAAGATTTTCACAAAAACTTTACCAATCAAGATTAGCAGTAACAGCATAAAATTTTACCAATTAAGATAAATTTGATAATAATCTAAAAATGTTATCGAAATTCTTTTCGCTATTATTAATTTTAATTTTTATATCTTGCTCTAAACAAGAGGCGATGTACGAACCAAAGCCTAGATTGGACCCATATAAACTTTATGAGGAAGGTTATGCGGCTTTTGAAAAAGGTGATTATTTTTTTGCACAGAAAAAGTTTTCTGAGGCTGAACTAAATTTTGATAATAATGAGTATTCGGCAAAATCTTCAATAATGACAAGTTATTGTTTATATGGAATTAATTTTTATTCAGAGGCATTAGAAAATATTAAGAGGTACTTGCAAAAATATCCTGCAGATAAAAATGTAGTTTACGCTCATTATCTTGAAGCCTTAATATATTTTGAGCAAATTACAGATGAAAAAAAAGATTTAGAACCATTATTAAAAACAAAAAAAAAAATTGACTTTTTTTTAAAAGAATTTCCCAATAACGATTATTCAATGGACCTAA
This sequence comes from uncultured Pelagibacteraceae bacterium, assembly GCA_902598315.1. Taxonomy (GTDB): domain Bacteria; phylum Pseudomonadota; class Alphaproteobacteria; order Pelagibacterales; family Pelagibacteraceae; genus Pelagilacustribacter. Next base: position 109,362 of record CACKBP010000001.1, read on the forward strand.
AGTTTAAAAAAGATTTGATCATAAATCAAATTGCTGCAAAAGAATTATATGTCGCAAAATATTATATTTCTGTGCAAAAATGGATACCTGCAATTAACAGACTAAAATTAATTGTTAAAGAATACAATCAAACTATATTTATTGAAGAAGCATTACATAGATTAGTAGAAATTCACTACTATATCGGTCTGGAAAAAGAAGCAAAAAAATATGCTAAAATTTTAGGTTATAATTATAACTCAAGTGAATGGTTCAAGCAGTCTTACAAAATTCTCAATAGAGATTATAAATTAGTAAAAAAAAAGAAGTCTGCTGAAAGTAAAAATTTGTTTAAGAAAATAATAGATAAAATAAGATAGCTATGAATGATAAAATTAACTTGATTAGTAAATTTAAAAAAAAAATAAATGAGCTTAAAGCTCACAATAAACATTATTTTAGCGAGGATAATCCTATAATTTCTGATAGAGAATACGACGATTTAAAAAAAGAACTAATAAAACTTGAAAGAGAGAATAAATTTCTAAAAAAATTAAATTTGCTTGATAATTTGGTAGGCTCGCCTCCAACAAACAAATTTAAAAAAATTAAGCATTTACTACCAATGTTATCTTTATCAAATGCTTTTGATAAAGACGATATGGTTGATTTTTTAAAAAAGATAAATAATTTTTTAAACACCAATAAAAATGATATTGAATTATATTCTGAGCCAAAAATAGACGGAATTTCTGCAACTTTAATTTATGAAAATGGAATACTTACAAAAGGATTATCCAGAGGAGATGGTTCAACCGGTGAGGATATATTAGAAAACTTAAAAACAATTAAAAGCATTCCAAAAAAAATTGACAACAAAAATGTTCCAAATTTATTTGAAGTTAGATGCGAAGTCTTTATTGGAAAAAAAGATTTTGAGAAAATAAAAAATAAATTTGCTAATCCTAGAAACGCTGCAGGCGGTTCTTTAAGACAAAAAGATCCCAGAGAAACCTCAAAAATACCTCTTAAATATTTTGCTTATGGTTTGGGGGCTGTGGATCCTCTGAAATTTCAAACACAGTCTGATTTTTTAAAAATTATAAATGGCTGGGGGTTTTTAACTAATCCTTTATCAAAAACTGTTAACGGCATACTTGAAATTGAGAAACAACATCAAAAAATTGATAATCTTAGATCTAGTTTAGATTATGACATAGACGGCCTAGTCTACAAAGTTAATGATTTAAGTTTACAAAAGAGGTTGGGAAATACATCTAACGCACCCCGGTGGGCAATAGCTTACAAATTCTCTGCTGAGCAAGCTGTAACAAAAATAAAAAGTATTACCATTCAAGTTGGCCGCACAGGTGCCATTACTCCTGTTGCAAAAGTTGAACCTGTTACAGTCGGTGGAGTTGTCGTATCAAATGCAACATTACATAACGAAGATGAGATAAAAAGAAAAGATATTAGAATTGGTGATACAATTCAAATTCAAAGAGCTGGAGATGTAATTCCACAAGTTGTTTTAGTCGATATTTCAAAAAGAAAAAGTAACAGTAAAAAATTTATTTTTCCTGTGAAATGTTTGTGCGGTTCTAATACAATTAAAGAGTTAAGCAAAAATACAAAAAAAGAGGATGCAGTTAGAAGGTGCACTAAGGGCTATGAGTGCCAATATATAGCTAAAGAAAAATTAAAACATATCGTTTCAAAAGAAGCCTTTAATATAGAAGGTTTAGGAAAAAAAGTAATTGATAATTTTTGGAATTTAAAACTTATTAAAGAACCTTCAGATATATTTAATTTAGATTATAAAAAGATTAGATCTTTAGAGGGTTGGGGAGATTTATCTATAAAAAATTTAAAAAATGCAATTTTAAAATCAAAAAAAGTTAATTTAGATAAATTTATTTATTCAATTGGCATAAGACATATTGGTCAAGAAAATGCAAAAATACTTGCATCGTTTTTTATATCCATAAAAGAATTTTCAAAATTAATTTGCCCTAAGCAAAGAAAATATATTCTTAAGAATTTATTAGAATTAGATGGAATAGGTGAAACCCAAGTAGATGCAATCGAATACTTTTTTTCTAATGAAATAAATGCGAAAATAACACAAAATTTTATAAGACAATTGAGTATAATTAATTATTCTATAATAAGCGGGGACGGAAAGTTTTCCAATAAGAAGCTTATGTTTACTGGTGGATTTCAAAATATGAGTAGATCTGAAGCTAAGTCCATAGCTGAAACTAATGGTGGCAAAGTATTAGGGGCCATATCTAAAAAATTGGATATTTTAGTTGTTGGAGATACCAAACCGACCAAAAAAAAGGTAGATCAAGCAAAAGCTATGAAAATTAAAATTATTTTTGAAAAAGAGTGGAACAAAATTTTAAATAGCTGAGCAAGCTATTTTAAGATCGTTAAACTCAGACTTATTCATAGCACTTTTAAGATTATTAAATACTTTTCTGTGATAGCTATTTAACCATTTTTTTTCAGTTTTATTTAGCATTGACTCAACAATAAGATCTTTATCAATTGGTGCCATAGTAAAGTTTTCAAAAAACTTTTTATTTTTTCTTTTTTTTACATAAATTAGATTTTCTATTCTTATACCAAATTTATTTTTTTCATAATATCCAGGCTCATTCGAAACCACCATTCCCTCCTCAAATTTATTATTGTTATTTTTAGAAATCGCATGAGGACCCTCATGAACATTTAGAAAATAACCCACTCCATGACCAGTTCCATGAGAATAATCTAAACCAATTTTCTTTAAATATTTTCTTGCTTCAACATCAATTTTTGAGCCAACAGTATTTCTCTTAAAATTAAAATTTGAGACTGCAATATGTCCTTTTAAAACTCTTGTAAAAATATTTTTTATATTTTTATCATAGTTTTTTAAGGAAATAGTTCTTGTGACATCTGTTGTGCCAAATTCATATTGACCTCCCGAGTCAACTAAATAAATGTCTCCTCTTTTTAATCTTTTATTAGTTTGTTTAGTTGCTTTGTAATGTATTATTGCTCCATTAGCCCCTGTGCCAGAAATAGTTGGGAAACTTAAAGATTTAAAGTTTTTATTTTTTTTTCTATATTCATACAATTTTTCTGATCCACTTATTTCCGTAATATTTTTTTTTTCAAAATTTTTTTTAAGCCAAAATAAATATTTTGTCAGCGCAACCCCATCAGATACATGGGCTTTTTCAATATTTTTTATTTCATTTTTAGTTTTAATAGCTTTAAGGTTATATATAATATCTTTGTAAGGTAAAATTTTATTATTTTGTAATATTATTTCTTCGAAATAACGAGAACATGTATTTTCATCAATAATAAATTTTTTTCCAACAAGGCGTGCTAGAACTTTATCGGCTAAATTCATTTCAAGGAAATCTATGTTTTTTAAGTTTTTTTCAAAACTAGATGTAATTTTTTTCAGATCGCAAAAAAATTTTATGTTCTTACTTTTATCAATTAAACTATAACAATAAGGTATAGGCGAATATTTAGTATCGCTTCCCCTAATATTTAACAACCACGCATTATTTTCACTTGCTGTAATGAAATGAAAATCTGCACCCTTTTTTTTTAAATTAGATACAATTTTATCAATTTTTTGCTGATAATTACTACCAACCGAAAGTTTAGGTAGGTTGTAAAAAACACTATTACTAATAGTTTTTTTTCTTTTCCAAATTTTATCAATTAGATTAATTTTTATTGGTTTTAACCTACAGTTTTTTTTATTAAAAAATGTACTCAAAGTTTTATTTGTAAATAATTTTGGATCGAATCCAATTATTAAGTTCTTTCTTAAAAAGTCGTAAGGCATTTTTTTGGGAATAGTAATTATTTTAAACAATTTCCCGCATTGATACTTCGCTTGTAGTGTATATCTGCCGTCAACAAATAGATAATTTTTATTTTTAAGTATTAAACAATAACCATAAGATCCTGAAAAATTTGAAATATAATTTAATCTATCATTAAACTCTGAAACATATTCACTAAAAAATTCATCGTTTTTTGCAACTATATAACCGTCAATATTTTCTTCTTTAAAAATATGTCTTAACTTCTTTATTTTTTCCATTTTAAAATTCTATTTTTTTTATATCTGTCCCAACCAGGGCTTCTATAATCATCATCAAATTCTATTGAATTATCTTGATTGAATTCAAAGTCTTCACTTACATTGATACCTACCTCATTCTTCTCAACACTAGAATCTGGTATCTCATTTATAAATCTTGACGGCAAAGTATCAGTCCAATCCCCATGATATGCTCTTTTCATAGCAAAGGATAAATAAGCTTCTTTCTTGGCTCTCGTAATGCCGACATATGCCAACCTTCTTTCCTCTTCTAAGGCAAAATCACCTTTTTCTTCAAGAGATTTTTGGTGAGGAAACAGACCCTCTTCCCAACCTGGAAGAAAAACAACATCAAATTCTAATCCTTTGGCTGCATGCATTGTCATCAAATTTATTTTCGCACCTTCCCACTCTTGATCGATAGAAGTAGCTAAGGCTACATGTTCTAAAAATGTTTGTAAGTTATCATAATCTTGCATTGCTCTTAGTAATTCTTTCAAATTTTCTAATCTATTTTCATTTTCTAAATCTTTTTTATTTTTTAGCATTGAAGAATATCCAGACTCATCAAGGACTATTTTTAATAAATCATAATGCTTCATATTAAGTGAGTCCTTCCGCCATTTATTGATCATATTTATTAATTGATTTAATGAAGTTTTTATTTTAGGTCTAAAATCTCCTTTTTCTAGAATTTTGATAATGGAATCTTCAAGACACAACTTATTAGTTTGACCAAAAGTATAAATTTGATTAAGTGTGCTTTCCCCAATTCCTCTTTTTGGAGAGCCAATAACTCTTTCTAATGCAAGATCATCAAATTTTTGATTTATAATTCTTAGATAAGACACAGCATCTTTTATCTCTGCTCTTTCATAAAATTTTATACCACCTAGCACCCTGTAACCTATTCCAACTTGAAGAAATCTTTCTTCAAATTCTCTAGTCTGGTAAATTGCTCTAACTAGAATTGATACATTATTCAAAGAATATTTTTTTTTAATTTTATTCTCTATTATATCGCTAACACCCTGAGCCTCATCTTTACCAGTCCTATAACAATTAAGCTTAACCAATTCACCCTCGTTTGCAGCTGACCATAATTTCTTACCTACTCTATTTGCATTGTTAGAAATCAAATTTGATGCGGTATCTAATATATTTTTTGTAGATCTGTAATTTTGTTCTAACTTAAATACTTTGCAATTTTTATAAATATGATCAAAAGTTAAAAAATTTTTTATTTCTGCACCTCTCCAGCTATAAATCGACTGATCATCATCTCCAACACAACAAATATTTTGATTATCATTCACTAATAAGTTTAACCACCTATTTTGGATAAAATTGGTATCTTGAAACTCATCAACTAAGATATATTTAAATTGGTTTTGGTATATTTCTTTTATATCTTTATGATCTTCGAATAGTTTTACGCAAAATAATATTAAATCCCCAAAATCAAAGGCATTCAAATCTTTTGTTTTACTTTGATATATTTCGTAAACTTTTAAGATCGATTTAAGAACTAATCCAGATTTATCTATTTTAACATTATTAGGCAACAAACCTTTATTCTTCCATTGATCAATATGATACATTATCAATTGAGGTGAAAATTTTTTTGCATCTAAATCTTCAGCTTTAACAATATTTCTTATAAGTTTCTTTTGATCCTCTGTGTCTAAAATTGTGAAATTACTTTTATATTCAAGAGCTTCAGCATGTCTACGTAAAATTTTTACACTAATAGAATGAAAAGTTCCCAACCAGGGAATCGCATTGGATGTCCCTTTGATATGTTGCATTACTCGATTTTGCATTTCTTTTGCCGCCTTATTCGTAAAAGTCACACATAAGATCTGATTTGAAAAAGCTTTTTTTTTATTGATTATATGAATAAGTCTTGTTGTTAATACTCTAGTTTTACCTGAACCTGCTCCCGCGACAATCAAGTTTGGTCCTTCAGTGCTTAAGACTGCCTCTTTTTGCTCCTTGTTAAGGTTTTCAATTAATTTATCTATGTTATTCATAAGAAGGAAATTTCATTTATATACCAGTTGCGAAAATAAAAAAATGATAAATAAATTTTACAAAATAATTCACAACAAATTTTCTAGATTTTTTAAATTTATTTTTTTTATAAGATATCTTTTATCAATTTTTTTTGTCTCAATAGTACTATTCCTGTCAATACCCCATTTTTTTGATTATAAAAAAAAAGAGGACTTAATTAAGAACTATCTGGCAAATATTTATGAATTAGAAATTCAAAAAATGGGGGAAATAAAGTTTAGATCATTTCCAGTCCCACATTATGAGATTTTAAATCTTTTTACAAAAGTACATTCAGAGGAAAGCAATCTTAAAATAAAAAAATTATTGATATACCCTAAATTGACGGGCATCTATAATTTTAAAAATTTCAAAATAGAAAGAATAAAATTAGAAAATAATGATATGGAAGTAAATTTAGGTGATATGAAGTTTTTACAAAAGTTATTTTTTAATCCAGAAAAAAAAATGCGCTTTGAAAATTTGAATATTAATATTAAAGATAAAAATAAAGAAATTATTATTTTAAAAAATATTAATTTTAAAAATTATGGATATAAAAAAAATAAAATTGATGGATTTGTATTTAACGAAAAATTTAAGGCTAGTCTTCTAGATAATCCAACTATAATAAATTTTAAAATTTTAAAAACAGGCATCAAGACAAAATTACAAATAACTGAAAAAAATAAAGATTCTTACGTTACTGGAATTTTTGAGGGAAAAATTTTAAATTCTAATTTCAAACTTAATTTTTTTTACAATAAAAACCTCATAAAATTTGATAAATTTTATTTTCGAGATAAAAAAATCTCATTAGACAGTCAAGGTTATTTACAGCTTAAGCCCTTTTCTAAAATAAAAATTTCTTCAGAAGTAAATAATATAGATAAAAAAATTTTTAATAAATTAGATATTACTTACTTATTGCAATTTAAAAACCTGATTAAAAAAATTAACAGTCAAAATGAAATTAACTTTAAATCGAAAATATTTAGCTCAGATCTGATCAATGATTTTTATTTAAAAACTGATTTAGCTTATGGTAGATTATTGATTTCAAAAAATTTCTCTATTTCTAAAACCAATTTTATTTGTGAAAGTAATATAAATTTATTAGACCAGTTCCCAATTCTATATTTTGAATGTTCAATTAAATCTCCCGACAAAAAGGATTTATTAAAAAAATTCGAAATAAATTATAAAACGAAAAATGAAGCACTCAATTTTCTTGTAAATGGAAATCTGAATATTAAAAACAACAAAATTAATTTTAATACAATAAAGTTAGAGAATCAGTTTGAAATCAATGCAGAAGACTTGCAATTTTTAAAATCGTCTTTTGAAAATATTTTATTTGACGAAAAATTTATAAGAATATTTAATTTATCTAAAATTAAAAAATTTATTTCTGAAATATCTTAGTCTATTTAGGCTTAGTCATCTTCAAAGGATTCATGATTTTATCATAATCTTTCTCTTTAATTAAACCCGCTTTTACAACTTCTTGTTTTAAAGTAGTTCCATTTTTGTAAGCTGTTTTTGCAATATTTGCGGCGTTATCATATCCAATTTTAGGAGCTAGCGCAGTTACCAGCATTAAAGAGTTATCTAAGAGATCTTTAATTCTTTTTTTATCAGCTTTGATACCTTTAACACAATAAAGTGCAAAAGTTTTTGCTGAGTCACTCATAATCTCGATTGATTGCAATATATTATGTATGATTAGTGGTTTAAAAACGTTTAATTCAAAATGACCATGTGAACCTGCCATAGTTATTCCGTTATGATTTCCGATTACCTTAACGCATACCATCGTAACTGCCTCGGACTGCGTAGGATTTACCTTGCCAGGCATAATTGATGATCCAGGTTCGTTAGATGGTAATATAAGTTCACCATAACCAGCTCTAGGACCAGACCCTAGAAATCTTATGTCATTCGCAATTTTCATTAGACATACAGCAGTAGTATTAAGAGTTCCAGAAAAATTAACAACCTCATCATGAGCGGCTAATGATGCAAACTTATTTTTTGAGGGTTTAAAAGGTAATTTTGTTAACTTACTAATTTCTCTTATTACCTTTTTATCAAAATTTTTTCTTGTATTTAAACCCGTTCCTACAGCAGTTCCTCCTTGGGCTAAATAATAAATTTCTTTAAGAGCAGACTCAATTCTTGATATACAATTTTTTAATTGTGTATGGTATCCAGAAAATTCTTGACCTAATGTCAAAGGAGTTGCGTCTTGCAAATGGGTTCTCCCAACTTTTACTATTTTGCTAAATGCTTTTGATTTCCTTTTTAATTCTTTTTCTAAGAGTTTTAAAGATGGCAAAAGTTTTTCTCTAGCTTTTAAAGCTATAGCAATATGCATAGCAGTAGGAAAAACATCATTTGTTGATTGAGACTTGTTAACATGATCGTTAGGGTGAATAGGTTTCTTTAATCCCATTTTTCTTCCCATCATTTGAATTGCTCTGTTAGCAATCACCTCATTAACATTCATATTTGTTTGGGTTCCCGACCCAGTTTGCCATACTTTCAAAGGAAAATGTTTGTCAAGTTTTCCACTAATAACCTCATTAGCTGCTTTAATTATGTATTTACTCAATTTTGGATCAAGGTCTTTATTTTTTGCATTAACTACCGCTGCTGCTTTTTTTATTATTGCTATTGAGTGGATAACTAATGGTCTAACTAAAAAATCACCAATATTAAAATATTTATTTGATCTTTCAGTAGACGCGCCCCAATACTTATCACCAGGCACTTTTATTTTTCCAATGCTGTCAAATTCTATTCTGTATTTCATTACTGATTCTTTGATATAATACACTTTAATAAGACAATTATAAAACATAAAGGACAAGAAATGAGCAATTTTGAAAGTGTTAGAAAATTCATGAAAACATTTGGTCAAGAAGTAAAAGAAAAAGCTGAATTTCCAAGCGATAAAATCACTTCTTTAAGATATGATTTAATTAGTGAGGAATTATTAGAGTTAAAAGATGCGATTAATAACAAAGATATAAAAGAGGTCGCAGATGCTCTTACCGATATTTTGTATGTAACTTATGGAGCAGGACATGCATTCGGGATCAATTTAGATAAATGTTTTGAAGAAGTTCAAAGTTCAAATATGAGTAAGTTAGGTGAGGATGGTAAACCAATTTATAATGATAAAGGTAAAGTTATGAAAGGGCCAAACTATTTCAAACCAGACCTAAATAAATTTGTTGCATGATGAAAAATAATTATCATTGGATATTACTAGGTATAGCAGCTGGAATAGTTATTTATATGGTAGATAAATATATCTTTTAAATTTATTTAATTTAATGAGAAAACTTAAACCAAAACCTCATCAATTTTGGGCATGGTGCTCAACTTTAACAATTTTGGCAGGAGCTATTGCGGCAGCTTTAGGATTTTACCCTTTGTACTGTTATATTTTTCTTTTAGGTAATGGTGGCCTAGCAATCGTGTCCTGGTTGTGGAATGAAAAATCTTTGGTGGCTTTAAACACCGGATTAGCGAGTATTTATCTAATAGGACTTATTAATCTCTATATCAATTAGATAGACGTTTTGTTGCCAGCCGCCAAAAGTTTTAGTTAATATATTGAATGTACGAATTGTTTGCAAACCTAACTTTAATTGCACATTTAATTTTTATCTTATTTGTTATTTTTGGTGGATTGCTATTTTTTATTTTTTCAAAAATCATCTACATTCATCTTCCAGCGTTGTTATGGGGAATTTATATAGAATTTACAAATTCTGTTTGCCCATTAACTTATCTCGAAAATTGGTTTTTGTATAAAGGAGAATTGACAACTTATTCTAACGATTTTATTAATAATTATCTTTTTCCAATTATTTACCCTGAGGGCTTAACTGCTGAAATTCAAATATATCTTGGTACATCGCTGATAATTATAAATATTTTAATTTATGGACTAATGTACAAAAATTTTAAGAAAGAATAAGGGGCGTTCTGTTGCCAGGTGCCCCGGACCCCGTAACTTAATTAAACTAGTTAATTAAGCTGCAAGTGCAAATTTTTGATTTGCATTTATAAATTAGCCCGTTACGTCGGAACCATCTCGTACGAAAGAACAGCCTTTAGACACCCGTCGATCCTAATTCACCCCCGTAAGTTGTAAATGGTGGAGGTGGTGGGTACTGCCCCCACGTCCGTGATGTTTATTACGAAATTCGTTTATCGTCATAGTTGGAAAACCAACACTATTAATATAAAACTCTTTTGAAGAGATTCAATAATTAATTCAAAATGAAATTGACTAAAGAACAAAAGCAAGAAATTGCAGATCAACAGGCTCAAAAAAACTCAACTAAAAGAGTAACTTCTCAAGAATTGGAAAAAATTCTTTACGAGGCGCTACCAGTTTTAGATCATGGATTTGTAAGAGTTGTGGATTATATGGGAGATGATAGTTCAATAGTTCAGTCAGCAAGAGTTTCATACGGAAAGGGCACAAAAAAAGTTTCTACTGATGAGGGTTTAATAAAATATTTAATGAGACACTGGCATTCGACACCTTTTGAAATGTGTGAAATAAAATATCATGTTAAATTGCCAATTTTTATAGCAAGACAATGGATTAGACATAGAACAGCAAATGTGAATGAATATTCAGCGAGATATTCGATTTTAGATAAAGAATTTTATATACCATCTAAAGACCAACTTTCTGCTCAATCTACCTCAAATAGACAAGGCAGAGGTGATTTAATAACTGGCGAGCAAGCAGATGAAATTCTCAAAATTTTAAAAGATGATGCAATCAGAACATATGACAATTATGAAAAAATGCTTAATGAAAGATACGATGGAAGCACGATTGATGAAAGCAAAGCCGGTTTAGCAAGAGAACTTGCAAGGATGAATTTAACTTTAAATTCTTACACTCAGTGGTATTGGAAAACAGACTTACTAAACTTGCTTAACTTTTTGTTTTTAAGAGCTGATAGTCACGCGCAATATGAAATAAGAGTTTATGCTGAGACAATGCTTGATACTGTAAAAAAATGGGTTCCAATTACACATGCAGCATTTTTAGATTATAGAGTAGGGGCTGTACACGTTTCTGCTAAAGGAAAAAAAGTTATTCAACTTATGACAAGAGGCCAAAACATATCTTATGAAAGCTCAGGTTTATCAAAAAGAGAATGGAACGAATTGATGATGTCTTTTGATTTTAAAGAAAAGATGGTTTAATTTTTTCAGCTATAATCTTAAACAATTTTGAAATTTTATGATCCGGTTTTGAATAAGTTAAAGGTTCTCCGTTATCAGCAGAAGCTCTTAAGTCTAGATTTAAGGGTAAATGACCCAAAAATTCTTTGTTAAATTCTTTAGCAGTTTTTTTTACACCACCCTCTCCAAAAATTTTGTATTCTTTTCCGTCATCGCCTTCAAAGATACTCATGTTATCTATAAGTCCTAATATTTTTACACCAGTTTTTTCAAACATTTGAATTCCTTTTTTTACGTCTAACAATGCCAGATCTTGAGGTGTAGAAACTATTATTGATCCATCTAATTTTACCTCTTGTACAAAAGTTAGTTGAGTATCTCCTGTGCCAGGAGGCATATCAACTATTATTATATCTCTATCTTTCCATAGCACTTTTTGGATCATTGTTTTTATTGCACTGATAACCATTGGTCCTCTCCACATCATTGGTGTTTGCTCATCAATCAATAAACCCATAGACATGCATTGAGCTCCAAATTTTTCTATAGGAATAATTGTTTTATTATCTTCGCTCTTAGGTTTTTCTTTAATATTTAAAAGTTTTGGTAAAGATGGTCCGTAAACATCAGCATCAAGAATTCCAATTTTAAACCCTAATTGTTGTAATGCAAAAGCGAGATTTACTGCTATTGTAGATTTACCAACTCCACCTTTAGCGCTTGAAACCATTATAGTAGATCTCGTCCCCTTAATTGGTGATTTTATAAATTGTTTTGGAGGAGGTTTTTGGCTCATGTTTCAATTTTTTCAAATGTTTTAGACATTATAGCGCTCCTTCTTAACTTGTTTTTAGGTTAAAAGTCACTATATAAAGTGTCATGAGTTTTAAAGACAAGATTTTAAACAATCAATCACCGTGGGGGTCACCTCCAGAGGGAGATGGAGGAAGAGGCTCGCCGGGCGGTAATGGATCAGGTTCTAGACAAGATCCACCTAGTCTCGATGATATTATAAAAAACTTCCAAAAAACTATAAATAAGTTTTCAGGTGGAAAATCAGGAGGGTCCAGACCAATAATTATAGGTTTAATAATTGTAGTGCTTCTATATGTTGCAAGTGGTCTTTACAGAGTTTTACCAGATGAACAAGGAGTAGTTTTAAGATTTGGCAAATACGTAAATACTACTCAGCCAGGTTTACACTATCACTTCCCAACACCTTTTGAGAGGGTGTTAACTCCAAAAGTAACTAAAGTTAACAGAGTAGATGTCGGCTTTAGACCAGCAAGTGATACAGGTAGATCATCAGGAGTTGGAAATGTTCCCGAAGAAAGCCTTATGTTAACTGGTGACGAAAATATAGTAGATATTAACTACTCAGTTTTTTGGGTTATAAAAGATGCCCAAAAATTTTTATTTAATATTCAAAGTCCAGTAGAAACAGTTAAAGCTGCATCTGAGACAGCAATGAGAGAAGTGATAGCAAAAAATAAAATTCAAAATATTTTAACAGAGGGTAGATCTAAAATAGAGGTTGAGGTTCAAGAAATAGCTCAGCTAATTTTAGATGAATATGGTTCAGGTATACAGCTAACTCAAGTACAAACACAACAAGCAGACCCACCTGAACAAGTTATCGATGCATTTAGGGATGTACAAGCAGCTAGAGCAGATAGAGAAAGATCAAAAAACGAGGCGGAAGCGTACGCTAACGATGTTATACCAAGAGCTCGAGGTGAAGCTGAGCAAGTTTTACAACAAGCAGAAGCATATAAGAAAGAGGTTGTTGCAAAAGCTGAGGGTGAGGCAAGCAGATTTTTAGCAATTTACAACGAGTATAAAGATGCAAAACAAGTTACTCAAGAGCGAATGTATTTGGAAACAATGGAAAAAGTTTTAGCAGATATAGATAAAGTAATTATAGATAAAGAATCTGGTTCAGGAGTTGTTCCTTATCTACCATTACCTGAATTAAAGAAAGGAAGTAATAATTAATGAGAGGTGTTAAATTTATAGTTCCGGCAATAATTTTAATTGGTGTAGTGTTATTCCAATCATTATTTATTGTGCAAGAAATTAGCCAAGCAATTGTTCTTCAATTTGGTGACCCCAAAAAAATTGTAACTAAAGCTGGTCTAAACTTTAAATTACCTTTCATCCAAAACGTAGTCTATTTAGATAAAAGAATTTTAAATCTAGATAATGATCCAGAAGAAGTTATTGCTGCTGATCAAAAAAGATTAATCGTTGATGCCTTTGCAAGATTTAAAATTGTAGATCCTTTAAAGTTTTATATTTCAGTTGGTAATGAAAGAGTTGCGAGATCTAGGTTGTCTACAATTATTAATTCTAGGATCAGAGGTGTATTAGGTACACAAGAATTGGCAACATTATTATCTACAGATAGAGCGAGACAAATGCAAATAATACAATCACAAGTAAATGAGGAAGCAAAGAATTTTGGTATTAACATCGTTGATGTCCGAATAAAGAGGGCTGATTTACCTCCAGCTAACAGTGAGGCGATTTATAAAAGAATGCAAACAGAGAGGGAGAGAGAAGCAAAGGAATTTAGAGCACAAGGTGCTGAGATAGCCCAAAAAATCAGATCAACAGCAGACAAAGATGTCACTGTAATCTTAGCACAAGCAAATAAGAAATCTGAAATTATGAAAGGTGAAGGTGACGGTCAAAGAAATAAAATTTTTGCTGACGCTTTTGGAAGAGACCCGCAGTTTTTTGCTTTTTATAGAGCTATGCAAGCATATGAAAAAGCTCTAATTGGAGGTGAGACATCACTCGTTTTATCACCTGATAGCGAATTTTTTAAGTTTTTTGGTAAGTCTGTGAAGCCTGCTTTAAAAAGGTAAGCATTTAAAATATTTGTGAACGAGCTCATTATCGCTGTTGGATTAGTTTTTTTTGTGGAAGGTCTGTTTTTAGCCATTTTCCCGTCAAGAATTAAAAGCATATTAGAATTAGTAAAAAATACGCCTGAGAATAAACTTAGATTGTTAGGAATAGTTTTTTTAATTATCGGTTTTTTAATAATTTGGTATATAAAAAGTTAGATGAAATTTGCTAGTAAATTAATATATTTAATAATTTTTTCCTTCTCGTTTGCTAATGCAAAACCTGTACCAGAGTCTTTTGCTGATTTAGCAGAAAAATTAATGCCCTCTGTTGTTAATATTTCTACTACTCAAACTGTTAGAACAACCACAAACCAATTTCCTTTTCAATTTCCTCCAGGATCACCTTTTGGGGAAATGTTTAAAGATTTTGAGAGACCAACAGAAAGGAAAGCCTCATCTTTAGGTTCTGGTTTTGTAATAGACGAAGAAGGAATAATTATTACTAATAATCACGTAGTTGCAAATGCAGAAGATATTTTAGTTAGAGTTGGTGAAAAAGAATATGAAGCAAAAATTATTGGTGCTGATCCATATATGGACATTGCTGTAATAAAAGTAGAAACAAAAGATAAATTTAAACCTGTACCTTTTGGCGATTCTAGTGAAGCGAGGGTTGGTGATTGGGTTGTTGCCATTGGTAACCCTTTTGGTTTGGGCGGCACTGTAACTTCAGGAATAATCTCTGCAAGAAATAGACAAATTGGATTAACAAGATATGAGGATTTTATACAAACTGATGCATCAATTAATCAAGGTAACTCAGGTGGACCTTTATTTAATTTAAAGGGTGAAGTAATCGGAATTAATACTGCGATAATAGCTCCAGGACAATCAGGTTCGATTGGTATTGGTTTTGCTATTCCAGCTAATGCGGCAGCAAATGTTATTGATCAACTGATTAAGTTTGGAGAAACAAAAAGAGGCTGGTTGGGTGTGAGAATACAAGAGGTAAGCAAAGAAATTGCTGAGGTAGAAAAATTGAAAAAACCTGAGGGGGCGCTAGTAGCAAGTGTTGGAAAAGGTAGTCCAGCAGAAAAAGCAGGAATTAAAGCGGGAGATATAATTTTAGAATTTGATGGTAAAAGAATTAATACAATGAAAAAACTTCCAAATGTCGTAGCTAGTACAGAGGTGGGGAAAAGTGTTGAGCTTAAAATTTGGAGAAGTAAAAGATTAATTTCAAAAAGACTTATTCTTGGAAGACTTGAAACTTCTGAGGAATTTAAAGAAACAAAAACCCAAAAAGTAAAAAAAGATATTGATATTGAGAGTTTAAAAATAGCAGTTAGAGAAATTACAGACAAAGATATTTCTTCGAGAAGTTTAAATAAAAAAATTACAGGAGTAGTAATTACAGACATCTCTAATCGAAGCCCGTTATTAAATTCATTGAGTGTTAATGATATAATTATTGAAGTTCAAAAAACTTCTGTAAAAGACTCTGCTGATCTTAAGAGAAAAGTTGAAGGGATCTTTAAGAAAGGTGAAAAAACATTATTATTAACGATTATAAACAAAGATAATCGAAGACGATACTTAGGTGTTAAAATAAATTAGTTTGTCAAAAAAAATTATTCTCTTAGCCGGTCCAACAGCTTCAGGAAAATCAAAATTAGCAATTAGTTTAGCAAAAAAATTGAATGGCGAAATTATTAATGCAGACAGTATGCAAATATTCAAAGAATTTAAAACTTTATCATCTCGTCCTTCATCAAGAGATACAAAAAAAATTAAACATCACCTCTATGGAGTAATTTCAGTAAAAAAATATTTTTCTGCAGGGGATTGGCTTAAAAAAGCAAAAAAAAAAATTAATTTTTGTTTGAGAAGAAAAAAAGTACCAATAGTTGTGGGAGGCACTGGTCTCTATTTCAATACAATTACCAAAGGCATCAGTAAAATTCCAGATATAGATTTAAAAACGAGAAATAAAGTAAGAAATCTGTATAGAAAAATTGGTTTTAAAAAATTTTACAATCTTCTTGTGAAACTTGATCCCAAAATTAAAGGTAAAATTCTTCCAACTGATTCTCAGAGATTGCAAAGAGCATATGAAGTTAAACTGAAAACAAAAAAATCTATATTTGATTGGTTTTTGAATACAAAATCTGATTTTTTAGATTTTGAAATAAAAAAAATATTTGTTGATATTCCCAGGGAGGAATTGTTAAGAAAAATTTCAAATAGAACAGATCTAATGATAAAAAAAAAGTGTATTAATGAGGTAAAAAAATTTAACAAACTTAAAATTAAAAAAAGTTTATCAGCAAATAAATTAATTGGCGTTCAAGAAATTAATGATTTTTTAAGCAAATCAATATCATTAGAACAGTGTAAAAACCTGATTAATATAAAGACCAGGCAATACGCCAAAAGACAAAATACATGGGCTAGAGGCCATATGAAGAATTGGAACATGATTTATTCGAAAAATTTCTCAAATCTTCTAAAAAAAACATTAAAAGTTGTAAGCTAAAACTTGACGCAATCCATTTCTAGGCTAGATTGTAAGTATGCCGAAATTATTGAGTGGAGCAGAAATTGTATTTAGAGCACTAGAGGACCAAAAAGTAGAATATATTTTTGGTTACCCCGGAGGTGCAGTTTTACCAATTTATGATGAATTAAAAAATCACAAATCAATTAAACATATTTTGGCTAGACACGAGCAAGGAGCCGGTCACTCAGCAGAAGGTTATGCACGATCTAGCGGTAAGCCAGGAGTTCTACTGGTAACATCCGGACCCGGCGCTACTAATGCAGTTACTGCCCTTACAGATGCCTACATGGACTCAATACCCCTTGTTTGTATTTCAGGACAAGTGCCTACTCATTTAATTGGAACAGATGCGTTTCAAGAATGTGATACAACCGGAATTACGCGACCATGCACCAAACATAATTGGTTAGTAAAAGATGTAAACGATCTTTCAAGAGTTTTACATTTAGCTTTCGAGGTAGCTACTACAGGTCGACCCGGACCAGTTTTAGTCGATATTCCAAAAGATATACAATTTAAAAAAGGTAAATATAAATTTTTTAAAAATACACTTAAAAAAAAGCTTAACGGAAAAATAACTCATAAAGTTTCTAATTCAGAATTAGATAAATTTATTGATCTTATAAAAAAATCATCTAAACCTATTTTTTACACCGGTGGAGGAGTAATAAATTCTGGACCTGAAGCTAGCAAATACTTAAGAGAGTTAGTTTCATTAACTGGTTTTCCGATAACTTCAACACTACAAGGACTTGGAGCATATCCTGGAGATGATCCACAATTTTTAGGGATGCTTGGCATGCACGGAACTTATGAAGCTAATAATGCGATGCATGATTGTGATTTAATGATTAATATAGGCGCAAGGTTTGATGATAGAATTACAGGTAAAGTAGATGAATTTTCACCAGGATCAAAAAAAATTCATGTTGATATCGATCCATCTTCAATTGGAAAAAATATAAAAGTTGATTTAGCTGTTGTTAGCGATGTAACTACACTTTTGAAATCTTTGATTAAAAGATTTAAAGAAAAAAATAGAAACTTTGTTAATTCTAATAAGCAAAAAACATCCAAATGGTGGGAACAAATAGAAAAATGGAGAGAAAAAAAATCTTTAAACTTTATTAATAGTGATAAGATAATCAAACCTCAACACGCAGTTCAGAGATTATATGAATTAACAAAAAATCAAGATACGTTTATTACAACTGAAGTGGGTCAGCATCAAATGTGGGCAGCTCAACATTATAAATTTAATAAACCAAATAGATGGATGACATCTGGAGGTCTTGGAACGATGGGATATGGTCTCCCAGCAGCAATCGGAGTTCAAATTGCAAATCCGGGAAAATTAGTTGTTGATATTGCCGGTGAAGCATCTGTTTTGATGACAATGCAAGAAATGTCTACAGCGGTTCAATATAGATTACCTATAAAAATATTCATATTAAATAATGAATACATGGGAATGGTGAGACAGTGGCAAGAACTTTTACATGAAAAAAATTATTCTGAAAGTTATACAGCTGCATTACCAGATTTTGTAAAGCTAGCTGAGTCCTATGGCTGTGTTGGCATAAGAGCTAAAACACCAAATGAGCTAGATGAAAAAATTAATGAAATGATTAGGGTTGATAGACCAGTAATTTTTGACTGTGTTGTAGACAAAGCTGAAAATTGTTTTCCAATGATACCTTCAGGTAAGCCACATAATCAAATGATCTTAGGGCCTGAGGAAGAAGAAGAAATTTCGGACGAAGGGAAAGTTTTAGTTTAATGACAAAATCTAAATCTGCTTACAGTGTACCTGGTAAAATAGGAAAAATTGAAAGACACATAATTGTAGTATGGGTCGATAACGAAGCCGGTGTCCTAGCGAGAATTGCCGGACTTTTTTCCGGAAGAGGATATAATATTGAGTCTTTAGCTGTTGCTGAAGTTGATAAAAAAAAACATATTTCAAGAATTACAATAGTAACAGAGGGAACACCGCAAGTAATTGAGCAAATAAATCTTCAACTTAAAAAACTTGTTCCTGTTCATAAAGTAGCTGACTTTAAACGAGGTGAAAAAGATATTCTATTTCGAGAACTAGCAATGTTTAAAGTATTAGGAAGTTCGAAAAAACTTGAAAAAGTTAAAAAAATTTGTAAAAAATTTAATCCAGTGGTCCTCGATAAAACAAACAAATCCATTGTAATACAAGTAACTGCGCTAAGAGCTGAAATTGATAAATTAGCTCTTGATTTAAAAAGTTTAGGACTTATAAGCACCTCTAGAACTGGTGCTGTTGCTATGACGAAAGGATCAAGAATATTTAACTAATTATGAAAACTTATTACGATAAAGATACTAATAAAGATTTGATCAAAAATAAAAAGGTAGCCATATTTGGATATGGAAGCCAAGGTCATGCTCATGCATTAAATCTTAAAGACAGTGGTGTTAAAGAAGTTGTGGTGGCTTTAAGAGAGGGATCCTCAAGTATAAAAAAAGCTGAAAGCGCTGGATTAAAAGTAATGTCATTATCCGATGCTGCCGCTTGGGCAGATGTAGTAATGATGTTAACGCCTGATGAACTTCAATCTGAGATTTATAAAAATCACATCGAGCAAAGAATGAAAGAGGGAACAAGTTTAGCTTTTGCGCATGGTTTGAATATTCATTTTAATTTAATTAATGCTAGAAAAGATTTAGATGTTTTTATGGTAGCACCAAAAGGACCAGGGCATACTGTAAGAAGTGAATATCAAAAAGGTGGAGGCGTTCCTTGTTTAATGGCAGTTCATAAAGACACTTCAGGAAAAGCAAAAGATTTAGCGTTATCATATGCTTCTGCTGTCGGAGGTGGTAAAGCCGGTATTATAGAAACAACTTTCAAAGATGAATGTGAAACAGATTTATTTGGAGAACAAACAGTTCTTTGCGGAGGATTAGTTGAATTAATTAAAAATGGTTTTGAAACTTTGACTGAAGCTGGTTATCCACCTCAGATGGCTTATTTTGAAACTTTGCATGAAGTAAAGTTAATAGTTGATTTAATTTACGAGGGAGGAATTGCAAATATGAACTATTCTATTTCTAATACTGCAGAGTATGGTGAGTATGTTTCGGGCAAAAGAGTTGTAGATGGAGAGACTAAGGAAAAAATGAAGGAAGTTTTAAAAGATATACAATCTGGTAAATTTACTAAACAGTGGATGGATGAGCATAAATCAGGTCAAAAAAATTTCCTCAAAATGAGGCAAGATCTGGCTAAACACCCTATTGAGAAGGTAGGTAAAGAACTTCGAGCTATGATGCCATGGATTGGCAAAAATAAACTGGTCGATAAAGATAAAAATTAACCCAATCTGAGTCTAAAACACATAGCTTAACTACATAATTATTTGCAAATTCTAGCTTTGATTGTAATATAAGATGCTTTAAATTTTTAAAAATTATTAAGCTATGACAGATAAAAACAGAATTATAATTTTTGATACGACGATGCGTGACGGAGAACAGTCTCCTGGTGCATCAATGAGTTTAGAAGAAAAATTACAAATATCTAGAGTGTTTGATGAGCTAGGCGTTGACATCATAGAGGCTGGTTTCCCAATAGCTTCGCCTGGCGACTTTGAAGCTGTAACAGAAATAAGTAAAACTCTTAAACGATCAATACCAGCAGGATTAGCAAGAGCCACTAAAAAAGATATTGATGCGTGCCATCAAGCTTTAAAGCACGCAAAAAATTTCAGAATTCACACTTTTATTTCTACAAGTCCGCTTCATATGAAGCATAAATTAAACAAATCACCAGAAGAAGTTTTAGAGTCTATAAAAGAAAGTGTTACATACGCTAGAAAATTTACTGACGACGTTGAGTGGTCTTGTGAAGATGGAACACGAACTGATATGGATTATATGTGCAAGACAGTTGAACTCGCAATTAAATCTGGAGCAAAAACAATTAATATTCCAGACACTGTAGGTTATACTGTACCTTCCGAGTTTAAAAAGATTATAGAAACTTTAATGAACAAAGTTCCAAATATTGATAAAGCGATTCTTTCTACACATTGTCACAATGATTTAGGACTAGCAGTTGCCAATTCATTGGCGGGAGTAATGGCAGGTGCAAGACAAATTGAATGTACAATTAATGGCATAGGAGAAAGAGCTGGTAATGCAGCATTGGAAGAAGTTGTCATGGCCATGAGAACAAGACACGACTTAATGCCTTACACTACAAATATTAATACAAAACTTTTAAGCAAAGCATCAAAAGTGGTGTCAAATGCAACAGGATTTCCAGTTCAATTTAATAAAGCGATAGTTGGAAAAAATGCTTTTGCCCATGAATCTGGCATTCATCAAGATGGAATGTTAAAAAATAGAAATACTTATGAAATAATGACACCAGAAAGTGTTGGGGTGAAAAAAACATCTTTAGTGATGGGTAAGCACTCAGGCAGACATGCTTTTAGAGATAAATTATCTGATATGGGTTATGTAAATGTTACAGATGATATTATTAACGCCGCTTTTGGTAAATTTAAAATTTTAGCCGATAAAAAGAAACATATTTACGATGAAGATATAGCAGCGCTTGTCGATGATAGCCTGGTTACTGAAGATAATGTCATAAAATTAAAATCTTTAAAAGTATATGCGGGTACCGGTGAACCACAAAAAGCTGAAATGACTTTGGAAGTTTTTGGGGAAGTGAAAAGTGCCACAGACACAGGAGATGGTCCAGTTGATGCTATTTTTAAATGTATAAAAAAACTATACGCACATGATGTAAAACTTTTGTTATACAATGTTCATGCTGTAACAGAAGGTACTGATGCCCAAGCTACCGTGAGCGTAAGAATTGAGGAAAAAGGCAAAACTACTGTAGGTCAAGCAGCAGATACTGATACTTTAGTTGCCTCTGCAAACGCATATTTAAGTGCATTAAATAAAATGATTATTAAAAGAAATAAAACAGCACCAGATAATGAAGATCTAAGCGTGCAAATTTAGAAAGGAAAATATGTTTAAAGGTTTAACAGGATTGTCATCAATGTGGTCACAGGATATGGCTATCGATTTAGGAACCGCCAACACATTAGTGGTCCTAAAGGACAAAGGAGTCGTTTTAAACGAGCCTTCAGTAGTAGCTGTAATAGAGGATGCGGGAAAAAAGTCAGTTCTGGCAGTGGGAGATGAAGCTAAAACAATGCTAGGCAGAACTCCAGGTAACATTTCAGCAATCAGACCCTTGAAAGATGGTGTGATAGCTGACTTTGTTGTTACTGAGGAAATGATTAAACATTTTATAAAAAAAGTACATAACAAAAGGGCTTTTGCTAATCCAAGAATTTTAATTTGTGTACCTACAGGCTCAACACCAGTTGAGAGAAAGGCGATACAAGATTCTGCTTTGGCAGCAGGAGCAAGAAAAGTGCAGCTTATTGAAGAACCAATTGCAGCAGCAATAGGAGCTGGATTACCAATATCAGAAGCTACCGGATCAATGGTAGTAGATATAGGGGGAGGAACTACAGAGATTGCTGTGATGTCTTTAGGTGGTGTAGTTTATTCTAAATCACTTAGAGTAGCCGGAGATGCTCTAGACTCATCTATCATTGCCTACATGAGAAAAAAAATGAATTTAATGATTGGTGACTCGACAGCTGAAAAAATTAAAAAAGAGATTGGTACAGCGATACCCTCAACAAATAATACTTTCTTGATGAAAGGTAGAGATATCAGATCTGGAACTCCTAAAGAAATAGAATTGACTGAAAAAGACGCTTGTGAAGCTTTAATGCCTATTTTAAATCAGATTCTAGGAGGCATCAAAGAAGCTTTAGAAAACACTCCACCAGAACTGTCTGCAGATTTAATCGATATGGGATTAGTTCTTACAGGTGGCGGCGCTTTATTGAAAAATATTGATAAGTTAATATCTCAAGATACTGGTTTACCTGTAACTATAGCTGATGACCCATTATCATGTGTTGCAATTGGAACTGGAAGAGCTTTAGAAAATGAAGAATTGTTTTCTACTATGTTATCTGAGTATTAATTTATCTTTAACAAATAAATGTCAGTAAGTAGAGATGATTTTAGTATAGCTTTCCGTTCAGCTCTTCTTCAAAGAGGAGGAGCTCAGAAATTTTCTGTTTTATCTCTTATATTCCTAGCACTAATCATATTTTTTTTAGACATATACGGTACAAAATTTACAAAACCAGTCAGAGCTTTTATAAATGATGTTGTTTATCGCGTAACTTACTTAGCTTCAGCACCCACTAGGTTTTTTCCTCAAGTTGGTCAAAATATTTCTAGTTTTATGGATGTTAGGGAAGAAAATAAGAGATTAAAAGCTTTAGTTGAAAAATACGAGTCCCTCAAGCTCAATGTAGAATTTTTGGCTGATGAAAATAAAAACTTACAAAAAATTTTAGAAACAGAATATTTTAATCAAAATTTGAGTAATATTGTACTTGCAAAAGTATTAGTGGACAAAAATAGTCCTTTCTTAAAATCAATTATTATAAATAAAGGTACGCGAACTGGTATCTTAAAAGGCATGCCTGTTACTAAAGATAATTATCTGGTGGGAAGAGTAGTCGAGACTAACTATTTGTCATCGAGAGTTTTATTGCTTAATGATTTAAACAGTAGAATTCCAGTCACTCTTGATCAAGGAGCCCAAGCTATATTGTCAGGCAGCGGTTCTAAAAATCCGATATTAGAATATTTACCGGAGGATTATGAAATTATTGAGGATATAAATGTGTTTGCATCTGGAAAAGACGGTATTTTTACACCGGGCACTCCTGTAGGTAAAACAAATGAAAAGGGCGAAGTAGATTTATTTGTAGATCCCAATCAACTTTCTTTTGTAACTGTGAATAAAAATACCCAGGTTCAGAGTAAATAAAATGGCAAAAATTTCAATTATTAATAAAATTTTTAATTCGGGACCTCTTTTATTATTATATTACCTTTGTATTAGTGAAATAGATACTAACCTTGAAAAAGTTTTTGAAATTTTTACTTTAAATTTTCAAATTATCTTAATTTATTTTTGGGTTTTAAAAAGACCTGAAATAATGGCCAATGGCCATATCTTTGTAGCTGGATTGATTAATGATGTTGTAATGGGTTTTCCTTTAGGAATAAGCTCATTATCTTACTTAATAATGATTTTTTTTGGCACATATGTAAGAAATAAAAGTGTTAATACAACTATTGCCTCAGATTGGTTCACTTTTTTTATGGCAATGATCTTTTCGAACATACTTTTTTTTACATTAATAAATAATTTTTCAGAATTATCGTTTTCTTTTGCTAAAATTGGTTACAATATGTTTTTTACTTTGTTTACTTTTCCAATATTTTGGCTGTTATTTAATATCTATCAGATTTCATTTATAGGTAGTCGAGATGCTTAACCAAAGTTCTGGTAATACTGTAATTAAATCTAAATTGATTGGAAGACGAATGTTCTTATTAACTGCAGCTAAGGCTGTTGTAATGATTGGTATAGTCGGTCGATTAGTTTCCTTACAAATAAATGAAAGAACAAAATATAAAACCTTATCTGATAAAAATAGATTTAGGGAGTGGAAGCTTGCGCCTGAGAGAGGTGTTATTAAAGATTTTTTCAATAAAGAAATTGCATCTAACGAACAGGTTTACCAAGTTCACTTAATTCCAGAAAATTCAAAGGACATTGAACGCCTGTTTGTGAGACTAAAAACAATTTTAAATATTACAGATAAAAAATTATTCTATCTTAGAAGAGTGATAAAAAAACAAAAACCGTGGGAACCAATTATCGTATCGGATAATATCACTTGGTCTGAATTTTCCAGATTAAATTTATTTCTTCATGAATTAGAGGGTGTAAAACCAGTGGTTTCAGTAGCAAGAATGTATCCAGACAATTCTTCAGCGCACATTTTGGGATATGTTTCACAAGTAAGTGCTAAAGACTTAAAAACAAAAAAATACTTAAAAGATTTACACGTTCCAGGTATGAGCGTAGGAAAAACTGGCTTAGAAAGAAAACTAGATAAACAAATAATTGGTGAAATTGGGTTTCAAAGATATGAGGTGAATGCTTTTGGCAAAAGAATAAAACAAATTCAAATAAATGAAGGTCAAGCTGGAAAAAGTTTTCAAACAACTTTAGACTTTGAGGTCCAGAAATTCACTAGCAACTTAGTAAAGGATAAGGCAGCAGCAGTTTGCGTTATGGACATTTATAATGGTGATATTGTATCTTTGGTTTCTTCTCCGACTTTTGAGCCTAATCAATTTGTCCATGGATTAGATAAAAAATATTGGAATAGTCTAATAAATAATCAAATGAGACCTTTGACTAATAAAGCAATTTCAGGATTGTATCCCCCCGGATCAACAATTAAAACTTTAGTAGCGCTAAGTGCTCTTGAAAATGGAATAATAAAACCGTTGGACACTTTTACATGTAAAGGAAAAATAGAACTTTACGGTGAAAAATTTCACTGTTGGGAAAAAGATGGTCATGGAATAGTAAATTTGAGAAAGGGAATAAAAAGATCTTGTGATGTATATTTTTATGAGGTAGCTAGAAAACTTGGAGTTGATAGATTATCAGAAACAGCTAAAAGATTTGGTTTAGGTAAGAGAGTTTTGAAAGGTTTTATTGAGGAAAGACCTGGTGTCGTTCCAAATACAAAATGGAAAAAAAAATTCATAGGTCAAAATTGGTATCTTGGTGAAACTTTACACTCTGGGATAGGTCAAGGTTATTTTCAAAGTACTCCACTACAACTTTGTTTAATGACAGCTCAAATAGCTAATGGTGGTTTTGAAATTAAACCTCGAATATTATTTGATAAAAAAAATGATAATTTAAGAGACTATTTAAAACATAAGAATGAAAATCCAAATGATCCACTCCCAACTGACTTATTAGTATCCAATTTTAATTTAAAACCTTTATTTAAAAATCAGGAGCATATAAACCTAATTAAGGATGCGATGTTTTCTTCATCTAATGAACCGGGTGGCACATCATACAGACATAGATTTGAAAATAAAAAATTTACATTCGCTGGAAAAACTGGATCATCTCAAATTAAAAAATTTACTGAAGCTCAAAGAGAAGCTGAGGTTAAACAAGAAAGTCTTCCATACAAAGATAGAGACCATGCATTATTCGTGGCTTTTGCACCCTATAATGATCCTAAATATGCAATTAGTGTTTTAGTTGAACATGGAGGTTCTGGAGGAAAAGCGGCAGCACCTATTGCTAAAAAAGTTATTAAAAAAGTTCTCGAGAGACATGATTTAAGAACAAGAGTAAATAGTTTAATCGGAGAAAATGTATAATGTATAAATCAAGATCAATACAATCTTCTTTAACTTTAAGAGATAAGATATTTTCAATTGACTTCATTCTTGTATTTGCAATTTTAATTTTAGGTCTAATTAGTATTTTAGCAATGTATTCAACAGATGGTGGAGAATTTAAATATCACACCCAAAGCCATATAATTAGATTTTCTGTTTTCTTTATAATGTTCTTCGTGATTTCTTTTATTCAAATTAGATTTTGGCATAGTCAGAGTTACATATTTTATATTTTATTTTTTATTTTATTACTTGGAGTTAAATATTTCGGATTGACCTCATCAGGATCGAAAAGGTGGCTTGATTTATATTTTATGAATTTGCAACCCTCTGAATTAATGAAAGTTGGGTTAATTTTATTTCTTTCAAAATATTATCACAGAATATCTATTGAAAATATTAATAAAGTGAGATTTTTATTCTTGCCAGTTGTTGTTTTAATTGCCCCAATAATTTTAGTAGCAACTCAACCAGATCTTGGAACAGCTCTATTAATCGCTGCTGGAGGTCTAGTTGTTGCGTGGCTTGCTGGTGTTAGGGTGAAATTTTTTACAATCTCTGCATTAGCATTTATTGCAACCCTTCCAATTGCAATAGCATTTTTAAAACCTTATCAAAAATCAAGAATATTAACCTTTCTTAATCCCGAAAGAGATCCGTTAGGTGCTGGTTATCAAATTATACAATCAAAAATTGCTATAGGATCAGGAGGTTTGTTTGGTAAAGGGTTTTTACAAGGATCTCAAAGTTATTTAGATTATTTGCCTGAAAAACATACTGATTTTATCTTTACTCTATTTTCAGAGGAATTTGGTTTTTTTGGATCGTTATTTATTTTAATTCTATACGCGATAATTGTCTGGAGAATCGTTCAAATTGGAAATGTTACTAGAAGTAATTTTGGGAAATTGTATTGCTATAGTTTTGCAACTGCATTTTTTATTTATGTAGTTGTAAATATGATGATGGTTCTTGGGTTATTGCCAATTGTAGGATCCCCTCTACCAATTATGTCTTATGGAGGGTCATCTATGATGGCTATTATGCTCGGTTTAGGCATCGCAATGTCTTGTAAGATCTATAAAGATACTCCAGTAAATTAGTAAATTTAACCTATTTTGAACAAATTTGATTTTATTAAATACTTGTAAATTAAAGTAATAGATGATTAATTTATTTTAAATTTATGTTTGGAGATAAGAAAAAAAAATTAACTGACTCTGAAAGATCGTTAATTAGTGAAACAGTCAGCATAGAGGGAACTATAAATAGTTCCGGAGCTATCGATGTTGCAGGCTTAATCAAAGGCCCAGTATATTCTAAAGAGATAATTGTTAGAGAAACTGGCTCAATAACCGGAAGCGTTCAAGGAGATCATGTCGAAATTCACGGACACATGGATGGAAAAATTACAGGCCAAGACGTTGTAATTGGTTCGACAGGTACAGTTAAAGGCGACATTGAATTTGCAAATAATTTAAAAACTGAAAATGGCGCTGATATTGACGGTTACATTAAAAAAAACAATAAATCAAAATCCACATTAACAGGTGACTTCTTATTTAAGAAAAAAGATAAAAAAGACTCTTTAGAAACAGAAGAAAGACCTGAAGTTGTAAACAAAGAAGCTTTAGTCTAATCTATCGCACTATTATTTTTCAAAACATTGAACTATAATTATTTTTTATGAGTAATTATAAATGCAAATCAGTTGGTATAATTGGTTCTGGAATACAAGGGGTGTGTATAGGGTTACAACTTGTTAAAAAAGGTATACCTGTTACCTTGTTTGATAGAAATGATCCACTTTCTAATGAATTTAAACCTGCATCATATGGTAATGCTGGGCACTTTTCACCTTACGCAGTATTACAATTTAATAGACCAGACATATTATACGATGTTCCAAAAATGTTGTTAAGCTCGTATGGACCTTTGGCTTTAAAATGGAATTATGTTCCAAAAATGTTTAACTGGTTTCTTAATTATATTAAAAACTGCAATAACAAATCGATGTTACATACCGCAAAATACATGCATCAAATATTAAATCTATCCATAGATGCATATGAAGAGTTATTTAAAGAAATTGATACAACAAATTTGGTAGAGAAAAAAGGGATTATTTACATTTGGACAAATAAAAATCTTAAAAGTAGAAAATTAGAGATAAAAGTTCGAGATGATTTAGGAGTTAAACAAAAACTTTTATCAAAAGAGGAGGTTTTAGATCTAGAGCCCAACCTCAATCCTATCTTCGATTCAGGAGTATTATTTGACTATGCGATGCATGCACGTGATCCGCATGGAATCTTAAAAAATCTCTTCAAACTTTTTTTAAAGAGTGGAGGAAAGTTTATTCAAACTAATATAAAAAGTTTAAGTCAAACAGAGCCAAATCAAACAAAAATAAAAACTGAAAATGAGGAATATACTTTTGAAAAATCAGTAATTGCATCTGGAGCTTTTTCAAAAAGATTTACGGATCAATTAGGTGAAAAAATTCCTTTAGACACAGAGCGAGGTTATCACGTGCACTTTAAAGGTAAAGATAATTTACTATCTAGACCAGTCATTTTTTTAGATAGAGGTTTTGGAATGACACCGATGAATCAAGGTTTAAGAGCTGTCGGAACAGTAGAACTTGGAGGACTAAAAAATCCACCATCTAAAAAAAGGGTAGAATATGTCATAAATTGCGCTAAAGAGCTGCTTCCTCAACTTGAAAGTCATGATGATGAATGGATGGGTTTCAGGCCCACTCTTCCTGATTTTCTTCCTATTCTCGGTCCTTCTCTCAATAATAAAAATATTATCTATGCATTTGGCCACCAACATTTAGGTTGGACATTAGGAGCTATAACGGGAAAAATCGTATCTGGTATCGTTGCGGGTGAAAAAACAAATCTTGATCTCGCGCCTTATAGTTCTAAAAGATTTAACTAGGTTATAATTGTCAAAAAATTATTTAGCTTATACTTTTCTTACATTCGCTGCTCTATTCTGGTCAGGAAATTTTATCGTTGGAAAATTTGCAACTTTATTTGAAGTTCCGCCACTTACTCTAAATTTTTTAAGATGGGTCATGGTATGGTTCATATTGATACCTTTCACTATTAAAGAAATTTTGGCGAAGAAGGATTATATAAAAAAAAACTTTTTTACGATTGGATTAATGGGAATATTGTCAATAAGCACCTTCAACTCAGTAGTTTATTTTGCCTTAAACTTTACTCAAGTCATAAATGCTGTTTTAATGTTAGCTGCTATTCCTCCAATGATCATCATTTTTTCATCAATAATGCAGATTGAAAAAACAAATATATTTCAACTCTCTGGATTATTTTTGTCAATAATTGGAGTTGGAACAATAATTTCAAATGCAGATATTCAAAAAATAATTTCCTTAAGTTTTAATAAGGGAGATATATGGATGCTAGTTTGTGTTTTGAGTTGGTCTCTATATTCAACATTACTTAAAAAAAACAAATTTGAATTATCACAATTTTCTTTAATTCAAATAATGGTTTCAGTAGGATTAATATTTTTAGTACCGCAATTTCTATATGAACAATCAATCGGGTTAGATATTAAAATTAATAAAGCATCTATCTTTATTTTATTATATGTAGTCATCTTTCCTGCAATCGCTGCTTATTATTGTTGGCAGAAAGCAATTGAACTTATAGGGCCAAATAGATCATCGATGTTTATTCAGCTAATGCCTCTTTTTAGCGCATTATTGGCAATAATAATTTTTAAAGAAAGATTTCAATTCTTTCATTTTATTGGCGCAACTTTTATAATTTCTGGTATTTATTTATCTAATAGGAAAATTCAATGATTAAAGTTGCAGTGCTAGATGATTATCAAAACGCTTTTGAAGAGATTGTTGATTTAGATAAAACGAAGGATAAATTTGATTTTAAAATTTTTAACGAAGCTTTCAGTGGTGAAAATGAAGCTATTGAAGCCTTGGAGGAATTTGAAGCATTGTTTATAATGCGAGAAAGAACACCCATCACGAAAAATTTATTAGAAAATTTACCAAATCTTAAATACATAATGACTTCAGGCATGCGCAATAATTCTATTAATTTAGAAGTGGCGAAAAAAAAAGACATTTTAGTTTGTGGAACTGAAATAAATTCAAATCCTGCAGCTGAGATCACATGGACTTTGATCTTGGGTCTTTTAAGAAACATTAAACAAGAAATTGATAATATGTTTCAAGGGTATTGGCAGACTACCATTGGCTCAGAATTAAAAGGTAAAATGTTGGGAGTAATAGGTTTAGGAAAAATTGGAACACAAGTTGCCAAAGTAGGCAAAGCTTTTGGAATGGAAGTTTGCGCTTGGAGTGAAAATTTAAATTTATCTCATGCGAATGAACTTGGAGTATTACCCATGAGCAAAGAAGATTTACTTAAAAATTCAGATATAATTTCTATTCATTTAGTTTTAGGCAAAAGATATAAAAATTTAATTACAAAAAAAGAAATAGAAATGATGAAAAAAACAAGTTTTCTGATCAATACTTCTAGAGGCCCAATTATTAATGAAAAAGATTTAGTTCAAGCTTTAAAAGATGAAAAAATAGCTGGCGCTGGATTAGATGTTTATGATGAAGAACCTCTTCCACAAGATCATAAGCTAAGATTTCTTCCTAACGCTTTGTTATTACCTCACATTGGTTACGTAACAGCAGAAAATTACTCAAAATTTTATTTGCAAATGATTGAAAATTTAGAAAGTTGCCTAAAAAACAAGCCTATAAGGACAATCTCATAGATAGGCTCTTCCATTATAGGTTGTATTATATAAACTCATTTTGAGTGATTCGTTTGTTTTATAACAAACAAATCTCTGCTTAAAATAGAGGAACTTATAAAAGGGAGTATGAAAAAAATTTTAGGGCTTTTGCTTGGACTTACTTTACTGACTGGTTGTGCAGAGTCTTTAGCTCTCTTAGGACCATCCTCCACCGCAGTAACAGGTGGAAATATTGCCCAGTCAGCTTTCTCTTCTGCAGTTAATTTCGGAGTAAAAAAACAAACCGGAAAAAGCCCGATGGAACATGCAATAGCTTATGCAGAAGAAATAAACCCTCAGAAAAAAAAGGAGCCTTGTTTATCATTTGCTGAAAAAACCAATTCAGAAATTTGCGCTATTGTGAAAAAGCAATTAAAAATAACAAAATCGAAGATCTTGAATAAATCAAAGGAAAAATCTATTAAGGATCTTGCTTCATCACTTCAACCTAATATAAATAAAAAATCTAAAATCAAATACCTAGATTAACTAATTCAAAAAAAACAGCGTTTTAAACTTAAGATCTTAACCACTTTGAGTTGTGTTAATAAAATTAATACACTCACAATTAACTTTTAATTAAAGATGAAGAAGATATATGGGACCAATTAAAACAAGTTTTAAACATGAAAAAGATATTGCTTTTATTATCATTTATTTTCCTGCTGAACGGTTGCGCTGAATCGTTAGCATTACTTGGCCCGGGTGCCTCTAATGGAAGATTTGTTCAATCCAGTATAAATTCAGCGATAAGTTATGGTGTCAAAAAACAAACAGGAAAAACTCCTTTAGAACATGCTATTGCTTATGCAGAAGAAGTAAATCCTGAGAGAAAAAAAGAAACCTGCATTTCTTCTTTTGAAATAACAAGATCTGAAATTTGCACAATTGTTAAAAAACAAATTAAAAATAAAAGTAATGCTGTGGTAGAAAAGACTACAGATATTGTGAAAGAATTTCCAAAAGGCAGAATTAAAGAAATATCTAAGATCGAAAAGATAGCAAAAAAATCAATTATTTATAATAGAAGATAATTTTAATTTTTTACTTCTAAGATGGTCCCAATATAAATAATTGAGACCACCTAATTTATTTTTTACGCAGCCAAAGCTTGTTTGATATCTGCAACAATGTCGTCTGGGTGTTCTATACCAATCGATAATCTTACGTAACCTGGTGTAACACCTGCAGCTAACATTTCTTTTTCAGTTAATTGACTGTGAGTTGTTGTAGCCGGGTGAATTGCTAAACTCCTAGCATCACCAATATTTGCCACGTGGTAAAGCATTTTTAAGTTATCAATAAACTTAGCTCCTGCCTCTTTTGTTCCTAGATCCATACCTATTAAAGATCCATAACCACCTTGCATATATTTTTTAGCTCTATCTCTAATTTCACCTTGATAATTAGTTGGATAGATAACCTTTTTAACTTTTTTGTGACCATCTAAGAAATTTACAACTTTCTCTGCATTACTACAGTGTTGCTTCATTCTTAAAGCTACAGTTTCCAAACCTTGAATGATTTGAAAAGCATTGAAAGGACTTAAAGGAGCACCTAAGTCTCTCAATAAAACCACTCTTGCTCTGATGACAAATGGGATATTAGCCCCAGTTAATTGTGGAACTGCATCTGCCCATACTGCACCATGATAACTTTGATCTGGTTCATTTAATAGAGGTTGTCTTTTTCTATCTTTAATCCAATCAAAATTTCCACCATCTACAATTATTCCGCCAATTGAAGTACCATGACCACCAATATATTTTGTCAAAGAGTGCATTACTATTGCAGCTCCATGAGCTAAAGGTTTACATATTACTGGCGAGGCTGTGTTATCGATGATTAAAGGAATACCTTTTTTTCTGCCGATATCAGAAACTTCTTTAATTGGAAAAACACGCAGATAAGGATTTGGAAGAGTCTCACCGTAATAAGCTCTTGTTTTATCATCAGTCACTTTCTCAAAGTTTTTTGGATCTGCGGGATCTGCAAATCTAACTTCGATACCTTGTTGTCTTAACGTGTTTTTAAATAAGTTAACTGTACCTCCATATAAATCAGTCGAAGCAACAATATTATCTCCAGCTTGCGCTAAGTTTTGAATACACATTGCTGAAGCTGCTTGGCCTGATCCCACTGCACATGCTGCTACACCGCCTTCAAGCGCTGCAACTCTTTTTTCTAGTACATCTACAGTTGGGTTCATTATACGTGTGTAAATGTTACCAAATTCTTTTAGACCAAATAAATTTGCAGCATGTTCTGCATTTTTAAATTGGTAAGAAGTTGTTTGATAAATAGGAACTGCTACTGCTGTTGTAGTAGGATCAGCTCTATAATCACTACCATGTAAGCCAATAGTTTCCGGATGTTTAAAATCAGCCATTGATTTTCCCCCTTATTGTTTCTCTAATCGTTTCGTTCATTTTTCTCCGTCTTTCTGGAGAAGTATGAACGAAATTTAATTCAGTTCATCTTCTCCTTTTTAGTACTTCGGCATATGCCAGGTGTACAATATGGTTCAAATACCTGGTTTTATTTTAGATTGTTCCAAAAAAAAACCACCGGCTAAAGCGGTGGTCGTATGACTTAAACGCTTTAGCTGGATTTATTTAGCGCCCGCAAGTTGTTTTAACTCGGCGCTTTCATTGATTATCAATTACAAATAAGCTGATGTCAACTATTAATTTTTAGCGTTTTAAGCTCTAAAATGTTACCGTGAGGATCCTTAATAAAGAAAGTTTCTTGCTGCTCTTTTTTACCTTCAAATCTTGTGTAGGGTGGATCTAAATATTGAACATTATTTTTTTTAAGATTTTCTTTAATTTTACCAAATACATCAGGTTCTAAGTGAACTCCAAAATGAGGCACTGGAACTTTTCCCATATCTACATCATGCCTCTCGTTAGGTAATTTCATATCAGTTTTATGAAGTGTTAATTCATTTCCCCAAAAATCAACATCTACCCATTTGTCCTCTTCTCGATTGCCTAGTTTGCAGCCTAAAATATCAGTATAAAATTTAGTTGCAGTTTTTAAATCTCCTGCTGGAACTGCTAAATGAAATGGTCTACTCATGAAAACTTATATATATAATACTTTTAATTTTGCAAGTAGACATTATATACATATTATAAATGAACGAATACTTAGAATCTATAAAATCAAGGGATCCTGCCGCAAAATCTATTTTGAGTATAATACTCACATATCCTGGGGTTAAAGCAGTATTTTTTCATAATTTATCTAATTTTTTTTACAAAGCAGGCTTTGATTTGGTCGCAAGAATTATCTCACAAACAGTAAGATTTTTCACAGGAATCGAAATTCATCCTGGAGCAAAAATTGGAAAAAATTTATTTATTGACCATGGTATGGGAGTAGTTATTGGTGAAACTTCTGAGATAGGCGATAACGTAACTATTTATCAAACAGTAACTCTAGGAGGAAGTTCGCCTAGCATAGATAGCGAAAGACAACGTCATGAAAAAAGACATCCCACAATAGGAAACGATGTTGTAATTGGTTCTGGTGCTCAAATAATTGGTCCAATAAAAGTTGGTAATGGCGCAAGAATTGCAGCCAATGCTGTGGTAGTCAAAGATGTAGAAGACAACGCTACAATGGTTGGAATACCAGCCAGAGCGGTTAAAGTTGGAAACAAAGGAAGCTTTAGGCCTTATGGAGTTGATGATAAAGTAAAAGATGAGTAAAAATGATTGGGATCCTGATTTAACGCCGGAACAAAATTATATTTTAAAGCAAGAGGGTACAGAGCCACCTGGAAGTAGCTCTCTGATAAAAGAGCAAAGAGATGGCTCGTATCATTGTGTAGGGTGTGGCACAAAACTTTTTAGTTCCGATACCAAGTTTGATAGCGGCTCTGGCTGGCCTTCATTTTTTGAGTCTCTACCTAACGTTTTTGAGGAAAAGATAGACTTAAACATTGGTTATCCAAGGACTGAGTATCATTGTAAAAAATGTGGAGGTCATCACGGACATTTATTTGATGATGGTCCCAAGCCTACCGGAAAACGTTACTGCAATAATGGAGTTTGTCTTTTCTTCAAACCTAAATAAAATGTCTTCAGAAAAATCTTTACTTTTGAATTTTGCAAAAAAACACTCTTTTTTTAAAAAAATTTATTTTTTCTATAATATTTATATAAGGAATTTAAAGTTTCTTTTTAATGGCTCTCAATTTAATGAAGACAAAAAAATAAAAAGTTTATTTGAGAATAACTTCAAAGGTAAGTATCTAGATATTGGTTGTTATCATCCAACGAAAGTAAATAACACCTTAAGTCTTTATAGAAATGGATGGCATGGAATGAATATTGATTTAAATCACTTTACTATAGAACTATTTAAATATGCTCGGCCTAAAGATATTAATGTATGCGCGGCTTTATCTAGCAGGAAAGAAAAAAAAAAATTATATTTTTTAGGAGATTTAGACCCAAAAAATACTTTAGATTTTTATCATATAAAATGGCTTAAGAAATATTTTAATGTATTATCTAAAGATATTAAAACTAAAATTATAAAAACTACTAAATTACAAGATCTATTAAATAAGTATAATTTTAAAAAAATAGATTTTTTGAACATCGACATTGAAGGTCATGAAGCTGAAGTACTAAAGAATTTTAATTTTGATAAATATAGGGTAAAAGTTATATGCATAGAAATACTTGATTACAATAAATCAAAAAAAAGAAAGATTATTTCTTTTCTAAAAAAAAGAGGTTTTTCATTGAGAAAAAAATTTACTGTTAATTATATTTTTGAAAAAAATAAGTAATATTCACAAAATTTTATCCACACAATTAAAAGGTTTTTGAATACAACCTCGTGATAAAATAATCTTTTGATTGCCATGTCCTCTAGACCAAGGCAACATAAGTTTGTTAGATTATCATTTCATCCACCATGAAGAAGCAAATTATTTCCCTACTGATACTACTTTCATTTTCTTCGTCTTACACTTACTCTTCAGAACATTTTTGGAAACCTGCAAAAGATGGGGACAAGATTATATTAATTAGACATGCTTTAGCCCCGGGAGGAGGAGATCCGGAAGGATTTAATATTAAAGATTGTAGAACACAAAGAAATTTAAACGAAATAGGCATCAATCAATCCAAAAAAATTGGCAAACTTTTTGAGGAAAAAAAAATTAAGATTGATCAAGTTTTATCAAGTCAGTGGTGCAGGTGCAAGGACACTGCTAAATATGCATTTGGTGAATTTAAAGAATTTTCTGCGTTAAACTCTACCTTTAGCCCACCGTTTGATAAAAATGAAAAAAAACAAATTAAAGAATTGAAAAGTTTTATAAAAAATTGGGACGGGCAAGGTAAAAATTTAGTTTTAGTGACTCATTATGTTGTCATCTTAGCCATGACTGGAGAAGCACCTCGTTCTGGAGAATTAATTATTACTGATAAAAACTTTAATGTTTTATCTTCAATCAATACTTTTTAGAAAAAAATTAAATATAAGATTGTTAATAAAATCAAATATTCTAATGAGGTCTTAATCCTGATTAACCTACTTTTGTCACTAATTTTTGAATTTATATAAAGTTTTATTCTTGCAAAAGCTATCTGCACCAAAATGACACTAAGTATTATTCCTAATATTGCGTGGTAAAAACTGAAATTTTTTAGTCCATAAAAACAAGCTGCAATAAAAGTAAACCAAGAAATGTTTGTTACGAATAAAGTAATTAAAATTCCTGATCCCTTTTTAAAAATACTTTGAGACTTTATAAAGGTGTATGACCACAATAGAGTGAATAAAAAACCTATGTATTTAAATATCATGAGCCAATATTGTATTTGCGGTAAAGTTGAAAGGCAAATATAAAGTAATCATGATCATTAAACTCGCGTTTGCTTTTGGAGCTGGATTCATAAGTTTTTTTACTCCATGCGTACTTCCGATAATCCCTGGATACATTTCTTATATAACTGGAAAAGATTTAGGAGAAATAGATAAAAACAAATCAATAGTTTTAACAAAAACTATTCTTTTCTCATTAGGGTTTTCTTTTGTTTTTATAATTCTCGGTGCAGCAGCCTCAGCAATCGGAAACGTATTGCTTTTTTTTTCGAATGAACTTCGAATTGTCGCTGGTTTAATTATAATTATTTTTTCTTTACAAATGTTAGGTTTTTTAAATTTCTCCTTTTTAAATGCTGAAAAAAGATTTGAAACATCTTCAAATTATAAAGATAATTATGCTTTCCCTTTTGTAGTTGGAGCAGCATTTGCATTTGGTTGGACACCATGTATTGGTCCAGTGTTAGGTTCAATCATTGCTTTATCAGCAACCGAAGCAACAATCAGTAAAGGAATTTTGTTATTGTCATTTTACTCTCTTGGACTAGCTATACCATTTATATTATCTGGTTATTATATGAGTAGATTTTTAAACACTAAAAAAGGTTTTGGTAAATACTACGGCACAATCACAAAAACCGGTGGAGCTATTCTTTTAGCCACGGGTATTTTAATTACAACTAACTATATACAAGTGATAAGCTATTATATTTTGACGAGCTTTCCTATTCTCGCTAAGCTTGGCTAATGAGTGAAATTTGTGTTCTAGGTATATTTGTTGCAGACATAAGTTTTTCTGGTTCCAAAATTCCATCAATCGGTGAAACAATATTAGGAACAAAATATAATGTGGGACCAGGAGGCAAAGGAAGCAACCAAGCAATATGTATTGCTAGATTAGGAGGAAAAGTAAATTTTTTTTCTAAAATTGGTAAAGACACTTATGGTAAATTAGCTTTAGAGACTTTCAAAAAAAATAATATTGATACAAAACACATAATTCAAAACGAAAATCTTCAAACAGGTGTCGCAGGTATTTTAGTTGACAAAAATTCCGGTAAAAATGCTATAAATGTAATTACAGGTGCACCATCTACACTGACACTAGAAGATCTTAAAGATCAAATTAATCTAATAAAAAAATCAAAAATATTTCTCACCCAACTAGAAGTGCCATTAGATGTAACATTACATTGCCTTAAAGTAGCAAAAGAAAACAAAGTCTTAACTATTTTAAATCCTGCTCCAGCATCCAAGCTATCAAATGAATTTTTCAAGAATATTGATTTTTTCACACCTAATGAAACCGAGGCAGAATTCTATACAGGTGTTAAAATTGCTAATGAAGAAGATGCAAAAGTGGCCTCACAAAAATTGCTTCAACTAGGAATGAAAAAAATAATAATAACACTTGGCGAAAAAGGTCTTTTTTATTCTGATGGAAATGAGGATATATATTTAAAAGCTAACACGGTTAAAGCTTTAGATACCACCGGAGCAGGCGACGCTTTTAACGGAGGTTTGGCCTTTGGATTATCTTTGGGAAAACCGATAAAAGAATGCTTAGAATTAGCAAATAAAGTTGCTGGAATTTCTACAACAAAGCTTGGCGCTGGGGATGCTATGCCATTTACAAAAGATCTAAAACTCTTTTAAAAGTTTTTCTGCTATTACTCTGTTACCTTCAGCGTTAAAATGAACATCATTCCAAAAATAATACTTTTTATAAACCTCTAGGTAAGAGGTTCTCTTTTTTTCTTCAAAAAAATAGGGAAAAAAGTTTATAAATTTAGTACATTTTTTTTCACAGAAACTTCTCCATATATTTACATGTTTAGAATTTTCATCGTTAAATTCCAATTGTTGTGGCCAAGGATAGACCGCTAAACTCAATTTAATATTATTTTTTTTTAATAACTCATAAAGCTTGTTCATAGCAAATATCATTTCATCTTGAGTTTTAGTAATGGAGCCTTGATAACCATCTAACTCTCCATCAGATTTATAAGTCCACATAGCTTTTTTGCTTGCTCTTTCATTAAATATTGGCTTTTCGCTATTTGAAGGCGGCACTTCTTTATTCAACCTACTGTTCATTTTGATTACAAACATGTAATAGTTTGTTAAAGGAAAATTATACCTTAAAAATTTTCTTCTTTTTAAATTTTTTTCTTTTGCTTTTCTTTCTGAAATTGAAAAATCATCATTTAATTTATAAAATGTATTGTCATCAAACACATCACTTATGTCTATAAAAACTATAATATGTTTAAACTTATAATCATTATCTAATAAATATTTTACTTTTGATAAATATATATTTGGAGCATATGAAGTGACTCCTAGATTAGCTACAGATATATTTTTTTTATCTTCAAATATTCCCACAAAAGTGTTTTCATAATTTAGCGATACACCTTCAACAAAAGAGTCTCCTAAAAAAGCAATTTCAAAATTTTTATCTCTTTCAAAACCACACTTATATTTAAAACCGTGATTATCTGTGCAAAGAGTATAAAAATTATCAAAACTAGGGGTTTTGTCATATCTTATATTTTCTCTCAATGTGTGATGATAAAATTTATGGTCAATTCTAATTAACCTCTCATAAAAATTAGTTTTTGATAAATATGGATCTAGACCTTTTAAAATTAGTTTCCCCAAAAAAAAATCTATTAAGAGGGAAAGGGAAAAAGTTATAAAGATTACAATTATAAACAATTTAATTGTATTAGTAATTTTTTTGACTAATAACATTTCACTACTACTCTGGTTTAAATATTAGACATAGACCATTGCTACAAAATCTTTTTCCATTTGCACCTGGGCCGTCATTAAATACATGCCCATGATGAGCTCCACACTTAGCACAATGATATTCAGTTCTTACCATACCAAATTTGTAATCGATTTTTGTTTTGAAAGCTCCAGGCAAAGCCTCAGAAAAAGATGGCCAACCTGTACCACTGTCGAATTTACTGGTAGAAGCAAAAAGTTTATTTCCACAATTAGCACAATGATAAAAACCCCTCCTATTTTCTCTTAGTAAATCACTAGAAAAAGGTCTTTCTGTTCCCTCATTGAACATTATTTCTTTTTGTTTTTTTGTAAGGTTTTTATT
Source organism: uncultured Pelagibacteraceae bacterium (assembly GCA_902598315.1). Lineage (GTDB taxonomy): Bacteria > Pseudomonadota > Alphaproteobacteria > Pelagibacterales > Pelagibacteraceae > Pelagilacustribacter. Next base: position 149,321 of record CACKBP010000001.1, read on the forward strand.
GATAATTTTATTTGTATTAGCAAATAGTGAGTTTAAAGGAAGAATAAAAGAAGAAAAAATTGTTAAGCTTAAATATTTTAAAAAATTTCTCCTCATTCTCCTTTTAAAATTTTATCTAATTCACCGTTTCTGTTCGCTTCCTGAAGTTTATCATTACCACCAATGTAATGATCACCAATAAAAATTTGAGGAATAGTTCTTACGCCATTGGTTCTTTGTAACATTTCTTTTGCGTTAGCTGGATCTGCCCAAATATCTATTTCCTCTACCTCAACATTTTTTGTTTTTAATAACGCTTTAGCTGCTGCACAAAATGAGCAAGGATTGCCAGTATACATTGTGACTTTTTTCATAATTAATATATATCAGTTAATTTAATTTTTTCTCTAAGTTTTTTTCTACCTAACTGAAACTTTTTCCTGTGTTTAATGCTAGTATTGTGTACTCTTTTCCTCCACAAACGGAAGGAGCCTGGTTTTAAATTTTTCCGCATTATTTTAATTACTTGTGACTCATTCTTTCCAGTTTTTTCTTTTATTTCTTCAAAAGTAATTCTATCTGCCCAAGCAGCCCAAATAATCCAATTATCATCCTTTTCTTTAGGCTCAGGGTTTTTAACTCTTGTTTGAGGGATAAAACTTTTTTTCTTCATAAATTTATATATAGTGACTAATCAAATGTTTCCAACAGACTATATAATATTTTTACAAATCATTTTATTTTTATTTATTTCTCCAGGTCCGCCTAGGGTTGTCATAGTTTCACACACATTGAATTATGGATTAAATAGATCTGTTTGGACTGCTTTGGGAGATATATCTGCAAATACCATCCAAGCTATTTTAGTAGTTTTTTTAATTGGTTCTTTTTTAAGCGATAACCCACAAGTCCTTTACTATTTAAAATGGGCGGGAATATTTTATATAATTTATTTAGCCTATGACACTTTTAATTCTAAAATAAAAAGTTTTAGTTCTAAAAATCAAAATTTAAAATCACCACTATCATTTTATAAAGATGGATTATTAGTTGCTGGCTTAAGTCCTAAAGCTCTTTTATTTTTTGGAACAATTTTTCCCACTTTTATTAATTTCGGATCAAATATTATTTCACAGTTTTTAATATTATTAATTACATACGTGGTTTTAGATTTTTTAACGTTAATGATTTATGGATTAGCAGCTGAAAAAATTTCTGTATGGTTAAGAAGCAAACCAAAGCTATTAAATACAATTTCTGCGTGTGTTCTTTTAATTTTAGCAGTTTACATTGCTGCGACACAGAATTTTTAATCAATTCTAACTGTTGTCAAAATCTCTATTTCTTGTTTTAATTATTTAATTTTTAATTAATTAATTAATAACAAGAAGGGAAATAATGAATAAAATAGCAAAACTATTTGTTACATTTATTTCAGCAATAACTTTAGCACTTGTTTCTTTTACTTCTTCTTTTGCAAAAGTAGAAGGCGAATACATTGTGTTAGGTTCTGCAATATCTCTTACAGGTAAATACTCTTCAAATGGAGTTCATACTCAAAATGGTTATAACATGGCCGTTGACAGAATTAACAAAATGGGTGGAGTAGAAGTACAAGGTAAGAAATACAAGTTTGAGATCATTTACTATGATGATGAGTCAAACCCAAAAAGAGCCGCTCAGTTAGCTGAAAGACTAATTAAACAAGATGGCGTTCATTACATGCTTGGACCATACAGTTCAGGTCTAACGAAAGCCATTGCACCAGTAACCGAGAAATATAAAATTCCTATGGTTGAAGCGAATGGTGCATCTAGATCTTTATTTACTAAAGGATATAAATATTTGTTCGCGGTGTTATCACCAGCTAACCAATACCTTGAAGTAGCTATCGATTTAGCGGTAGAAAAAAACGGTGGTAAAGGAGTAAAAATTGCTCAAGCATTTGAACAAGATGCTTTCTCTCAAGACGTGAGACTTGGTATTTTAGATGCAGCGAAAAGAACTGGATCTGAGATAATCATCGATGACAAACTACCAAAAGAACTTAACGATATGGCAGCTACATTGGCTAAAGTAAAAGCTGTTAAGCCAGATGTGCTTGTTGTATCAGGTCACACAAAAGGTGCACTAACTGCAATCAGACAAATTTCTGAAATGAAAGTTGATGTTCCTATGTTAGCGATGACACACTGTGATGCTGCAAAACTTTCTAAACAACACGGAAAGAAATCAGAATTCGCATTGTGTGCTTCTCAGTGGCACAAAAATTTATCTTACAAAGATAAATTCTTTGGCTCTGGTAAGAAATACGCTAAAGACTTCCAAAAAGAATTTGGATATGACCCGCCATATCAATCAGCAGAGTCTTCTGCAGCATTGTTAGTTTTTAAAGATGCGTTCGAGAGAGCAAATTCTTTTGATAGAGATGCAGTTAGAGATGCGCTAGTTGATACAGAAATGCAAACTTTCTATGGAAACATTAAATTTGGACCTGGTGGCCAAAACGTTGCTAAGCCAATGATCTTGTTCCAAGTAAGATGTAAAGGCGATGATTGTGAGAATAGAGTAGTGGCTCCTACAAAATGGGCTTCTGATAAATTCTATCATCCAATCCCGAAATGGTCTGAAAGAAGCTAATAACTTCTGAATAATTTGAAAAGCCCCTAGTTTTCTAGGGGCTTTTCTTTTATAAGTTTTAAAATTTTATGGACTTTCTTATTTTTAAAGCTCCAATGTTAATGGTCCAAGCATCATTGGACGGAATCCTTTTAGGTATTTTATTTGCATTGATTGCATACGGAATGGCTCTCCAATGGGGTGTGATGAATATAATTAACATTGCGCAAGGTGATTTAGTAATTCTTGGAGGTTATATTGCATACACCATATACCTTTGGGGAATTCATCCAGCTTGGGGAGTTATTATTTCTCCAATTTTAATGTTTTTTGTTGGATGGGGACTTTATAAACTTGTAATTAATAAAGTTGTAGACAGAGACTTATTTATTTCCATTTTAGCAACTTTTGGAATAGCTATTGTTTTCCAACAATTAATGAATTTTATTTTCGGTGCAGATGTGGTTGTAGCACAATCTGAATACGGAACAACAATGTTATTTGATAACTCGGTTACTTTACCTAATTCAAAAATATTCTCTGCTTTTATAAGTGTTTTATACGCAATCGCTCTAGTTATATACATGAAGAAATCTAAACTTGGACGAGCAATTAGAGCTACAGCACAAAATGCAAGAGCTGCAAAAATTTTAGGTGTAGATACAGAGAAAGTTTATGCAGCAACGTTTGGAATTAACGCTGCATTATGTGGAATTGCAGGAGCTTTAATTTCAATCACTCTTACCCTTCATCCATATGTTGGGCTTCCTTACACTGTTAGATCTTTCATGATAGTTATTGTTGCAGGTCTCGGAAACTTACCTGCGGTAGCAGTTTCAGGGATGGGGTTAGGTCTTTTTGAGGAATTTGCTGATTATATTTTAGGAACAGAATTTAGAATAGGAGCAGTATTTTTACTCTTAGTCTTAATATTAGTTTACAGAAGATTTAAACTTTCGAAAAAAAGGGAATATTTGAAATAAATGGATAAAGTAAAACAAAAGGATTTAATTTTATACTCAGGTCTAATTATTTTAGGTTTAGCCGCACCTTATTTATTTTCTGCTTTTAAAGTTCAACTTACATATCTTTGTGTTCTGATTGTTCTAGCAATGACTTGGAACTTACAAGGTGGAGAGATGGGCTACAACACTTTTGGAAATATCCTCTTCTATGGTTTAGGAATGTACCTTACAGCCTCAGTTCAAGTAGGAATGTTTTTCCCATTGGCTGAGTGGACTGAAAGTGGCGGAGAAAAAACATTTGTTCACACAACTGCACAATATTTTCAAGGAATAGGTGTCGGATTATTAGTTTCAGCAATTGTCCCAGCTGTTATTGCTGGCGCTATAGGTTACGCTATTTTAGGATTGAGAGGCCATTACTTTGCTATCTGCACTTTAGGTTTGGGTATCGCGGCAGGTGAAATTGCTGGCGGAATAGAAATTATTGGAGCTGGTCAAGGTTTCACAACACCACCTTTTCCTGCTGAAATAGTTGACACAGAAGCTAGAGGAAAATTTTTCTACTTTTTAAGTTTCGCATTACTAGTGGGAACATTTATTTTTGTTAAATACATTTACGGTTCTAGATTTAGATTAATTTTAAATGCAATTAGAGATAATGAGGATAAAGCGGAAGCTATGGGTATCCAAACTATGAAATATAAAATTGTAGGTTGGATGTGCTCAGCCTTCTTCTGTGGTCTTGCAGGCGGAATTATGGGTGGATTAATTGGATATATAGACTCAACCGATGTTGCATTTGATGGAAGAGAGATGGGAGTATTTATGGTTCTCATGGCAATACTTGGCGGTAAAGGAACTTTGTGGGGACCAGTAATTGGTGCAACTTTATTCCATTTTTTCAAAGAAGGACTTTGGACGTTAATATTAGGCTGGCAATATGTTGCGCTAGGAGTTTTAATTGTTGTAATCGTAGTTTATTTCCCAGAAGGATTAATGGGTTGGTTGCGAGAAAAATATCCTGAAAGATTTGGTGAAGTGATAGATGAAAAAGATCGTAAAGCACAAGTGGAATTAAAATGAGCATATTACAGGTTAAAAATGTAAGTAAATCTTTCGGCGGTGTTCAAGCTAACGTAGATATTTCTGTTTCGGTAGAACAGGGATCTATAGTTGGCTTAATAGGACCTAATGGTTCAGGTAAAACTACTTTATTTAATTCTATTGTTGGAACTCATCCGATTGATAAAGGATCAATAGTTTTTGATAATACAGAAGTTTCTGAAATGCCTGTGCCAGCAGTCGCTAAACTTGGTTTGTTAAGAACTTTTCAACAAACAAGAATTTATTCAAAACTTAACTGCGTAGAGAATATGCTAATAAGTCACAAAGCTAGTGACTCAGGATTTATTTTTGCAAAAGTACCTGCTGAACTTACTGAAAAAGCAGAAAATATTTTAAACTTTGTAGGTCTTTATCAAAAAAGAAATTTGAGAGCAGGTGATTTATCATTTGGGCAACAAAAATTATTAGAATTAGCAATGGCTTTGATGAATGAGCCTAAAATGCTTTTATTAGACGAGCCTACAGCTGGAATTAATCCAACTTTAATTAACGGAATTATAGATAGATTAATTAAAATAAATAAAGATTATGGAATTACTTTATTAGTCATAGAGCACAATATGAAAGTAATTATGAGTTTAGCACAAAAAATTTTCTGTTTAGCCCATGGTAAAATGCTAGCAGAGGGTTCTCCAGATCAAATTAAAAACGATAAGCGAGTAGTTGATGCTTATTTAGGAGCGCAGTAATGGCAAATCAATATGATGTTTTAGGTAAAGCACCTGGTTTAGAAGACTTAAATAAATTATCTCCAAGTGATGTTCATCTAACCATAAGAGGCTTAAATGCTGGCTATGGAAAAATGGAGATACTTCATAATTTTGACTTAACAGTAAGTAAGGCTCAATCCTTATGTTTAATAGGACCTAACGGTGCGGGAAAGTCTACAATACTTCATTCTATTTATGGTTTTACAAATATTTTTGACGGAAAAATTGAATTAGAAGGAAATGAAATTACGACATTAACTCCTGCACAGAAACTTAGCAAAGTGGGCATAGCTTATATCTTACAAGATAACTCAGTATTTCCTGATATGACAGTTGAGGAAAATCTTTTAATGGGTGGATACATTAAAGATAAACAAGACGAGGCTTATGAAGAAGCTGAAAGAATTTTTCAAAAATATGAGAGATTAAGAAATAGAAGAAATCAACCTGCAAAAGTTTTATCAGGTGGCGAGAGAAGATTATTAGAAATTTCAAGAGCGTTAGTTATGAAACCATCAGTTTTATTAGTAGATGAACCATCAATAGGTTTGGAACCAAAATATATAAATATGGTTTTTGAAATTTTAGAAGATCTTCAAAAAGCAGAGAAGAAAACGATAATACTCGTAGAACAAAACGCAAAAAAAGGTTTAGAGTTTGCAGATATAGGGTACGTTTTAGTATCAGGCCAAACAGCTATTGCAGGAAAAGGGGATGATCTTTTAAAAAATCCAGACGTAGGAAGATTATTCCTTGGTGGATGATTAACTCACAAGCTTTCTTCACAGGTTTAAAATCTTTAAAAGGTGCAAGAAGTCCAGCGTTACCTTTGGCGGCATGTTTTGTTGCTTTAGGAGCTTTGCTTAAAGATGCTGGATTTAACATTCAACAAAGCGCAGCCTCAAGTTTTTTTACATACGCATTACCGGGTCAGTTAGTAATGGCGGAGTCATTATTATTAGGCGCATCTATTGTAAATATTTTTTTAGCAGTTTGGCTAGTTAATTTTAGACTTTACCCAATGACAGTTTCTTTATTTCCTTTACTTGAGCATAAATCACAACCTAAATGGAAATATTATTTGTCTTGTCACTTTCTTGCAGTCTCATCGTGGTTAATCGCTAAAGACACCTACAAAAAGATTAATGCAAAATATCGAATAGATTTTTGGATAGGTATTGGCACGGGAACTTGGTTAACAGCTGTTCTAATGACAGTTATTGGTTACCTAGCAGCAGATCTTTTAAATAAAGAAATGTTAATTGGATTGGCGATTGTAAATCCAATTTATTTTTTTTGTATGATGATAGGTGCCATGAAAAACATAGCCATATCTATTTCGGTAATTTTAGGAACAACTTTAGGACCAGTTATTTATTTATTTTCTACTGAGTGGTCATTATTATTTGCTGGATTGATAGCAGGGACGGTTGCTTATTTATTTGGAGAAAAAGATGGTAAGTAGTCAAATTATAATTTTTGCCATAATAGCAACTTCAATTGCTACATATATATCTAGATTCATGGGAGCACTTACCTCAGAAAAAGTTAGTGTAAAATCAAAAATTTTTAAATGGTTTAATTGTGTTGCTTATTCAACCTTGGCTGCATTACTTGGAAGAATGATAATATTTCCTGCTGGAGTTTTAGCTGAGTCAGAGCTTACAATTAGACTAATAGTATTCCTTACTTGCATTGCAATATTTATAATATCTAAAAAAAACTTAGTAATACCCACGGTTACTTCTGCGATTTTACTAAGCTTTTTGACTAACATTTGATTTATGGTAAAATTACAAAATGGAACCAATACTAGCAATTTTTATTGTTTTGTGGATTATGGGCACTATTGATTAAATGAGCTTTTCATTATCATATCATAATAATTCGAAGAGAGTTCGAGTAATTAAGTTAAACGAAAGTGATCTTGATAGGTTGATTTTTCCTTTTAAAAAACATTCAATTTTATCTTTAGAATATAAACCTTTTTCTAGATTCAGTTTGGCAAAAAGCTTAGATGAGGTATTTCAAAATAAGTTAAGTAAAACTCTAAACGATATTCTTAATGACCGTAATACAGGAACTGCAATTGTTGAACCCGACATAAAGAATAAAAAATTTGATAAAGATTTTTTAGTCAAGCTCTCCACAGGTCTTGCCTATCTAATTGGCAAACCTAACTTTGACTCCATGACAGGTAAATACTATGCAAGATTTCATGTAAAGCATCAAGATAGTAGTGATTCTTACCTTAGAAAAGCTTACACAAATTTAGATCTTCACACTGACGGAACTTACGTTAAAGAGAAAACTGATTGGATTATAATGACAAAAATGGAAGAACAGAATGTCGGTGGAGGAGAAAGTGTAATTTTACATTTAGATGATTGGGAACATTTGGAAGATTTAAGTAATGATCCTGTGGGTCAAGAAGATTTCGTATGGGGATCACCTAAAAGTAAAAATGTTGATTATAAAGTTGAACATCCAGTATTTTCAAAAGATAAAAACGGCAAGCCAATTATTTCCTATATTGATCAATTTCCTGAACCAAAAAATATGAAACAAGGTTTGTTTTTACAGAAACTATCAGATTCTTTAGAACAAAGTAAAAATAAAATAAGCTTTCCGCTACCTGTTGGATCGACAATTTTCTCAAATAACTATTTTTGGTTGCATGGAAGAAAAGCTTTTAAGGAGCATTCTGGGTTATCAAGAGAGTTACTTAGAATAAGAGGAACTTTTTTTCATTAATACACAGTTGACTCTGGATTAGTTATTTATTTTAATGTGAATAATTAATAAACACAGGGGGAAATAATGTTTAATAAGTTCAAAAAACTTATCAGCTTAGTTTTCGCGGCTGTTCTTTTAACTTCAGTTTCAAATACTTCTTTCGCAGCTGACAAATTACACTTTGTAATTGGCGGTGGCGCTGGTGGTGGTTGGGATGGAACTGCTAGAGGAACTGGTGAAGCTTTAACTAAAGCTGGTTTTTTAAATAGCGCATCATTTGAAAATATGTCAGGTGGTGGTGGAGGAAAAGCTTTATCATATATGATAAATACGAAACCTTCAGATACGATTTTAGTTCAATCAACTCCATTGGTTCTTAGATCAATAACTAGACACTCTGGTTATGTAGATAAGAAGAACGCAGCAAAGGTTACATCTTACAAAGATGTAGTACCAATAGCTGGTGTAATTGGTGATTACGGTGCAATTGTTGCAGCTAAAAACTCACCATACAATTCTTGGAAAGATGTAGTTGCTGCTTACAAAGCAAATCCTAAGTCGGTAAAAATGGCTGGCGGATCTGTTAGAGGAAGTATGGACCATTTAATTGGTGCTTTGGCATTTAAAGAAGCTGGTGCTAATCCAAATGATGTTGTTTACATTCCTTACGATGCAGGTGGTAAAGCATTAGCAGGACTTTTATCTGGTGAAACTCAAATTCTTTCTACTGGTTTGGGAGAAGTAATGGGAGCAAGAGATCAAGTGAAAATTCTTGGTATTACAGCACCCAAAAGAGTTGCTGATGCTCCTGATGTTCCAACTTTAAAAGAGCAAGGAACAAATGCAATCTTTGTAAATTGGAGAGGTTTCTTTGGCCCTCCAGGTATGAGTGACGGTGAGAGAAAGAAAATTGCTAAAATGTTAGGCGATGTTCAAAAAACACCTGAATGGGAAGCTGTCAGAAAAAGAAATGCTTGGGTAAATATTTATAACCCAGATAAAAAATTCGTTAAATTTTTAGAAAAGCAAACAGTTGAGATGACTGGTTTGTTAAAAAATTTAGGCGTAATTAAATAAATAGTTAAGGAAAGAGCAGTGAAAATAAGTCCTTCAAAGATTATTTCACTGCTCTTTTTTACTTTTTCAGGTTTTTATCTTTATACAGCGCATCAAATTCAAGTTTTTACTTTTGATGAAAATGCAGCGTTCAACGCAAAAACATTTCCAATTTATTTAGGCTATGCAGGTTTAATATTTTCAGCGCTTTATGTTATTTTGCCAGAAACAAAACCTTCAAATGTAGATTTAACAGTTTTAGATTATAAAAAAACAATTACGTTAGTTATACTTATGGTTTTGTATGGGCTGACAATTTTAAGAGTAGGATATTTTTTATCAACTTCAATTTTTTTAGTATTATCTTATATTGTTTTAGGTGAGAGAAAATGGATATGGATATTTCTTTTATCATTTCCTTTTGTAGCAATATTTATGTATCTCTTACACGGACTATTAAATATTTATCTTCGTGACCCATTTTTACAATTTATTGGAGTTATGGGATGATTGAAGGAATACTCATCGGATTAGAAACAGCTTTTTCATTAAAAAATTTAATGATGGTTATGATTGGTTGTTTTGCTGGAACAATAATTGGAATGCTGCCAGGTTTAGGACCAATGACTGCCATAGCATTAATGATACCTATCACTTATGGTTTTGAACCGTCAACAGGTTTAATTCTAATGGCAGGTGTTTATTATGGTGCAGTTTTTGGAGGATCTACATCTTCAATATTAATTAATGCACCAGGAATACCAGGAACGGTAGCAACATCATTCGACGGCTACCCGATGGCACAACAAGGAAAAGCAGGGAAAGCTCTAGCTATAGCAGCGTATAGTTCTTTTGCTGGAGGAACCATTGCAGCAATTTTTTTATTAATAGCTGCGCCAAGTTTGTCAAAAGTGAGTTTAGCTTTTAGGTCACCAGATTATTTTGGTTTAATGATTTTGGGATTAACTGCAGTTTCGGCTTTTTCAGCAAAAGGTCATTTTTTAAAAGCTATGATGATGGTAGTCCTAGGATTAATGTTAGCAAGTGTGGGTCAAGATACTTTATCTGATATTCCAAGATTTACATTTAATAATATGAATTTATCTGACGGTATAAGCTTTGTCTTAGTCGTAATGGCAACATTTGCAATGAGTGAAGCTTTAACAATAATATTTAAAGCTAACGATCCTACAAGAGTAGCTAAACAAATTTCTTTATCACAATTAGGTTCAATTAAATTAGACAAAGAAGAAACAAAAAAAATGGTTACAACAATTCCAAGGTCTTCAGTTTTAGGTTTCATTATCGGTGTTTTACCTGGTGCAGGATCTACTATCGCATCTTTTTTAGCATATGGGATGGAAAGAAATTTTGTTAATGATGATGAAAAACAAAAATTTGGCAAGGGAAGTGTCAACGGACTTGCAGCGCCCGAAACTGCTAACAATGCTGCTTGCTCAGGTTCCTTTGTTCCTTTGCTTACGTTAGGCATTCCTGGTAGCGGAACAACGGCTGTAATGCTTGGAGCTTTACTTGGTTTTGGGATACAACCTGGTCCAAGATTATATCAAACTAATCCTGAAATATTTTGGTCAGTTATAATGTCAATGTACATTGGTATGGTTATTCTTTTAATTCTCAATTTACCATTGATTCCTTATATAGCCAGAGTTTTAGCAACTCCTAGAACTTTTTTAATTCCATTAATTTTATTTTTTTCAGTAACAGGAATATATCTAATGTCTTTCAATAACTTTGATATTTATATGATGATCGGTATCGCTTTAGTAGCAACTATTCTTAGACTATATGATTTTCCTATGCCCCCTTTAATTCTAGCTTTTGTTTTAGGAGGATTAATGGAAGAAAATTTAAGAAGATCTTTATTAATAAGTGACGGCTCTTGGTCATTTCTGTGGGATAGACCTTTAACTTTAATCATAATGATAACAATATTTTTTATTGTTGGATGGCAGGTTTACAAAAGCTTCTTAAAAAAAAGTTCTAAATTGTTGCAAAAATAGCACATAAATATACCAAAAAAACCCTAATTTATTGAATTTTTTAAATCGTAGGTTGAGCAATGATGTTTAAAAACCTGGATTTTATTGCGGAATCGTTTAATAGATAGTTATTATTAATATTAATATAAGAGAGTAAAAATGAAAAGATTTTTAACAATAGCATTATCTTTTTTATTTGTTTCCTTTCAAGCTGCAAAAGCTGAAATGGGGATTGGTATTACTGGAGCACTTCACATGTTGGATGCATCAGGTACTGAGACAACAAGATCAAGCAATGAAAAAAATAATGGCACACACTCAGAAGACGTACTTGTGCCAGAAGTTTTTATTGAAGCTATATCAGACAACGGTATGACAGTAGGTCTTTCATACATCCCAACTAGAGACATGGGAAGTAAGTCTAGAACAGACTCAAACGCAGCCGGTGATTCAGGTACTTATAAAGCTCAAGCAGAGTTTGATAATGTAGTTCAATTGTATCTCGATTTTCCATTAACGGAAGTCGCAGGTTATCCTCTTCATGGTAAACTAGGTCTACAACACGCTACTTTAGTAACGTTAGAGTCTTTGAACTCAGGATCAACGTATCCTAACGAAGATCTTTATGGTTTAACTTTAGGTCTAGGAACTAAAGGAGACTTGCCTGGTGGTTTATACTACAAGGCAGAAGTTACCTACACTCACTTTGATACGTACTCAGCTAATGCTGCTGATGCTAACGGAAACAAAGTTGAAGCTGATATAGAAGATATTTCTGGTAAGCTTTCAGTTGGTTACAAATTCTAAAGATATTTAGCTAAATATAAAATATTAAAACCCGGGAACCTTGTTCTCGGGTTTTTTTATAATCGGACATATTTTTTTTCTTTATCAACAGACCAATCTTTAGTTCCGTTGGCCACTATAAATAAAAATCCACCAGCTAAACCTATATTTTTAAGAAATGAAATGAATTGCACTTGATCTGAAAAGTTGAAATGAAATATAAAAGCAGTCATTAAACAGAAAATTGCAAGAATACATGCAGCTA
>CACKBP010000002.1 GCA_902598315.1 uncultured Pelagibacteraceae bacterium
TCCTTTTAGCTTTAATAGCTTTTCTTTTGGTAACTTATAAAAAAAATACCTTTAATATTATAAAAGAGTCAGGCCTTCCGGGATTATTAGGAGGTTTTGTTTTATCATTTAGCTTTGTTGCCTTTGTAGTTGCGATGAGCAATACAACAGTTGCAAATGTTGTTTTTATTATAAGTACCCAAACTATGTTTCTAGCAATCTTTGGCTACTTTTATCTAAAAGAAAAAGTTTCATTAATCGGTTTGATATCAATCTTTCTTGCTATGAGTGGCATTGTAATAATGGTTGGAGACTCTATTTCAGGCGGGTCACTATTTGGAAATTTAGTGGCATTAGCAATCCCAATAAATTTTGCGATTTTAGTAATGATAATTAGAAAAAACACCAAAGTTGATATGGTTCCGGCAATTTTTTACTCTGGAATATTTAGTTTGATTTACGGTTTTTTCTTAGCAGAGTCCTTTGAATTCACTAAACACGATCTTTGGATGGGTTTTCTACTTGGAGTTCCACAATTAGCAGTTAGCTTTATTTGTATAACAATTGGATCAAGAACAGTTGAGTCAGCAACAGTTGGAATTTTAATGTTGATGGAAACTTTATGTGCGCCTCTTTGGGTATGGCTATTTTTGAATGAAATTCCTCCAATAAGTGTATTCATAGGTGGCACAGTCATTATTTCGGCAATAATATTGAAGAGTTTTGATAAAAAACATAGCAAGACTTGAATAATTTGCATTTGACTTTTTACTGTATTTAGAGGAAAGTCCTCTTCGTGACGGGAGAGACCAATTAGGCGCCGAAGGAGCAACCACCCCGGAAACTCTCAGGCAAAAGGACCGTTACCGTAATAACTCTGGAAAGCAGGCGAAAGCCTCACCGAAGGATTAAATCTCTCAGGTACCTAGACAGATGGGGTTAGATAAGAGTTATTATGGAAGTACAAAAAACAGCTTTATATAATTATCATAAAAACTTAGGAGCAAAGTTTGTCCCTTTCGCTGGCTATGAAATGCCTATCCAATATAAAGATGGTATTGTTAAGGAACATATTTCTACAAGAACACACGCTGGATTTTTTGATGTGTCACATATGGGACAATTTTTTTTAGAAGGGGATGAAACATTAATAGAGTCTTTAGAAAAAATTATTCCAGCAGATTTAAAAAATTTGAAAGTTAACCATTCGAAATATTCTTTTTTACTAAATAACGAAGGTGGAATAATTGATGATTTAATTATTACAAGAACAGAAAAAGGTTTTTGTATAATCTTAAATGCAGCCTGTAAGGAAAATGATATTAAACAAATTTCTCAATTTTTAAAAAAAAATCACAAACATCTTTTAAATAATGATTTATCTTTAATTGCGTTACAAGGACCCAAATCTGTAGCGATTTTAGAAAAATTAATTCCGGGTGTTGCTAATTTAAAATTTATGACAGGAAATAATTTTAAATATGAAGGTGAAAATCTTTATGTAACAAGATCTGGATATACAGGTGAAGATGGTTTTGAAATCTCAATTTCAAACACAAAAGTTGAAAATCTCATTGATTACTTAATTTCAAATGAAGTTAAACCGATAGGTTTAGGAGCTAGAGATACATTAAGATTAGAGGCAGGTCTGTGTTTATATGGTCATGATTTAAATGAAAAAATAAATCCGGTAGAGGCTAATTTAAAATGGGCTATAGCAAAAAAAAGAAAAGAAGGTGGCGGATTCAATGGATGGGAAAAAATAAAAAATTTATTAGCTAATGGAAGTGAAAAAATTAGAGTTGGTATAAAACCAGATGGAAAAGTTATAGCTAGAGAAAATACTAAAATCTTTTCATCAGACAACAATGAAATAGGATTCGTTACAAGCGGCACTTTTGGCCCTAGTGTGAACGCTCCAGTTGCAATGGGATATGTTAAATCTGAATTTTCTGAAATAGGTACAGCTATTCAGCTTGAAGTAAGAGGAAAAAAATATGGGGGTAAAATTTCTGAACTTCCATTTTATAAAAAAAGTTATGTTAAATAAGAAGAAATAAATATGAGTGAAAAAAAATTTTCTAAAAAACACGAATGGGTCTCATTGGATGGAGACGTTGCTACAGTTGGAATAACTAAGCATGCAACAGAAATGCTCGGTGATATTGTTTTTGTGGAGGTTCCTGATGCAGGGAAAGCCGTAGAAAAAGAAGGTCAAGCAGCTGTTGTAGAGTCTACTAAGGCTGCGAGTGATGTTTATTCTCCTATTTCTGGGGAAATTACTGAGGGAAATAAAGCTATTGCTGATGATCCTGGTAGCGTTAACTCAGACCCTGAGGGAGCGAGCTGGTTTTTTAAGTTAAAGATAAAGGATAAAGGTGAGTATGACTCGCTTATGTCAAAAGACGAATATGATAAGTTTTGCAAGGAGAACCCAAGTTAAATGATTGACGATAATTCAAAAGAATTTATTAAAAGACACATTGGTCCTTCTGAAGAAGATCAGTCTAAAATGTTACAATACGTTGGGTATAAGTCACTAGAAGATCTAATGAACAATACTGTGCCAGAAAAAATCTTATTAAAAGATGATCTTAAAATTGATCAGCCAATGTCAGAAAACGATGCTTTAAAAAAATTAAAATCTATATCTAAAAAAAATAAAATCTTTAAAAATTTTATTGGAATGGGATACTATAATTCTATTACACCTAATGTAATTCTTAGAAATATTTTAGAAAATCCAGGATGGTACACGTCTTATACACCTTATCAGCCTGAAGTGGCGCAAGGTCGTCTTGAAATGCTTTTAAATTTTCAACAATCAATAATTGACTTGACGGGCATGGATATAGCTAACGCTTCTTTATTAGATGAAGCAACAGCGACAGCAGAAGCAGTGGGTTTAAGCCAAAGATTAGATAAGACTAATTCAAAAAAAATATTTATCTCAAGCAATTGCAATCCTCAAACAATTGATCTCATAAAAACAAGAACAAATCCTTTTGATTTAGAATTGATCATCGGTGATGAAAAAAAAGAACTTACGAAAATTAACGAAGATATTATTTGCGGAGTTTTATCATATCCGGGAACTTTAGGTGAGATAAACGATCCTAGTGAAAGTATCAGTCAAATACACAAAAAAAATGGAAAAGCTATTTTGGTTTGTGATCTATTGGCTTTAGCTAGATTAAAAACTCCAGCTGAACTTGGAGCTGACATTGCTGTTGGAAGCGCCCAAAGATTTGGTATTCCAATGGGATACGGTGGACCTCACGCAGCATTTTTTGCAACTAAGGAAGAATTTAAAAGATCAATGCCAGGAAGAATTATTGGTGTTTCTAAAGATAGACATGGAAAAAAAGCCTACAGGCTGTCTTTACAAACTAGGGAGCAACACATTAGAAGAGATAAAGCAACTAGCAACATTTGCACCGCTCAAGCACTACTAGCTATCATTTCTGCTGCTTTTGCAATTTATCATGGACCAGAAGGAATACTTAAGATTGCTAATAGAACTTCAAAATTAGCTAAAATTTTTGCTGATAATATAAAAGCAGGTGGATACGAGATTTTATCTGATCATTTCTTCGATACAGTTACGATTAAAACTAATAAAAAAACAAACTCTATTTATGAATCAGCACTAAAAGAGAATATAAATCTTAGAAAAGTTGACAAAGAGCATTTGTCAATTGCTTTTGATGAAGCAAAAAAACTTGATGATGTAAATTTATTGTTAAAATTATTTGGTATTTCTAAAGTAATCAAACAAGACGTAAAAGTTGAACTTAATAATCTTCCCAAAAATCTTTTAAGAACTTCAAAATACTTAACTCATCCAGTTTTTAACAAATATCATTCTGAAACTGAGATGCTAAGATATCTAAAGAAACTAGAAGATTGTGATATTGCACTTAATAGATCAATGATTGCTTTAGGATCTTGTACAATGAAACTCAATGCAACAGCAGAATTAATTCCTATCACCTGGAAAGAGTTTTCACTTCCACATCCTTTTGTTCCTACAAATCAAATGGAGGGCTATAAGATTCTTTTTAATGATCTAATAAACGATCTGAAAGAAATTACTGGCTATGACGCAGTTTCTTTACAGCCTAACTCTGGAGCCCAAGGAGAGTACGCTGGTCTAATGACTATAAGAAAATTCCATAAGAACAATAAACAAGAAAATCGTAACGTTTGTTTAATTCCAGATTCAGCACATGGAACTAATCCAGCCAGCGCCCAAATGTGTGGGATGAAAGTGGTTGTAGTTAATTGTGACAATGATGGAAATGTCGACATTGACGATCTTAAAAATAAAGCTGAAAAACACTCAAAAGATTTAGCTGCTTTAATGGTTACTTACCCCTCTACTCATGGGGTATTTGAGGAAAAAATCATTGATATTTGTGAAGTTATTCATAAACACGGTGGACAAGTGTATATGGATGGAGCCAATCTAAACGCACTTGTGGGTGTTGCAAAACCAGGAAAATTTGGACCTGATGTTTGTCATATTAATTTACATAAAACATTCTGCATACCTCACGGCGGAGGTGGACCAGGAATGGGCCCAATCGCTTGTGCTAAGCATCTAGCTGACTTTTTACCAACACACGAAATTATTAAAGAGGCAGGCCCTAAGAATGGAATGGGAGCTGTGTCAGCTGCACCTTGGGGTAGTTCAAGCATACTTCCAATATCCTGGATGTATATAAAGATGATGGGTGCTGAAGGATTGAAAAAAGCTTCACAAGTTTCAATTTTAAATGCAAATTATATTTCAAAAAAATTATCCAAAGATTACAAAGTCCTCTATACTGGTAAAAATGGAAATGTTGCACATGAGTGCATAATTGATATCCGACCAATTAAAGCAAATTCAGGGATCTCTGAGGAGGATTTAGCAAAAAGACTAATTGACTTTGGCTATCATGCTCCAACAATGTCATGGCCTGTCGCTGGTACAATTATGATCGAGCCAACTGAAAGCGAAAATTTGGAGGAGATTGATAAGTTTTGTAATGCACTTATCAAAATTAAAAAAGAAATTAATTTAGTGGTATCATCAAAGTTTGACAAAATAGATAACCCGCTTAAAAATGCACCTCATACTTATGTCGAATTAGCTTCAAGTGAATGGAAGCATGCTTACTCAAGAGAGGAAGCAGCTTTTCCCACTGAGTATGTAAAAAATAATAAATATTGGGCACCAGTTGCTAGAGTAGATAATGTTTTTGGAGATAGAAATTTAGTATGTTCTTGTCCTTCAATGGATGAATATAAAGATGAAGCTGCTTAACCTTTTTTAATGAAAATTGCTGTTATCGGCTCAGGCATCTCTGGATTATCTTCTGCGTATTTTCTCTCAAAAAAATATAAAGTTGATCTATACGAAAAAGACGATCATTTTGGAGGCCATTCTTTTACTTACGAGATAAAAGAAGATGATAAGATTGTCCCAGTAGATCTAGGCTTTATTGTTTTTAATGAGGTCACTTATCCAAATTTAGTAAATTTTTTTAATGAATTAAAAGTTCCTTACGAAAAAAGCGACATGTCATTTTCTGTATCAATTAAGAATAGTAATGTTGAATATAGCGGAAGCGGTTTAGGAGGTATTTTTGCTAATAAATTAAATTTTCTTAATTTTAAATTTTTATATATGATTAGAGAGATAATTTCATTTTATAAAATTGCTCCAAAATTACTTGAAAGTGAAATTAAAGAAGAGACTCTAGGAAATTTTCTTAATAAAAAAAAGTTATCAAAATACTTTATCGAGTATCACTTAATTCCCATGGTTGCTGCTATCTGGTCAATGCCATTTAATAAAGCAAAAGAAATGCCATTAAAATTTTTTTTAAATTTTTTTACCAATCATGGTTTATTTAAATTTAAAAATAGACCGCAATGGTACACAGTTTCAAATAGAAGTAGAGCTTATGTAAAAAAAGTAACAGATAAAATTAGTGGAGAAATTTTTAAAAATTATAAAGTGGATAAGTTAATTAGAAGCGATGACAATATCAGGGTAATTATTGGCAATGAATACGTTGACTATGATCAAGTAGTTCTAGCTTCCCATGCAGACCAAAGTTTAAGAATGATAGAAAAACCAACGGAAGAAGAAAAAAATATATTGGAAAAATTTAATTATGTGAAGAATGAGGCTTATTTACATACTGATATAAGATTAATGCCTCACAAAAAAAGGGCCTGGTCTAGTTGGAATTCTGTTTCAGATGGAGAAAAGACATGCATTACCTATTGGTTAAATAAACTACAAAACTTAGATACATCTAAAGACTATTTTTTAACTTTAAACCCTATTTATAAAATTAATGAAAATTCTGTTATTAAAAAAG
Organism: uncultured Pelagibacteraceae bacterium; assembly: GCA_902598315.1. Lineage (GTDB taxonomy): Bacteria > Pseudomonadota > Alphaproteobacteria > Pelagibacterales > Pelagibacteraceae > Pelagilacustribacter. The sequence continues at coordinate 6,357 of CACKBP010000002.1, forward strand.
TCAATTTTACCCACCCTTATTTGAATTCAAAGAATACCGCGCTTCAAGAAGATCTAAGATTAATACAAGGAAAAAAAAGAACTTGGTTTTGTGGAAGTTATTTTGGTTACGGATTTCATGAAGATGGATTAAAGTCGTCTATAGATTTGATAAATAACTTTAAAATTTGATGAACTCCTGCATTTACAATGGCGAAGTAATTCATACAAGATTTAAACCTGTCAGACATTTCTTAAAATATAAAACTTTTTCATTATTAATTGATTTAGATGAAATCAATCTATTAGACAGTTCAATAAATATCTTCTCCCATAATAAGTTTAACATTTTTAGCTTTTACGATAAAGATCATGGAGAACGTGATGGAAGCGATCTAAAAGAGTGGGTTCTTAAAAATACTAGCAAGTTCAATATAAAAGGTAAAATTAACAAAGTTAAAATACTTTGTTATCCAAGAATTTTTGGCTATGTGTTCAACCCTTTAAGTATTTTTTATTGCTACGAGGACAATAAATTGAGGGCAATTTTTTACGAAGTAAAAAATACTTTTAATGAGCAGCACACATATATTTTTAAAATTAAAGATAATGAGGAAATAGCTCAAAAATGCAAAAAAAAGTTTTACGTATCGCCATTTATGGATATGGAAACTTACTATAATTTTAAATTACTCGACCCCAATGATAAACTCTCAGTCTTTATTAAACAAACAGACTTGATAGGAACAATTTTAACAGCCACCCAAACAGGAGAAAAAAAAGAATTTAGTTCCAAACAACTCATGTTTAACTTTTTTAAGTATCCATTAATGACAATTAAAATTATAAGCTCGATACATTTTGAAGCATTACTTTTATGGAAAAAAGGGGCAATATATAGAAAAAGAGATACTAAATTAAAAAATAATTTAAGTTACGAGGAATACTAATGAGTTTAATTAAAATTTCAGAAAGATTCGTCCTAAATAAATTGAAAAAAATCTCACAAGGAAATCTTAAGCTTGTAAACTATGACGGAAAAGTTTTCCATTTTGGTGACTTAGAGAGTAAATTATCCTCAGATATCAAAATCAATAAACCCAATTTTTACCTAAACGTCGTTATGGGCGGAAGCTCAGCTTTGGGTGAGGCTCATATGAAAAAAGATTTTTATACCTCAAATTTAACAAATTTAATTGAACTTACAGCTAGAAATATTAATACAATTTATTCTTTTTCAGGAAGTTTAAAATTACAAAAAATCAAAAATTTTCTAAAAAAAATTTTTGCGTCTAATACAAAATCTAAAAGTAAAAAATATATTTCAAAACATTATGATTTAGGTAATGAATTTTTTTCATTGTGGCTTGATAAATCTCTTACTTATTCCAGCGCAGTCTATAAAAACGAGAAAGATGATTTAGAAATCGCTCAAAGAAATAAATTTCAAGAACTTATAAATTTAATGAATATAAAAGATGGCAATAAGGTTTTAGAGATAGGGTGTGGTTGGGGCGGTTTTGCTGAATTCTTAGCTAAAAATTATGATGTGAGTATAGACTGTATCACGATTTCAAAAAATCAATATGAGTTTACTAAAAAGAAGATTTTCAATTCAGGGCTAAACAATAAAGTAAATGTTAAGTTTTTAGATTACAGAGATCTAAAGGAAAAATATGATCACGTAGCTTCAATAGAGATGATTGAGGCTGTTGGTGAAAAATATATGGACAAATTTTTTGGTACAATTAAAAATGTTCTTAACTACAATGGCACTGCCGCAATTCAAGGCATTGTTATAAAAGATGACTTATTTGAAAGATATAGAGCAAATGAGGATTTTATTCAAAAATATATATTTCCTGGCGGGTTCTTGCCCTCAATTCAATTTATAGAAAATCTAATTAAAAAAAATGACCTAAAATTAGAAAAAATTAATACTTACTCCGACGATTATGCTAGAACTCTGGCAACTTGGAGAAAAAATTTTTTAGGTGCTTGGGAAAAAATTAGCCCATTAGGTTTTGATGAATATTTTAAGCGTATGTGGGAATTCTACTTATCTTATTGTGAGGCTGGATTTAAATCAAAAAACATTAACTTGATTCAATTCTCTATGTTTAATAAAGAAATATAATGAAAAAAATACTAATATTTATTTTAGTAATATTTTTAAATGGATGTGTGAACAATATGAAACCAATAGATTTTAAAGACCAAAAACCCAGACTTGTAATTGAAGATTATTTATCAGGAGATGTTAAAGCTTGGGGTGTTCTACAAAATAGATCTGGAAAAGTAACTAGACAATTTAAAGCAGACTTGAATGGTAAGTGGGATGGAACAAATCTTATACTAGATGAGATATTTAATTGGAATGATGGCGAAAGACAAACAAGACAGTGGACAATTAAAAAAATTGACGAAAATAATTATGAAGGTACGGCAGCTGATGTTGTGGGTACAGCAAAAGGGTACTCATATGGCCCGGCTTTCAAATTTGAGTATGTATTGCTGGTTCCTGTTAAGGGTAAAAATATTAAAATTACTTTTGATGATTGGATCTTTATGCAAGATGAAAGAGTGGCAATAAATAGAGCAACAATGACAAAGTTTGGGATTAAAGTTGCAGAATTAACTGTAATGTTTATAAAGGAATAATATGTTTGAATTACCTAAATTAGATTACTCAAACTCTGCTCTATCTCCAATAATGTCAGAGCAAACCCTAGACTTACATCACGGAAAACATCACCAAACATACATCACAAATTTAAATAATTTTATAAAGGACTCTGATTATGAAAAATTATCATTAGAAGAAATAATAACTAAATCTTCTAATGAAAATAAAGCTGGAATATTTAATAATGCTAGCCAACATTGGAATCATAATCTTTTTTGGAAATGCATGAAACCAAATGGTGGAGGCAAAATCCCATCAAAGCTTGATAATAAAATAAAAGCTGATTTTGGTAATTTTGAAAAGTTTAGAGAAGAATTTATAAAAGCTGGCACTACTCAATTCGGTTCAGGTTGGTGTTGGCTGTCTACTAAAAATGATAAATTAGTAGTAACTAAATCTCCTAATGCTGAAAACCCTCTAATTCACGGAATGAAACCAATACTAGGTTGTGATGTTTGGGAACACTCTTATTACTTGGATTACAAAAATAAAAGACCTGCTTACTTAGAAAACTTTTTTGATAAGTTAATTAACTGGGAATTTGTAGAATCAAACTTGTAGAATTCAAATATTTTCTTGTTCCCTCATTTTTCTTGCATAAATAAATGATTTTACACATTGTAATGAAAAATAGAAACCAGTTACTAACATCATAGTTTTAGAAACATCCGCCCAAAAATTTTCAAATGCGTAGCCTCCAATAAGTGACCTAATTACATCTAATCCGCCAAGAAAAATAATTATGCCAAAAATTACCACTATGTGCATATATAATTTTTTTTTTGAAACAAATTTCATTGCTAAATAAGAAAAAACTACTAAAGGCAAACCTAGGAATGACGGAATAAAGGACGTTAACGAAGAACTTCCGCTTACAAAACTAATCACAATCCCCCATAAAATTAAAAACACACCGTAAAAAAGCGAGAATTTTTCTATTGTTATGTTAAAAACTTTAAATTCTTTAACTAAATTTTCATTTTCCATATTTAATACTATACATCAAATTTTTCAAATAATCTTTATACTTATTTTAAAAAAAATTACCAATTCCTAAGGCAGCTGCTCCGATTAATACAAGCCAGATTAAGCCTTTAACTAGGAAAAAATAAAATCCTCCTACTAATAAGTTTTTAAAAAATTTTTTTTTCATTTGCTAGTATGACTAAATTTAAATTCAATAATTCAAGCCTTTTTGGCTCATTTAACGTTTAACTAATTTATCAACTAAAAACAAATACAAACTATAAGGTAAAATCCTTAAAAATTTTAATGTCAAAGTGAGTCCTTTAGGAAAATGAATTTCAAACGATTTACTTTTCACTAAACCATTAAAAATTTTTTCAGCAGCATAATCAGGAGTTTTTAAAAATGGCATTGGAAATTCATTTTTATCAGTTAAGGGAGTTTTAATAAATCCTGGTGACACCATTGAGACTCTTATTCCAAATTTTTTAAAGTCAAAATAAATACTTTCTCCAAAATTTGTTAAAGCAGCTTTAGACGGTCCGTATCCACTTGAATTAGGTAGTCCTCTATATCCTGCTATAGAGGAAACGATTGAAATATGTCCAGATCTTCTGTTTTTGAAATAATCTTCAACTGCTTTTACACAATCAATGACGCCTAAAAAATTTACTTTCATCACATTTTTAATTTTATCAGGGTCTATACTTTGTTCATCTTTCGGTTCATAGGTTCCACTAGAAAAAAAACATAAATCCAAATCGTTAAACTCTTCTAGAATATCTTTAAACACTTTTTTAATTTGATTTCTGTCAGTTACATCTAATGGAAAAGAAAAAATATTTTCATTTTTAGCTAATAGTTCAAGCAATTCCTTTCTTCTAGCTGATACAGCAACTTTCCAGCCCTCTCTAGCAAATTTTTCTGCTACCGCCTTACCAATTCCACTACTCGCACCGGTTATCCATATTTTTTTCTGATTTTCTGACATAAATTAGTTATACCTTAAATTGTGACTAAGAATAAATATTTATCATTCATTCTCATATTTTTTATTACTTTTGCTGTTCCAGCAATCGGCAGTTATGTCACTTCGACATACAAAGAACCATGGTATTCAGAAATTATACAACCAAGTTTTAACCCTCCTAGCTGGGTATTCGCACCAGTTTGGTCGATTCTATATGCGATGATGTCATTAGCTATTTGGCAAGTCTGGATAAATTCTTTTAATAAAAAAATTATCAAAATATACTTTATTCATCTTTTCTTTAATAGTATTTGGAGCATCATTTTCTTCGGTTTTCATTCAATAGGATTGGCATTAATAAATATATTAATAATATTAATTTTCATATTATTTTTAATGAAAGAATATTTTTACTTAAATAAATTAAGTTTTTATCTGATGTTTCCCTATCTGATATGGACAAGCTTTGCTTTTATTCTCAATATTTCTATTTACTTTTTAAATTAAAAAATTTCTCTGGATAATCTCTTTTAAGAACAAATCGATTTATAAATATAGATAAAATTATTATTACTAGCGAGCCAGTTATAACTGGAAATAAAACATATTCAAAAGAAACGTCTGATAATAAAGCTATAAGGGGGTTCGCTGCCGCAGGAGGGTGAACACATTTAAAATACATCATTAAAGAAATAGATAAACCAACCGAAAGCCCTAATGTAAGAAAAGAAACTCCAAAAATATTATTAAATATTATTCCAATAATTATACAGATTAAATGACCAAAAAAAATATTTGAAGGTTGCGCTATGCGACTCTTAAACATTGTAAATGCTATAAATACTGACGGGCCAAATGAAATCATCAACCAAATACCCGTAGATGTTTCATAGGTTAATAACGATAAGATACAAATTACTAAAGTGACACAAATTCCAGCAATAATTGGTTCGACATTTTTTGAAAATTTCATATATCTTTCTATTTATTTTAAGTTATATACACTTAATGAATTATATCAAATCATTCAACTTTTTAAAAACGTTACCAAAAAAACTTAATTTATTTTATGAAAAAAAGACAAAAATTACTCTGAAGACAAACAATAAATCAAAATCTAAAATAAATTACGATCCAGTAACAAACATAGATTTAGCTTTTGAAAGATATATAAGAAGATTAATTAGTAATAAATTTCCAGAAGATTCAATAATTGGTGAAGAATTTAAAAATAAAACTTCATTAAATAATTTAAAGTGGTCTATAGACCCAATTGATGGAACCAAGGCATTTCTATTAGGCGCTCCTACTTGGTCTAACCTAATCGGCTTATCTTATCAAAACAAATCATTGATTGGATTGGCAAATTTTCCAGAATTAAACAAGCACTATATAAATGATAAGAAAAAATCTTATAAAGTAATTGGAAAAAAAAAGAAAGTTTTAAGAGCTTCAAATATTAGTGATCTAAAAAGAATAAAAATAATTTGTAATTTTCACGGATTTCTAAATTATGAAAAGCAAATAAAATTAATTAAGAAATTCGGCTGGTCTTTTAGGTTAGTAGGTTTTGATGCACTAAATTACTGTTTATTAGCAGAGGGCGCTGTAGATGCAGTCATCGAGGCTAATTTAAAACCTTATGATATATTGCCATTAATTCCAATTATAAAAAATTCTGGGGGGATAATAACAAATTGGAAAAACGAGCCTGCTGAAAATGGAGGTAATATACTAGCCTCGTCTAATAAAGCTTTACATAAGAAGATTCTAAGATTACTAAAACCTTTAACGAAATAATATGATTAATTTATTTTTCAATAGAGTCTACAGAGCTATTAAAATAGATATCGATCTTTATGAGGAGGTTGAGAAAGATAAAAAAGCAACTTTTCAAGCTGGTGTTGTAGTTGTTCTGTCTAGTTTAGCAGCCGGAGTTGGTTCTATTCATCTTGGTGTATCAAACTTTTTAGTGGCTCCTGCGTTGTCTTTGCTAAGTTGGTATGTATGGGCTTATGTTATTTACTTTGTTGGAGTTAAATTATTCAGAAATCCGAACACAAAGAGTAATCATGGTGAACTTTTAAGAACGATTGGTTTCTCAAGTGCACCGGGTCTCATACGAATTTTTGGTGTCACACCTGAATTAATGACGGTAACATTTATCGGTTCTGCATTCTGGATGCTTGCTTGTATGGTAGTAGCGGTAAAGTCTGCGTTGGATTATGAAAGCCTTTGGAAAGCTTTTGGAGTTGTAGTTGTATCTTGGTTATTTCAAGCTTTTTTTCTATTTTTGATTATTGTTTTATTTAAGGGAATTTAAAGTGGAAATATAGTTTTAGCTAAATTACAGCTGTTACAAATTTTATAGCTATGCATAATTAAGTTCTGCTTTACACTCGCATCTTCTTTTTTACATTCTTCGCAAATATTGTCAGTCTGAATATCTTTGTTGACAACCCAAGCTCTATGATAAAAATTATCAATATTCTTTTGATTCAAAGTTTTAGCTAATTCACTTGCTTTTTTTTTATTATATGGACCGTGAACAATCTTCGAGCTTTCGTCTAAAGTATCAATGTTATTGGGATTTTTATGAATTCCCTCTATGACAATAAATCCATCGTTTTCCATATTTATTAATATATCATTTTATTAATGAAAAAAATTTTAATTTTTGCCGCTGTTTTTTTAGTAAATTTTAATTTATATGCATTGGAAAAAAAAGCTTACTTTGCCGGTGGTTGTTTCTGGTGTATGGAAGAGTCATTTGATAAGATAGATGGAGTAATTTCATCAATTTCTGGATATTCAGGAGGTCACTTAAAAAATCCTACCTATCGAGATGTAATTTATAAAGATACCGGCCACGTAGAGGCTATAGAAATTACATATGACCCCAATGTCGTGAGTTATGAGAGTCTTTTAAATATTTATTGGAGAAATATAGATCCTTTCGACTCAGAGGGTCAGTTTTGCGATAAAGGCAAGAGTTATAGATCAGTAATTTTTTTCCAGAATCAACTAGAAAAAGAATTTATTAATAAATCTTTCAAAAATTTGGAAAGTAAATTTAACAGAAAAATAGTCACTTTAGTTTGGAAATTCGAGAAATTCTATCCTGCAGAAGATTATCACCAAGATTATTATGAGAAAAATTTTATTCGTTATTTAATGTACAAAAATGGGTGTAAAAGAGAAGATACCTTGAGAAAAATATGGAATTGAAAAAAATAATTATAGCAATTTTTTTTCTATGTTTTATCAATTCAGCTAATGCTGAAATGATAAAGCCAGCTGAAAATTTATCTGCATACGATGTTATAAAAATACAATTAGATGCTCTCAAAAATAATGATGAAAAAGATAATGGCATTAAGCAAACATGGATATTTGCTCATCCAGAAAATAAAAAAATGACTGGGCCATATCCAAGATTTAGAATTATGCTTTACGATGTTCATTACAGAATACTTTTAAATCATTTTTCACATAAGATAGATTTAATCACAAATACCGAAAATAAATTTGTTTATGGAGTAAAAGTGTTAAGCGATGAGAAGCAACAATTTTTTTATGAATGGCATGTAAGTAAAGGTAATGAGGAAAATTGTATGAATTGTTGGTTCACTACTGCAGTTTCAATGCCACTTGATCAAGGAAATTCAATTTGAAAAGGCCGCCTTTTGCAATTCGATACTTAATTATTGGTGCAATACTAGTAGTGCCACCAATACTCAGCACTCACTATGGAACAATATATTTAGGTAAGCATAATGGTGTGCTTCTTGGTTTTTGTGTCGGAATAATTTGTGTATCTTTTGCGTGTTGGAAACTTTTTATCGATGAATGGAGGGACGACGAAGACTGATGAAATTCGAAATCTCAAGGGATGGAGCTTTAAAACAGCTCGATAATTTTATAAATAGTGATTTAGCAAACTATAGCTTAAAAAGAAATTTTGATTTAGGGCCAGATAACAAATCAAATGTATCTTGCCTGTCACCTTATATCTCCCATAGATTAATTACTGAGTATGAAGTAGCCAAAACTGTTTTATCAAAGTTTCCATACCAACAAGTTGAAAAATATATCCAAGAAATATTTTGGAGAGTTTATTGGAAAGGATGGTTAGAACTTAGACCTCAAGTTTGGACTGACTTTATAGAGGATTTAAAAGGATTTAAGGAAGATGACAATTATAAAAAAGCAATCAATGGTGAAACCGAAATTGAGTGTTTTAACGATTGGGCAAAAGAGCTAAAAGAAAAAAATTATCTACATAATCACGCAAGAATGTGGTTTGCTAGCATTTGGATTTTTACTTTAAATTTACCCTGGCAGAAAGGTGCTGAGTTTTTTATGAAACATTTATACGATGGAGACGCCGCGTCTAATACTTTAAGTTGGAGATGGGTTGCAGGCTTGCAAACTAAGGGTAAGCACTATGTTGCCCAGTCATGGAATATTAGTAAGTTCACTAACAATAAATATAAGAACACTAAACTAAACGAAAATGCTCTGCCTCTAACAGACAAAAGAGAGTATAAATTAAATGCACTTAATTTTATTACAGATGATAATTCAAACGAAAATTTATTAGTTTTTGAAAATGAATTAAATTTGGAAAATAAAAACCTGAAAAAATATAAAAATATTTACTTAGTTTTATTAAATAATGATGCTCGAAAGATAGAACTTGAACAAAAAGTACTAGAATATAAGTCAAAAATAATTAATGATCAAAAAAAAAGATTTAAATATTTACAAATTATAGATGAAGTAAAATTTCAAACTCTAACTGATGAAATTAAATCTTTTGATACCATTCATCCATGCATTGGAGAGAATTTTTCTTATTTGAATATTATGAGAAAAAAGCAAAATTTAGAATTGAACTTTATTTTAAGTGAGGAAGATAAATTTTCTTGGCAATTTTCTAATAAAGGATATTTTAATTTTAAAAATAATATTCCTAAAATTTTAACTAATTTTAATTTACAATAATTTATTTAGATGAGCACTTTTTTGAACAATATTTTACTTTATCCCAATTTAGTCTCCATTTTTTTCTCCAATTAAAAGGTTTATTACAAACCGGGCAAGTTTTTTTTGGCAAATTAGCTTTTTTCATCATTAAGTAGATGTTTATTTTTTATAAAAAGGAAATAAGCTGCAATTTCATATAAAATATTTAATAAGAAAAATAGAGGCTTAATTTTAAAAATTTTATATAAAAAATTGTATTTAGGAACGTTTTTCCAAATTATCAAAAAAGACTCTGCTCCGTCAATTACCTTACCGTCTTGTATGACATGCATTCTTCTTAAAAGTTCTTTATATGATTTTGAGGTAATTTTCTGAGCTTCTTCATTATTAGTTACATCTATCCATTCTACACTATTATCACTATGTTTTTTGTAATGATTGATTTCGGCTCTACAAATATTACATGAATTGTTAAAAAAAACTTTAACCATTAGTATTTTCTTTTATAAAATTATTGGCAGCTTTAAAAATTCTTATTTTCCTCTCTTTATTCATTTTTTCAGAAATTCTTACCATCATTGCAAGACGTGGATTTTTTAAAAAGAATTTCTTATGTCTATCTATGAATTTCCAATATAATCCGTCCATTACATCACACCAAGGACCTTTTTTAAAATGCATCATCTTAAGAAAATAACTAGATCCACAAATATAAGGTTTAGTTGCAAATATTCCGCCATCACTAAATAACCCCATTCCATAAACATTTGGCGCCATTACCCAATCAGATGAGTCTACGAACATTTCCATAAACCATTTATAAACTTGTTTAGGATTTATCTCACAAAGATTCATTATGTTTGCCAATATCATTAGCCTTTCAATGTGATGTGACCAGCCGTAATTTTTAGCATTATTGATTGCATAATCTAACGGATCTAAACCAGTATTTCCATCATACCAAGATTTTTTCATTTTTCTTTTATGATTAAAAAAATTAGTGTTATCTAATCGTTGATCATAGTTTTGGTAAATTCCTCTCATAAATTCTCTCCAACCTATAATCTGTCTGATATAACCTTCCAAGGAATTCATAGGTACTTTATTTTCAATCTTTCTTAACTTCTCTATTATCTCTTCTGGGGCTATTAAACCTAAGTTTATAAGTGGACTTAGCGCGCTATGAAAAACAGTATTTGATTTATCTGTTACTGCATCCTCATAATCCCCAAAAAGCTTTATTCTCTCTTTCAAAAACTCATCTAGCCACTTACTTGCGTCTTTTCGTGTTGTTGGAAACCAAAATTTATCAGTATTCCCAGGATGGTCTTTAAAATTAGAATTTATAAATTTTTTAAGAGTAATAGTTTCCTTTGTCTCTTTTACCTTAGAAATTACAGGAACTTTAATAGTATTCGGAAGTTTTTTTCTATTTTCTTCATCGAAACTCCATTTATTTCCTTTTGGTGTTCCATTCTTATTCATCAATAAATTCATTTTCGTTCTTACAATTTTATAAAAATTTGCCATGAAAGGCCGTTTATTTCTAGAAAGGTAATCTTTAAACTCCTGTCTCTCCATTAAAAACATTGGAGATCTAACTTGGTTAATCTTAAGTGAATTTTTTTTCCCTAAATTTAATATTCTTTTTTCAAAAAATTTATCCTCAATTTCAAAAAAAGTAATTTCTCTTATTTTTTTTTCTTTAATAGTCTTTTCTAATTTTTTTTCGTAGGATAATTTAAAATCTTTATTTACATCTTTATATATTAAATTAAAATTTTTTGATTTAAGCTCATCTTTAAATGATCTCATTGAAGATAAAAATAACAGTATTTTCAGTTTGTGATGCTTTTCAAAGGTGCATAGACCATAGTCCTCTGCCATAAAAAAAGTATGATCTTTATAATCAGAGAGATATTTTGGGTTAAAAAGTTGATTTCCTAAAATTATAAAAAGCTTCATAAGTAATAAAATACATATTTTATTTAGATATTACACGCGTCATTATTTGCATGTAAATAACCTTTAATAATGTTATTTTTAATTATGAAAAAAGTAATTTTAGGAGCAACTGGATCGATTGGTTCTTCTTTAGCAAAAAAATTAGTTGACAGCGGTGAACAGGTGCACTTAGTTGGAAGAGACGAGAATAGTTTATCGGAATTAGCAAAAAATTTAAACTCTACATTTACGGTTTGCGATGTCTTAGAGGAAAACTTTTCTGAAAAAATACTAAATGATTTAAAAGATGAGTCTATTAACGGTTTAGCTTTTTGTGTGGGATCAATTGATTTAAAACCATTAAAGTTAACAAAAAAAAGTGATTTTATGCAATCATTCAATTTAAATCTTATTTCTGCAACTGAAGTAATTAAAACTTTAGCAGATAACTTAAAAAAAAATAAAGGTTCAGTTGTTTTATTTTCAACGGTAGCAGTGAAACAAGGTTTTCCGAACCATGCAATAGTTTCATCAGCAAAAGGTGCAATAGAGGGTTTGACTCTAGCTTTAGCAGCTGAGTTCGCTCCAAATGTGAGAGTTAATTGTATAGCACCTAGTTTGACAAACTCTAAAATTTCAAATTTTTTACTCAAAAATGAAAAAGTTGCAGAGGGTATTGCCAAAATGCACCCAATGAAAAGAATAGGTGAGGGTGGAGACTCAGCTTCAGTTGCAAAGTTTCTCCTAACAGATGAAAGTTCTTGGATAACTGGCCAAATATTAGGTGTTGACGGAGGAAGATCATCTGTCGCATGACAATTTTCAAAAAAACAACTAAATAATGACCATGAAAAATTTATTAGTAATAGTTTTTACTCTTTTGTTAAGCTCAAGTTTAATGGCTGCGGGAAGTGATAGTAGTAGTGGATCATCTTCTGATAAAGAGTCTTTATACGAGGATGCAGTAAAATTAGTTAAAAGAGCTGGAAAATTAGAAAAAAAAGATAAGACTGACAAAGCTAAAAAATTGTATTCACAAGCTTTTAATAAATTAGAAAAAGCATATAAATCAGACAAAAAAAATCCTGATATTCTTAACTACATGGGTTTCACAACAAGAAAAACTGGGAACTTTGAAAAAGCCGAAAAGTTTTATTTAGAAGGTTTAAGTTTAAAACCAAATCATAATGGTATTAATGAATATTTAGGTGAACTTTATGTGCAAACTAATAGAATGGATAAAGCTAACGAGAGATTAGAAGTTCTAAAGAGTTGTAATTGTAAAGAATATGGTGAACTTGAGTTAATTATTAAAACTAAAGGCTCAAAAGTTTACTAAGATAAATCTACTGCAAACTTTTTTAATTTTTCAATCGGTATAAGTTCTAAGGTCTTAATATTTGTCTTTTTCAAATAAACTGAGCAGGCCGCATCCTCTTCGATAGCTCTAGCGTACCAAGTTGCACATACACACCAGCAGTCTCCCTCTTTCAAGCCTGGAAACCCAAATTCAGGATGAGGTGTAATCAAATCATTACCTACATTCTTTGACCAAAGTAAAAATTTATCTGTCACTTTTGCACAAACTGTGTGAACCCCTCTATCATTTTTATCTGTGTTACAACATCCATCCCTAAACCATCCTGTTAATGGGTCATTAGAACATGGTTCTAAAGGCTCACCGAAAACATTTTTTTGAATTTCATTACTCATCTTGAAAAAACATTAGCAATTTTTTTATCTATTTCTAGATTAAATGAAAAGGATCTTCTCTCTCCACTTGATTTAAATGGATATGCTGTATGCATCAAATAATGTGGAAAAAGAATTACATCACCTTCTTTGGGCTGATGATTGTAAATGCTATCACTTAAAAACATCTTGTTTCCATTTATAAAATCTATTGTGCCATCGATTTTTGATTTTTTATGGCCCTTTGGAACAAATTTTGGAATTTTTAAGTAACCCACACCAGATATATGCCCATCATGGTAATGTATTGGGTTATATTCATTATTAAATTGTCTCACTATCCAAAAATTTTTTATTGAAATTTTCTTTACATTTTTTCCAATAGTTTTAAAAACATATTTTTTTACTTCATTAGAAATTACTTTTTCTAAATTTTTTTTTACAAAAGATTTCGGTAATTGAAATTCTTGTTTTACCTGCCCGACTAATTTTTTCGAATAATCCAGTTTTTTTAATAAACTCTTTTTATTTATAATTTGGTCAACTTCATTATTAATTTTTTTTATTAATTTATTTGAAAATTTTAATTTAGCTATTTTTGGACCAAAAGGGCTTATTACTTTCATAATTATAGCTTAGTTGGATTAGGTTGACCTTTATAAACTTTTTCAGGATCAAATTTTTTTTCTTTTTCTTTGAATTCTAATTTAATTTCTTCAGAATTTTCAATTTTTCCTAAAGGTATTGATCTGTAAAAGCATGATTTATATCCTACATGGCAACTTGCTCCGTTCCCTATATCTACTGACATCCACAATGCATCTTGATCGTCATCTATTCTTAAATCAATAACTTTTTGCACAAAACCGCTTGTTTTTCCTTTGTGCCATATATCTTTTCTAGATCTACTCCAATAATGAGCTTCTTTAGTTTCAATTGTTTTTTTTAGAGCTTCCTCATTCATGTAACCGTGCATTAATAATTCACCGGAGCCACTGTCAGAGGTGGTTACTGGAATAAGTCCATCTTTATCAAATTTAGGAGATAGAAATTTCCCTTCTTCTACCTCAAAAACGCTTTCTCTCTTTTTGAACATGAGGGTAAAATAATGAAAAAAAGACAAAATAGCAATTTGCATTAATCAAATATGTCCTATAAAACCTTTTAACAATGAAATTAGTTAAAGACGAAGATAAAACATCCTCAAAAAAGCCCGAAGTTTCCGATAAACAGGCCGAAGAGGCATTTAAAACTATTCTTAAATGGATAGGAGAAGATCCAAACAGAGAAGGTCTTGTTGAGACACCAAAGAGAGTAATTAAAGCATTTAAGGAATACTTTAGAGGTTATCATCAAGATGCTGAAGCTGATTTATCCAAGACTTTCGGAGATGTGGAGGGATATGACGATATGGTAGTGGAAAAAAATATTACACTTGAAAGTCATTGTGAGCATCATATGGCACCTATAATTGGAGAAGCACATGTTGCTTACATTCCTAACAAAAAGGTCGTAGGTTTAAGTAAGTTAGCGAGGACGGTAGAAATATTCTCCAAAAGACTTCAAACTCAAGAAAGACTCACAATGCAGATCGCTAAAACTTTAATGAATTCATTAGACGCTAAGGGAGTAGCAGTTACCATTGATGCCGCTCATCAATGTATGACCATGAGAGGTGTTAAAAAGGAGAAAGCGACAACAGTTACTAACTATTTTTTAGGCTCTTTTAGAGAAGACTTAGGTATTCAAAATAGATATTTAAGATATATAAAAAAATAAATGTCTCAAAAATTTAAAGCAGTAGTCATAGATAATCAAAACGAAAAATTCACTAGAGAAATTAAAGAAATCGACTCAAGTCAACTTAAAGATGGAAACGTTTTAGTCAAAATAGATTATTCAAGTCTTAATTATAAAGATGCATTAATTTTAAATAATGGAGGCAAGATTGTAAGAAAATTTCCTTTCGTTCCAGGTATAGATTTTTCAGGCACTGTAGTTGAAAGTGAAGATAATAAATTTAAAAAAGACGATAAAGTAATTTTAACTGGCTTTAGGGTAGGAGAGGCTTTCTTTGGCGGTTTTGCCCAGTACGCTAAAGTTGATGCTAACTTTTTAATCAAAATACCAAAAGATTTAGATACTCATAAGTCTATGATGCTCGGTACAGCAGGTTTTACAGCTCTTTTGTGTTCTTTTGCAGTAAAAGCTAAAGAAGAATTGCTGCTAGGTGAAAAAGTAAAAGATGTTTTGGTAACTGGCGCTACGGGTGGTGTTGGAAGTATTGCCGTAATGATCTTATCTAAAATGGGATATGATGTTCACGCTGTAACAGGAAAAAAAGATAAAAATGATTATCTAAAAGGTTTAGGTGCGAAAAACATTATAGACAGAAAAGAATTTGAGGGAGAAAGTAAACTTCTAGAAAAAGGAGTTTGGGACGGAGTTGTTGATACTGTAGGAGGTACTGCCTTAACGAAAATATTTGCACAAACAAAACCTGGAGGAATTGTTGCTGCGTGCGGAAATGCAGGTGGAATAAAAATAAACACAAATGTGATGCCTTTTATAATAAGGGGAGTTAAATTATGGGGTATCGATTCGTCTGGATCATCAATTAAAAGAAGAGAGTTTGTTTGGGGTGAAGCGGCAAAATTGATTGATTTTTCTAAAGTTCAATCATTTACTAAAGAGCTCTCGTTTACTGAACTTTTAGATACTTATCCTAAGCTTTTAAAAGGTGAGTTTTCTGGAAGAGCTATAGTAAATCCAAATAAATAAACTATAATCATCTAAATAATGGATTGGGATAAATTAAAAATTTTTCACACTGTTGCTGAGGCTTCTAGTTTTACTAAAGCATCTACAATCTTAAACTTAAGTCAGTCAGCTATTAGCCGCCAAATTCAAGGTTTAGAGACCGATTTAAAGGTCCAATTATTTGAACGTCATGCCAGAGGTTTAGTTCTTACTGAAAATGGTGAATATCTATTTAAATCAGCTCATGAGGTAATTTCTAAGTTGAAGGATGTTGAGTCAAACTTAAGTGGTCACAAAGATAAACTAAATGGTAGACTTGTTGTAACTACCGTTGTAAGTTTTGGAACTACCTGGCTTACACCTAGAATAAAAGAGTTCATGGATCTTCATCCAGGTATAGAAATTGAGTTAATTTTTGACGATAGAGAGCTGGATTTAGCGACACGTGAAGCTGATGTAGCCATTAGAATGAGACGACCTAAACAATTAAATTTAATACAGAAAAAATTCGTAGATTTCAATTATCACATATACGGTTCAAATGAATATTTAGAAAAAAACGGTTATCCAAAAACTCTTAAAGATTTAGATAAACACAAATTTATTACTTATGGAAAAGGAGCTCCATCTCCTGTTTATAATCCTGATTGGGTATTGAAGGTTGGTTCGAAAGATGGAAAGAAAAGAAGATCTTTAATGAAAGTAAATAGCGTTTACGGCCTGTTATTAGCTGTTCAAAGCGGAGTTGGTTTAGCTGCGCTTCCAGATTATATAGCTCACAACATTAGCGGTATTACTAAAGTTTTACCGAATGAACCTGGCAAGCCTACAGAAACACACTTTGTTTATCCATCTTCTCTCAAAAACAATGCAAGACTTATGGCATTTAGAAACTTTCTTTTTAGCAAGGTAAACGAGTGGAAATTTTAATTTCTTTTATTATACCATTTTTAATACTACTTACGGTTGTAGTATTTATCCACGAATACGGCCATTATTACTATGCAAAGAAGTATGGAGTAGGCGTCACAGATTTTTCTATAGGATTTGGTAAAGAAATATTTGGCTTCAATGATAAGTCAGGAACTCGGTGGAAGTTTTGTCTCATTCCCTTAGGCGGCTATGTAAAATTTTTTGGAGATAGAAATGTTTTTAGTCAAGCAGAGCAAAAAGAGTTATTAAAAAAATATAGTAAAGAAGATCAAGAAAAATTATTTGTAGTTAAACCTTTATATCAAAGATCTATAATAGTAGCGGCTGGACCTTTTGCAAATTTTTTATTAGCCATATTTATTTTTGCATTCATTTACATGTTTGCTGGAAAGGATTTTACTCCTGCTCAAATACAGGAGGTTCAGATAGAAAGCCCTGCTGAAAAAGCAGGCATTAAGTCAGGAGATATTATAAAATCTATAAATGGTAAAGATGTAAATAGCATTATGGAAGTTTCTGCGTTTATAAATTCCTCTTCATCAGAGACAATAGATATAGGCATATTAAGAAATGATAGTGAAATAACATTTTCTGTTAAACCTGAAGTAATTAAAGGTGAGGACTCTTTAGGCAATAAAGCAAATAAAAAGATTATAGGTATAAAAATAGCTCCTTTAAATGACGAGATTAATAGAGAAAGATTAGGCCCAGCAACTGCTTTGCTTTATGCTTTCAAAGAGACTTGGTTTGTAATTGATGCGTCATGGAATTTTATCATTTCTATGTTTAAAGGAACCGGGGATACCACTCAACTAGGCGGACCTATAAAAATAGCAAAAATCACCGGTCAAGTTGCAAAACTGGGCTTTATAGCTTTCCTAAGTATTATGGCTTACATATCGATCAGCTTAGGATTTATTAATTTGTTGCCCATTCCTATGTTAGATGGAGGTCATTTGATGTTTTATGCTTTTGAAAAGATTTTAGGTAGACCTCTTACGCAAAAGACACAGGAGGGTTTTTTTCGAATCGGTCTTTTTTTACTGCTTTCTTTAATGTTTTTTACAACATTTAATGATTTAAGAGATTTAGGCTTATTTTAAGCCATTTTTTTATTCAAAAAAGTCAATAAAATCAACCCTTTTTGATCATACAACATATTGTGTTGATATTTACGTGAAACACCAAAAAAATGTTGATTTTATTGGATTTTTATAGAAATTAGACATTAACTAAGGGGCACAAATGAATAAAAAACAACTAGTAGCAAAAATATCGTCCACACTGGGTCAAAGCAAAGCTGATGCTGAGAGAACTTTTGACTCAATAACGACTATTATTTTAGATGCTTTAAAGAATGACGATACTGTTAAAATAGCTGGTTTTGGTACTTACAAAGTAGCAAAAAGAAAAGCAAGGGTAGGAAGAAACCCAAGAACAGGGGAGTCAATTCAAATTGCAGCATCTCAGAAAGTAAAGTTTTTACCAGCTAAAAGCTTAAAAGAAATGTTTAACCGTTAAACGTTTTATTTAGCCCTTATTTGATAATCTCAAATAGGGGCTAAACTACTTGCAAAAACTGCATAGCTCAAATTAAGACAATTCAGTTCTTTTTCTATAGTTAAAACCCTATAACGCACGCTTAACAAGGGAGTTAGTTATGAAAAAATACTTAGGATACTTTCTAGCAGGTACAGCCATTTACTTTGGCTTTGCTGGTCTTGGATATGCTGAGACTACAGTGTCTGCAGAAGTACAATACATTTTTAATACCCTATTATTTTTAATGTCAGGTTTCTTGGTCATGTGGATGGCCGCAGGTTTCGCAATGTTAGAGTCAGGATTAGTAACATCAAAATCTGTATCAGCAATCTGTGCAAAAAATATAGGTTTATATTCAATCGCCGGAGTAATGTTCTGGTTGGTTGGTTACAATTTAGCTTACGGTATCCCAGAGGGCGGATATATTGGTTCATTTACACCATGGAGTGACAATTCATCATTAGATACAGGATATTCTGATGGTTCTGATTGGTTCTTCCAAATGGTGTTCTGTGCAACTACAATGTCAATCGTATCTGGTACATTAGCTGAAAGAATTAAGATCTGGCCATTTTTCTTATTTGCCGCAATTTTAACTGGAATTATTTATCCAATTTCAATGGGTTGGCAGTGGGGTGGCGGATGGTTATCGGTAGCTGGATTTTCAGACTTTGCTGGTTCAACATTAGTACATGCTGCTGGAGGAGCTGCGGCTCTTGCAGGTGCAATCGTATTAGGTGCTAGAAGTGGCAGATTCTCTGGAAAAGGCGAGGCTAAACCGATGGCACCATTTGCTGCATCATCAATTCCGTTAGCAACATTAGGAGTATTTATACTTTGGTTAGGTTGGTTTGGATTTAATGGTGGATCTCAGTTAGCTTCTGGAACGCTAGAAGACGTTTCAGCAGTAGCAACAATTTATATCAATACGAACTTAGCTGCAGGTGGTGGTGTATTAGCTGCTGCAACAGTATCAAGAGTTATTGGTGGAAAAACTGACGTTGTAATGATGCTAAACGGTGCAATTGCTGGATTAGTAGGTATTACCGCAGAACCATTAACACCAAGTCCGTTAGCTGCAATCTTCATTGGAGCAATAGCTGGAGTATTAATGTACTTCTCAACAAAACTATTGTTTAAAATGAAAATCGATGACGTAGTTGGAGCCATCCCAGCACACTTAGTAGCTGGAGTATGGGGTACATTAGCAGTGCCATTAACAAATGGAGATGTTACTTTCGGAGCACAATTCTTAGGAACTATCTCAGTTGTGGTATTCGTATTCATAGTCTCGTTTATTGTTTTCCAAATTATAAAAAGTACAATTGGATTAAGAATAAGTAAGGAAGCTGAAAGACTAGGAACTGACAAAGCAGAAGTTGGTGTAATAGCTTACGGTATAAGAGACTAATTAAAATTCCCTCCCTCGTTAGTTGGGAAAAATTATAAGGCCTGGCTCGGTTTCCCCCGTCCAGGCCTTATTTGTTTTACAAAGCTCGTATGCATTAAATTCATGCTTCAAACCTCTGAAATTTGATATCAAGTCTTCAAAAAAAGGGGGAAACATGAAAAAATTAACTTTCATTTTATTAGGTTGTATTTCTGCTTTACTCATCAGCTCACAAAGCTTTGCAGAAACTACAATGTCTCAAGAGGGACAATATATTTTTAACTCACTAGGATTTTATTTGGGCGGAGTGCTAGTTGCTTTCATGGCGGCAGGTTTCTGTATGCTTGAGAGTGGATTAGTGACAACAAAAAGTGTATCGACAATTGCCGCGAAAAATATAGGTAAATTTGCTATATGCTCACTCGTATTCTTTTTGGTTGGCTACAATTTAGCTTACGGAGTGCCTGAAGGTGGTTATGTAGGTTCATTTACTATTTGGACAGACTCATCTGATGCTGAAACAGGTTATTCAGGCTATTCAGACTGGTTCTTTCAAACGATGTTCGTGTGTGCAACAGCTTCAATCGTGTCTGGAGCAGTGGCAGAGAGAATTAAGATCTGGCCATTCTTTATTTTTGCAGCAATTATGGCAGGAGTAATTTATCCAATTTCTATGGGTTGGCAATGGGGAGGCGGCTGGTTAGCTAGCGGCGGTTTTTCAGATTTTGCTGGATCAACATTAGTACATGGATGTGGTGGTGCAGCAGCGCTTGCCGGAGTAATAGTTTTAGGTGCTAGAGAAGGTAGATTTGGAAGAAAAGGCGAAAAGAAATCTATGCAACCATTTGCAGCTTCAAGTATTCCATTAGTGACACTAGGAACTTTTTTACTTTGGTTTGGTTGGTTTGGTTTTAATGGTTTTAGTCAATTAGCAATGGGAACATTTGATGATGTAAATGCTATTTCTAAAATTGCAGTAAATACACATTTAGCTGGAGCAGCAGGTACTTTTACAGGAGCTGCGATTACAAGATTAATAGGTGGTAAAACCGATATTGTAATGATGCTTAACGGTGCGTTGGCTGGACTAGTTGCTATTACTGCTGAACCTTTAACGCCAGGTCCTATTACAGCTATGTTTATTGGATCAATAGGAGCAATCATAATGTATTTTGGTACAAAAATGTTAGAAAGCTATGGCTTAGATGATGTGGTTGGAGCAATTCCAGTTCACATGTTCGCTGGAATATTCGGAACATTAGTGGTTCCTTTAACTAACCCTGATACATCTTTTGGCACTCAATTTATTGGCACAGCTTCAGTATGTGTTTTTAGTTTTGTTCTTTCTTGGGCTACTTTTTCTGCTCTTAAATCAACAATTGGTTTAAGAATTAGTAAAGCAGCAGAGAAATTAGGAACTGATAAAGCAGAAGTTGGTGTAACTGCCTACTCAATTAGGGATTAAACATTTAAATATATCTAAGGGGTCTTCATGACCCCTTTTTTATTCGATTGACAACTCTGTATCAATTATCTTTCCGCCACAAGTTATATTCTTTTCAGATCTTGGATGGATTATTTTAACATTAACTCTCGTTTTTTTTATTAACTCTTGTCTTAACGCATCATTAAAAGAGGAAATATTAAAGACCTTGTCTTTTAAAGAATTTGTCAAACTTTCCTCATTGACAAGATTATTAAATTTTTGAGTTAAAAAAGAATATCCATATTTATTTAAAAAGATCTTATTTCTTACTTGGTTGCAATCTCTCAATTTAGGATAATATCTTTTTGATGTGTATCTTTGTTTATCCATATAAGCTTGAATATTAATGATTAAAATATCCCCTTCGCTAAATTTTATTTGATAATCTAAATTCTGATATGCCACAGATATTAGACCACCTCCAGAAAATATATTTTGGATATTTTCTTTCATAAAAAAATCTAATTTGAAAATTAAAAAATCTTTTAGAGGTAAAAATTCTTTATTCAAATTAATATTTTTTGCCTCAGATTTATTAAAACTTAAAAGTAACAAAAAAAAAACCGGTAAAAATTTAAATTTCATATTCATTCCAAAGCTTCTTGATATCTACGTTAGGGGATAATCCAAAAACAGAATTTACGTTTGCGCAATGAATACTTAATGAAGGCACAGGAGAAAAGCAGAGTTCTTTTTGATATATGCTGTGTAAATTTTTTTCAAAAGGATTACTCTCATTTTTTGCCATTTCTATCAATTGATTATGATACTTTAATAACAACTCTTTACTTGTCAAAAAAGTTAAAAGTGATTCTTTTACAGTTCTCCAGTGATAATTTTCGCCAATTAGTACATTTGAATTATCCAATTTTTTGTAAAGATAAGGGTAATCTGTCGAAAGCAAAAATATTTCTTTTTGGAAAATTGAGGAAAATTTTTCATAAGCAAAAACCATTTCTGCTAAGGCTTCTGATTT
This sequence comes from uncultured Pelagibacteraceae bacterium, assembly GCA_902598315.1. Taxonomy (GTDB): domain Bacteria; phylum Pseudomonadota; class Alphaproteobacteria; order Pelagibacterales; family Pelagibacteraceae; genus Pelagilacustribacter. The sequence continues at coordinate 28,669 of CACKBP010000002.1, forward strand.
ATGAATATAATCATCCTCGACAAAGTAAATTAAATCATTGCAGTTTTTTGCCTGAATAAATGATTCATGAATAGATGCCATTGTTGTAGACATGTTTTTTTCAATTTCACTATTATTTTTGTCAATAGTTTTAGGTTTAAAATTTAAATTATCTTTATCAAGTTTTTTTAGTTCAAAATTAAATCCGTCGAGCAAAGAAAGATATTTGTTTCTATGAATTTCTTCGGATCCTATATCAATAATTAAAAATTTTATTAATAAATCGGGAAATTTTTTTTTTAATTCACTCGCTGACTTACATAAAGACTTTATAGATCTTAATGTATACTCAAGTTTCTCTTTTTCAAAAATCCTTTTTTTGTTTTGAGAAACTAAATGCGTTGATGTGCAAGTTTTTAAAATTATGTCTAAACTTTTTACTTTTCGCGTAATTAAAGTTTCGCCCGATCCTAGAGAAAAAGATCTTTTACCTGGAATACTTAACTGATTTTGATGATTCTTATTTGATACTGGAAATTCTAATGTGCTTTGGTCAATTAACTCATAACCAAGTAAACGGCAAATTTTGATAAAAATTTTCTTTAATCCACTTGTTTTTTTAGAGCTTTTAATTTCTTTCATGAATATATACTTTAATATCATGAATATAAAATCTTCCCAAGTTTTAGTAGAAGAAGCCAAAAAAAGCATTGAAACACTAAGTCCAGAAGAAGTGAAAAGATTATTTGACAAGAAAGAAATAACTTTAGTTGATATAAGAGATATTCGGGAATTATGGAGCGTGGGAACAATAGAAAATTCAAAACATATACCGAGAGGAATGTTGGAATTTTGGCTAGACCCTGAAAGTTCGTATTACAATGCTAATAAAATTGGGGAAATTAAAAAGATGGTGCTGTTTTGTGCTGCAGGTTTTCGTTCAGCTTTAGCAACAAAATCTTTAGTTGATATGGGTTTTAAAAATGTTGCCAATGTAGACGGCGGTTTTGATGCTCTCAAAAACGCCGGCCTTAAGGTAGTGGAAAAAGAAAAAAAATAATTATTTCGTAGCTTCGTTCAAAGCAAATTCAATTCTATCTTGACCCCAAAATATTTTATTATTTACAACGAAAGTTGGAGCACCAAAAACTCCTTTTTCATAAGCTTCTGAGGTTTTTGTTTTTAATAAATCTTTAATAGAAGAAGAAGTAGAGCGTAATGCAAAAGTTTTAGGATTTACATTAAGATTTTTTAGAATTTTTTGTATAATGTTTTCATCATTCATATTTAGACCATCTTGCCAAATTGCATTAAAAATATTGTCAATGTAATAACTTTCAAAATTATCTTCTTCTGCAACAAATACACCTCTCATTAAATTTAAACTTCTTATTGGAAAATATGAGTTGAATTTGAATTTAACATTATTTTTTTCTGCAATTAGTTTACAATCTCTCACCATATGTTTTGCTTTTGCAGGAATAAATGCTGGAGCTTTAATCCCATGTAAATTATGTAATCCTCCCAATAGAACAGGTTTATACTTTATTTTAATGGAAATTTTGTTTTCAATTTTTCTTATTTCTTTGTGTGCTAAATAAGAATATGGGCTTACAAAATCAAAATAAAATTCAAAAGGCTTAATCATTGAAGCTAATTTTTTTAGCAAATGGAATTCTTACAAACCAATAAATTAGAATTCCAACTGGTCCAGTAAAATATGTTAAAATTAAAGATGGAATCAATAATATTTTAGGTATAAAATATTTTCTTGCGTCTCTTACCATCCAAGCTCCAGCAAATAAACTAATTGCAAGGAAATGCAGCCAAAATAACAAGAGAAGTGTCTCGTTTGCGAACATTGAATACAAACCGTCTATCCCACTGTAAAGTTCAAAACCATCAAAAATATCACCATCTAAATAGATATTATAAGAGAGATAAACATAGCCTATGGCTAACAACAGCGGGGCAATAATTGATTGAGCTAAAAAATTTGAGAGAGCATTATTAGGGACCAAAATAAGCAATAACCAAAAAGGAATTATTCCCCAGTTAGCTATTAAATAAATATTTTCGGGATTTAACAGATCTATTAGATTATTTATCATAAAAAATAATATAGTATATTAAGATAATGAATCCCACATCAAATAAAAGTGATTTTGAAGACCTAACAACAAATTTAAAAGATTTAGCTTATTCTTATCTTGAAAAATATAATCCTTCCAAACAACAATTAAAAGTATATTTGCTTAAGAAATATTTGACAAAAATAAAAGGAAATAAATCTAAAAAAGATGTATCTTCAATTATAGATCATATAATTAATAATTTAGAAAAAAACAAATTACTTAACGATGAAATGTATTCAGACGCAAAAGCTAGAATGTTTCTGAGAAGAGGTTATTCTTTAAATAAAATTAATCAATCTCTAAGAAAAAAAGGTATAGAGGAAAAATACGTAAAACAAAGTATTGAAAAAATCAAAGAAGACCAAATTGAACCAGATTTTGTTTCAGCTTTAAAGTTATGTAAGAAAAGAAGAATAGGTCCTTTAAGACCAGAAAATAACAGAGAATTATTTTATAAAAAAGATATGGGTATTTTAGCAAGAGGAGGTTTTAGTTTTGAATTATCAAAAAGAGTTTTGGAACTTGCTGTAGATGAATTCAATAAATTAATTAAAATCATCTGATTTTCTTTTTTTTTCTTCCTCAATCAAATAATCTAATTTTTTTTTTAGGGCATTTCTCACTAAAATAAAAAAAATAACACCAAATAAAGTTACAGATAGAACAATAATTAATATAGTTTTAATCATTTAAATTTTTAGCTCTTTTAATCAATAAACTCGGATTTTTATAATCTTCCTTTCCATATAAAAATGGTTTTTCTTCTAAAGTTTTTATAATTGCACCAGCATTTTGAGCTACCGCATGGCCAGCAGCGTAATCCCATTCGTTAGCTCGCTCTCTTGCTGCATAAATATCATATTCACCAGTAGCAATAACACAAAATTTATACGAGCTGGCCATTTTTACTATTGATGTAACATTATATTCTTTTAATTTTTTCATAATTAAATCTGAAGGTTTAGAAACACTTGAAAGCGCTACGATTTTACCTTTTGGTTGTTTTTTCTCACAAAAAAGTTTTTTTGTTTCGTTGTTTTCAATTAAGTAACTTTCTCCTGGGGCATAAGAAAAAAAAAGGCGATTTTTTTTTGGTACTCCAACAACGCCTATAACTGGAACAGTATTAATAATCAAAGCAGCGTTCAATGTATACTCATCTTTTCCTGCGATATATTCTTTAGTACCATCAATCGGATCAATTAGCCAAAAAATCCTCGATTTATTTTTTTTAGATATATCCACAGTTTCCTCCGATACAATATTAATTTCAGGTGTTAATTTAGAAATCTTTTTTGTTATTAAATCATTAACTCTTAGGTCTCCATTACTCACTGGAGATTTATCATTTTTAATTTTTATTTGTAAACCCTGACTATAAAGTTTGATAGATTCCTCTCCTGCGTAGTTGAAAGTGTCTAACAAATCTTTTGCTATTCTCTCTAAGTCATTTTTATTCATTTTCAACTTTCTCTAAATTGACATTCTCAATGTTGATCACCTTTTTACCGTTATTTTGAAAATTTACAGTAACTTTATTGCCAATAATAGACTGCACCTGGCCAACACCCCAATCTTTATTTGCAGGGTTTCTAACATAATCACCTGGTTCAAAGTCAATAAGCATTATGGAAAATCAATTTTTTGTATATTATATACTGATAAATATGAATTCTCTAGGAATTAATAAACCTAAAAAAAATACAAAAGTGGTAGTAGCTATGTCTGGTGGAGTTGACTCTTCAGTTGTAGCAGCTTTAATGAAACAGGAAGGTTATGACGTAACAGGCATTACTTTAAAGCTTTATGATGATGCCAAGAAGTCAGCGGAAGGAAGGCAGTGTTGTTCTGGTCAAGATATAATGGATGCTAAAAGAGTGTCTGATAAAATTAATATTAATCATGAAATTTTATATTATCAAAAAAAATTTAAGTCGGAGGTTATAGACTCATTTATAGATAGTTATGCATCAGGTGAGACTCCAATACCGTGCATTCAATGCAATCAAACTGTAAAATTTAGAGACTTATTTAAATATGCTAAGGATTTGAAGGCCGATGCTTTGATTACTGGACATTACGTTTCTAGAATTGAAAAAAACAAACATGCTAGCATGTATAGGGCTAAGGATCATAGCAGGGATCAAAGTTATTTCTTATTTAGCACTACACAAGAACAATTAAATTACTTGAGATTTCCACTTGGTGAAATTGACAAATCAGAGACAAGATTAATAGCAAAAAAATTAAATTTAAATGTCGCTAATAAGCCTGACAGCCAAGATATATGCTTTGTTCCTAATGGAGATTATAGCTCTGTGATAAAAAAATTTAGACCCAACTCTTTCAAAAAAGGGAAAATAATCGACTTATCAGGCAATCAAGTTGGTGAACACGACGGAATTATAAATTACACAATAGGTCAAAGAAAAGGAATTAAAATTTCTAGTCATAAACCACTTTATGTAATTAATATTAATGCTAATGACAACACAATTGTTGTAGGTGAAAAAGAAAACTTAGAAATAAAAGAAATTTTTTTAAGAGATTTAAATACTTTGGCGCCGAGAAAAGAATTTGATAAAATTATAAATATCAAAGTGAGATCAACTGGAAGGCTTTTAAAAGCTAAATTAAATTTTAATGATAAAAGTGCTAAAGTTGAAATTTTAGATAAAGAAACCGGAATATCTCCAGGTCAAGCATGTGTTTTTTATTCCAAAGATGAATTTGGGGATAAGCTTATGGGCGGTGGTTGGATAGACAGGACTTATAATAATTATTTATCCACTTAGTTCACAAGTAAAAACTAAGCACGCATTAAGTGATTACAAAAAATTCATCAATATGTTTTAATGTTTTTAATTAAGAGGCAACTCTTAACTGGCCATTTGGGGAAAAACCGAGAGGTTCAAGCTCAAAGGGCAGAAAGGTGAACCTAGTAGCGCTAGAATAGTTCATCGGGACGGCTTGGCGGTAGCGCCTAAAACGACGAGCCAAAACTACTAAATTTCTGGGCGAAAGCCCGGAAATTTAAGTGGTTCTTTTCCAAAACAATCTAGAAAATAAATAAAATAAAATTACTCCTACAAAATAATTCCATTCGAGCGCATGTTTGAAATGCGTATTTCCCTTAGTTACTAAAATTGGTAAACTTAATAGAGCTACCAAGGCTAATATAGCGACTAAAACTAATTTCATAATTAAAACTTTTTTATTAATATATTTTTCTAACTTTTCTCTTAATTTATAAAAATGATAAACCAAATATCCTTGTGCTATAATTTCAAAAATTATGAATAATAATAAGATTACCCTCCTAAATAATTTGTAAATTTGTATGTCAAATTTTATACCTAAAAAAATAGAGTGTATTGCTAGAAAAATTGCGGATAAAATTCCAAAAGTTTTAAACTTATAATTTATTTTAGTTGAGTAATAGTTATTGACAAGATTATTATTATTTTTCCAATAATAATAGAGAAAGAATGCGGTAAGTATCATGCTGGGTTTGAATATCAAGTATTGGGGAAAAGTTCTTGATGCCCTGCTGATCGATAAACTTCCATCTATGTAGGGTATAGAAAAGCCAGATCTACCAATCATATCAACTGAGAAAAAAGTGTTATCTAAAAATTCAGGATTTTGTGAAATGAATAAGCACAAATTTATTGCACCTAATGGGATAAAAAAAATCCATAAACTCAATTTTCTTATTTGAGCTATCTCTTGCATAAATAATTATTTTATGATTATTTTTTTTTGTTTCTTTTTCTAGCTCTTCTTTTTTTTGAGCCAATTTTTCTTCTACCACGATGTTTTTTTGGATATCCCATATTTTTGCCTCCTTTTTTCTATTTCAATTACTTAAGTTTTATATAAGGTTCAATTATACTTATTTTATGAAAAAGTCTATAAGCACGTTTTTAAAACATCCCACTAAAGATAATATTAATAGATCTGCAAACCCATCAGTAACTCGAGCATCAACTATTCTTTTTAACTCAATGCAAGAAATGTACAAACATGAATTAAGAGTTAAAAAACATAAAAAGGTCTCATATTATACTTATGGACGATATGGTAGCTCAACTACCATTGAACTTGAAAATATATTAAAAGAGCTAGAGCAAGCTTACCATGTTTTCTTAACCGGAACAGGTTTTGGCGGTATAGCTTTAGCTTTAATGTCTTTATGTAGACCAGGAGACGAAATATTAGTTTCAGATAATGTTTATGGACCGACAAAGGAAATTTCTCAAGAATTGATGAAAGAATTTAATATCAGCGCAAAATTCTATAATCCAGATTCTTTTGAAGATCTTAAGAGAAAAATTTCAAAAAAAACAAAAATGATTCTAGTTGAAAATCCTGGGAGCAATACATTCGAATTTCAAGATTTATCTAAAATTACTCAGCTGGCTAAAAGAAAAAAAATTCTTACTCTTTTAGATAATACATGGGGAACGCCACTATACCTTAAACCTCTAAAATTAGGATTTGATATGTCATTTTGCTCAGCGACAAAGTATTTCTCTGGCCACTCAGATGCGATGGGGGGATCTTTAGCAGTGAATAGAAAAGTATATAAAAAAATAATGTTTTTCTATAAGTTATCGGGATATCGAATGTCTGCTGATGAAGCATATTTGATAATTCGAGGTTTGAGAACTTTAGATACAAGATTAAAACAACATAGTGAGAATACTAAAATTATTATAAATTTTTTGAAAAAACAAAAAAAAATTTCAGAAATTCTTTATCCCTATATTCCATCTAGTAAAAATTATAAACTTTGGAAGAAATACTACAGCGGTGCTACTGGTTTACTTTCAATTGTTGTAAAAAGCAAAAAAAAGTCCTCGGTGATTAATTTTGTTAATTCTCTTGAATTTTTTGGTATCGGTTATAGTTGGGGTGGATTTGAAAGTTTAGCTATTTTGCAAGAAATTAAAAATACGAAAAAAGACGAATATTTAAGAGGACGTCAATATTACCGATTTAAAAATGATGAGCATATTGTTAGGCTTCATATAGGTTTAGAAGATCCAAAAGATTTGATTCAAGATTTAAAACAGGGGCTAAAGAAAATAAAATAATGAAAAATTTTTTTCCTAATAAAAGAGCCTTACTCGCCTTAGTAGCTGCATGTTTTGTTGTATGCACTACGATGGGGGTAAGACAAACTTTTGGTTTGTACTCTAGTGAATTCGAGTCATCTGGAGGTACATCAAATACGGAATTTGGATTAGCAATAGCTATTCACGCAATTTTTTGGGGAATTTTTACTCCTATTTTTGGTAGAATTTCTGACAGGCTAGGTGGATATGTTGTGATAGTCCCTGCTTTAGTTTTTTATTCAATTTCAATGTTGTTAATTGGTAATAATTATATTTCAGGGATTTGGTTACAAATAAACCTTGGTTTATTTGTTGGTATAGGTTTGGCTGGAGCAGCTGGAACTATTCTTACTCCGATGATTTCTAAACATTTCCCAAACGAAAATAGAAGCAAAGCCGCAGGAATAGTTACTGCTTGTGGTGGGTTAGGTATGTTTATTTTTCCTATACTAGCTAGTGTTTTTAAAAATATTTCTACATGGCAAATGTCTTTTATCTTCTTTTCAATAATACTTTTTTTAATGTGTGTGCCTGGACTATTTGTAAAACTACCTCAAAATAGTATAAACACTGAAAATTCAAATATAGATAATAGGAGTTTAAAAGAGGTACTTAAAGAATCATTTGCGCATAAAGGCTTTAGATTATTGATTATAGGTTTTTTTGTATGTGGTTTTCAGATAACTTTAATTGCCACTCATGTACCAAGGTATGTGCAAGATAAAGGATTAGCAGATTGGACAGGTATGGCTATTTTAGCTTTAATAGGTTTTTTTAATATTATTGGAACTCTTATCATGGGTTATTTAAGTGACAAATACAGTAAAAAAACTCTTTTAAGCGGTCTGTATTTTTTAAGAGGAATAACATTAATACTATTCATCTTTCTACCTGCATCAAATTTATCTGCAATTTTATTTGGAACTTCTTTTGGACTATTATGGCTAGCTACTGTTCCAGCCACAAACGGTATAGTCGCGCAAATTTTCGGTACAAAAAATTTAAGTTTATTATTTGGCATAGTATTTTTAAATCACCAACTAGGCTCCTTTTTGGGTGCTTACTTAGGGGGATATTTTTACGATAATTTTGGTAGTTTTGATTACGCTTGGTATATGGCCATCATATTGTCCTTTGTAGCCACAGCTTTACACATACCAATAGACGAGAAGCCAATTCAAAGAGTTAGAACAACAATTTAAGGTTGTATTTAGAGTCTACAATGGAATCAAAAGTGAATCAAAACGTGAACATTTGCTTTAATTCAACTGAAAGATGTGGATAATTATTTTGTTTAAACCTAATAAGTTTTTTTATAATTTAGGTTAAAAAAGGAGTCATAATGTTTTCAAAAAAATTAGGAAAAAAATTAGATAAATATCACCTTCTCAAGCATCCATTTTACCAAGTTTATTGGAACGAGGGCAAATTGAACAGGGAAATTATTAGAGATTATGCTGAGCAATATTACCAACACGTAAAAGCATTCCCTAGATACATAAGTGCAACACATTCCATTTGTGAAGACCTCGAAAAAAGAAGAATCCTTTTAGAAAATTTACAAGACGAAGAAAATAAAGATGGAGATCACCCAAAGCTCTGGAAAAATTTTGCTAAATCATTAGGCGCGGACGAAAAAGAAATTGAACATGTTAAACTAGATTGGTTTACAAAGGACATGATTGATAACTTTTTTTCTCAAGCAAGAAAATCTTATGCTGAAGGTCTCGCATCACTGTACACTTACGAAAGACAAATTCCTGAAATAGCAGAAACTAAAATACAAGGTCTTAAAAAATTTTACGGTGTGAGTTCAAAAGAGGGGCTTGAGTTTTTCGTGGCTCACAAATCTGCAGATGTGGTACATAGAGCCGAGTGTGAGAAATTGTTAGATAGTTTATCCAAAGAGGAACAGGAGAAAGCAGAGGTATCCTCATTGCTTACAGCAAGATATCTATGGAATTTTTTAAGCGGGATGACATCAAAGCATAAACTTCAATTGGCAGCTTAGTTGAACTAGCTCGCAGATAAAATCAAAATGCAAGATTTGCTTGAAGTTATATCTTTAGCCTACAAAAAACTCTCAGCACAGAATATAGTACTATTTTTACTTTTAATAAAAATTATTTTTTGTGCATTTGGTGGATTGGTTGTAACTTATATTCATTCAAAATTTAGTTATAAATGGCTCAGAAATAATTTTAACATTTATGTTGGAGTGACATTACCTGTAATTGGTTTAGTTATAACTACAGTAATTGGATCTAACATTGCTCTTAGTATAGGTATGATTGGCGCATTGTCTATTGTAAGATTTAGAACTCCTATAAGAACTCCTTATGAACTAGTTCATTATTTCAGCTTACTTACTATTGGAATAAGTGCCAAAGTCGATCTGAGCATAACAGTAGTTTTAATAACACTTTTGTCAGTATTACCCTACTTCATCAGACGCTTTTCATTAATAAAAGATAATTCATCAGGTAGTGATGGGAAATTATCACTAAACTTTCATGCTATGATGAAGGAAAATGATTTTAAGAAAATTACCAGTGATAAAAACATTAGAAATTACTCAGTTAAAAACGAGGGTGACAAATATGATATATCTGGTTTTATGATTTTTAATAAGTCAGTAGATAAAGATAAATTTTTAAATGAATGGTCATCCAAGATAAATAGTTATAATGTTGATCTTGATGAGAATAATTAAATGTTTTTTAATCACACAATTTTTTATAGTAATTTTTTTATATTCTAATTCAGCTTTTTCAAAAAATTTAACTATTCCATCTTCAATTCAATTTGAGTTATCAAATTCTGAATATAATAAATATTTAAGAAGGTCTATGAGAGCCTACACAGATGGTGAAATTTATGGCGAAAAAAATATTAAAAAAAAATATAAGAAATGGGTTAAAGCAAAAATTTTAACAGATAAAAAATTGATTAACTCAGAGATAAGAATTTTAGGAGATTGGAAAGACCATCTTAGACCTCCATTAACAAGCTTAAAAGTAAAAATATTAGATGACAGTTTTAACGGAGTAACAAGATTTAATCTTTTTTTGCCTGAAACAAGAAAAGGTGAGAACGAGGTTTTTTGGACATTAATGCTTGACTATTTAGGGTTTCCCTCACTTTACACAAGAATGGTAGAGGTAAATTTAAACGGGAATATTTATAAAGCAATTTTTCAGGAAGATGCAACGAAAGAGTTTTTAGAAAGAAATAATCTAACAGAAACAGTAATTTTAAAATCTAATGATTTTAGTTTTTACCTCAACAAAGAAGAAAAAGAAATTTACGATAACTTTTTCACATCTTCATTTGTAATAGATAATAATAATTTTCTTAAAAACGATATTTCAAATTTTATTGCCTCAGAAGCTATAGCTTTGAGAGCCAACAAAGATTTTAATGAAAAAGTAATAAATGAGGATTTTTTTACCACAATTCATAAAAAATATGCTTACCATGGTTTAGCTACTATAAATCGAAAGTACATTTACATACCTTATAAGAAAATATTTGTACCACTTTATTATGATGGAAATGTTCAATTTTTACCGGGAAAAACAGATTGTAAAAAAAAAGCAAATATTGAAATTTTATCAAGTTTTAAAAAAGATTTTAAAAATTTAACAAACAAGAATCTAACCAGAATGCAAGAGTGTGTTTTAGCTGATGTACTCCACTTAAGTAAGAATAAAATAAATCAATTAAGAAATTCATTTCCCAATCAAATATTAGATAACAAAAAAGATGTAAAGTATGAAAATATTAAGAAGAAAATTATAAATTACTTAGAGAAAAATAAAACTAATAAAAAAGAAATTTTAAAAAATAATGAAAAGGTAATAATTTACTCTTTTATCTTCAATGATAACTTTTATAGCTGCCAACTTAGTATTAATGATAATGAAATTCTTATATGCAGTCAGATTGATAGTTTAAGCTATAGTAAACTTATTTCAGAAAGTGGAAGATTTAAACTTACTGATAATTTTAAATCATTTCCAATAAACCTAGGTGCATTCAATAATGAAATGCCAATTATTTGGTTGGATAATGAAAATGATGAATTTAAAATTGATAAAAAAGGAACTTATTATTTTATCAAGCAAGATATAAAAAACAAAAACTTAAAATTTAATTTTTTAAATAATGAGGCTAAGCTTTTTGTTCAAGGTAACTTTGAAAATGTAAATTTTGAATTTAATAGAGAGTTTAATTTTCAAAACGATAAAATTAGTGAAATCAGATATGACAAAAATTTATTAACTGGTTGTGTAAATTTCTTTGATACAAAGTTTAAAAACGTAATCCTTAAAAGCTCAGATATGATCTGTGAAGACTCGATAAATATAAAAAACTCTTCAGGAATTATTAATAAAATTCAGATAGATAATTCTTTTTTTGATGCTTTAGATCTAGATTTTTCTAAAATTAAAATAAACGATTTAAAAGTAAATAACGCCAAAAATGATTGTATAGATTTTTCTTTTGGCGAATATGAAATAATTTATGCAAACTTAAAAAACTGTGGAGATAAAGGTTTATCAGTTGGCGAAAGATCAAAGTTAAATATGGATAACGGTGTCATAATGTATAGTAATATTGGCATAGCATCTAAGGATGACGCAATAACAAATGTGAAAAATGTGGCTATGAAAAATATGAATATTTGTCTAGCCGCATATAATAAAAAAAAAGAATTTAAAGGATCTAAACTGAATATCAAAAGTCTTAAATGCAATCAATATAATACTCTCAAACAACTTGATAGATTATCAGAAATCAATATTTTAAAACAAAACTAATTTTAATGAATATTCCCCAAGATAATCAAAAAAGACACGAAATAAAGTTTATAATTAACACAAAAGAAAAAATTAATTTTATAAATAAAAATCATTTAAATAAAATTTTTCCCGATAGAATAGTTGAAAGTATTTATTTTGATACAAAAGATTTACAATTTTTTAGTTTAAGTGAAGAGGGAGTAACGCCCAGATTTAAGATAAGACTGAGAGGTTACAATAACGAAAAATTAAGTAATTTAGAGATCAAAAAAACAAAAAATTACCACAGAGAAAAAATTGTTTTAAAAAATTTTCAATTTAATAGCTTTGAGCTTCACAAAACTTTAAAAAGTATGGGAATAAATAATATTGTTGAAAAAAAAATTAGAGTAAAATATTTAAGAAGCTATTACGAGATGAATAATCTTGGTAGAATTACAATGGATGAAAATATTGAATTTTTTAATCCATCAAAAGAATTTAGAAATCCAAAAAAAATAAACAAAATAATTTTAGAGGTTAAAATCCAAAGGAAAGAAATTGATAAAAATCATGTTGAAAAAATAATTAATCTGAAAGAATCTAGGTTCTCTAAATATTGCGTTGGAATAAATTGTTTAAGAAATTCGAATTAATTTGATTTAATAATTGATTTCATTTAAGAACTTATAGATGGAAATTTATCTTCCTATAGTTCAAGTTCACATTGATATAATTACAATTTTATTTATAAGTTTTGCAGTCGGAGTTCTTTCAGGTTTATTTGGTGTTGGCGGAGGCTTTTTGATGACACCATTTTTAATATTTTTGGGTATACCACCAGTTTATGCAGTTCCAAATGAAATAAATAATATATTAGCAACATCAGTATCTGGATCAATGACGCACTGGTTTAAAAATACTTTGGACTATAAAATGGGTATGATGATAATTATTGGTGGTGTTCTAGGAACTATTTTAGGAATTATTACATTTACTTTTTTCAAAGAAACTGGGAAGTTGAGTCTAATTATTTCATTATCGTACATGTATCTTCTTGCAATTATCGGTACGTTGATGCTCATTGAAGGAGCAAAAGAAATTGATAGAGCTAGAAAAAAATTAGTTTTAAAACAAAAATTACATACTCACTATTGGATACATGGCTTACCGTTTAAACTTAGGTTTCCAAAGTCAAGACTTTACGAGAGTGCTTTTACGCCAATCTTGCTTGGTGTTATAGTGGGATTTGTAGCAGCATTAATTGGAGTGGGAGGCGCTTTCTTAATGGTGCCTGCAATGATTTATTTAATCGGTATGCCAATAAGATTTATACCCGGAACATCTTTATTTGTAACAGTTTTTATAAGCGCATTAGTTACAATATTACATGCATTTAATTATGGCTCTATTGATTTGATTTTAGTTATAATCTTAGTAATAGGATCGATAATTGGAGTGCAAGTAGGTCAGAAAATTGGGCAATATTTAGATAGTTCACATTTAAAAACACTATTTGCAATGTTGCTATGCGCTGTCGCAGTAGCGATTGCCTATGATACGTTTTTTTATGAAGGTGTAAGGCAATTAAAAAACGTCGAAATTGTGAATTTCGAAAATCTCAATTTTTTTTCAAAATTTATCTCAAAATTATCAGAAAATAATCCACTTTTGTACGGGTCAATGGCAATACTTATAGCTATCGTTTTAGGTGTCACGGGTGCTGGGGGCAGACAATTATTAAGCAAGTATAAGTATATTTTTTTAATTAAAAAAAATTAGATTAAAGTTCTTATTAATCCAAAAATTGAAACTACAATTAAAAAGTAAAGAACGTATTTTTTATAATTTTCTTTTGAACTTCCAGTAAATAATTTTGTTCCTAAAAACACTCCAATTGGAACAATAAAAATCAAAGGTAAAGTTCTTAATATCAATTTGTAATTCAGAATATTTTCAAAGTATGCCAACAATAATGCATAAAAATCTGTAAAGAAAAATAAAGCAGCCAAAGATGCTCTTATAACAGCAGGTTCAGCAGCTATGATCAAAAAATAAAGAGCAATAGGTAAACCAGCTAGTGTCCCAAACCCATTAACCGTACCAGCTACACCACCAACAAAAAATTTAGATAAATTGTGATTAAGACTCTTATTTTTATAACCTTTTAATAATAAAAAAGCGAAAATAAGAACTGTTAAAGATATAATTAAATGAGTAATTTTTGGGTCAAGTATTGATAACAAATGTATTCCTAATGGTGTTCCTAGTAGAACACCTAAAAGTAAGTATAATACAAACTTCCAATTAATTTTTTTCCAAATACTTGGTATCATGAAAAAACTAGCAATAATTTCTAATAAAAGAATGATAGGGACTATTTCTTTTGGAGGCAAAATAAAAGACAATAAAGAAACACTAGATGCAGAAAAACCAAACCCACTGAAACCTCTAACAAAAGAGGCTAATAGTATGACACTACAAAAAAATATAAAATCTTTTAGTTCTAAATCTATTAACTCTAACAGTTCCATAATGCTTTACCTTAATTTAATTCTACTTTACATAAAACTAATTTAAATGATATGAAGAATTGAATACTAATTATAATGAAAATTTATGCACAAAAAATCGTCTAATAGAAGTTTTGGAATATTGTTTTTTTTAGTGTTTTTAGGTTTTGGTTTATGGCCACTTACAAAAGAAATAAGTCCGAATATTTATCTAATTATAATTTCTGTGATTTTTCTAATTTTAGGTTTATTAAATTCTAAATTGTTATCACCATTTAATAATCTTTGGATTAAATTTGGAGAAATATTAGGAAAAATAATAGCGCCAATTGTTATGGCAGCCGTTTATTTTTTAATACTTACCCCAATAAGTTTATTAGTAAGATTATTAGGTAAAGATTTGATAAAAATGAAATTTAACAATAATATAAAAAGTTACTGGATCAAGAGAAAAAAACATTTAGGAACAATGGATAAGCAGTTTTAATGATTGATTTTTTAAAAGAGTTCTGGGAATTTTTAAATGTGAGAAAAAAATATTGGTTATTACCAATCATAATTGTTCTTGCATTATTTGGTGTTTTAATCGTTTTGAGCCAAGGGTCAGCAGTAGCTCCATTTATATATACAATTTTTTAAGTGACTTCTATTTTAGGAATATCAGCTTTTTATCATGACAGTGCAGCGGCATTGGTTGTTGATGGAGAAATTATTGCTGCAGCGCAAGAAGAAAGATTTTCAAGAAAAAAACATGATCCAGGTTATCCTGTTAATGCAGTTAATTATGTTTTAATTGAAGGTAAATTAAAGCTAAATGAAGTTGATCACATAGTTTTTTTTGAGAAACCATTTTTAAAATTTGAACGTTTGTTAGAAACGTATATGGCTTTTGCACCTAAAGGTTTCAAATCTTTTAGTCTTTCAATGCCTCTTTGGTTGAGAGAAAAACTCTTTCAAAAAAAATTTTTATTTGACAAATTAAAACAACATGATGAAAACTTTAAGGACATAAAAAAAATTAAATTTTCAGAACACCACTATAGCCACGCCGCAAGTGCATTTTATCCTTCACCATTTGAAAACGCAGTTGTTTTAACATTAGATGGAGTTGGTGAGTGGGCAACAACAACTGTTGCTATTGGAAAAAAAAATAAACTGGAAATGATAAAAGAAATTCATTTTCCACACTCGTTAGGATTACTTTATTCTGCATTTACTTACTATACTGGTTTTAAAGTGAATAGCGGTGAATACAAAGTTATGGGATTAGCACCATATGGAAAGCCAAAATATAAAGATTTAATTATTCAAAATCTTATGGATCTCAAAGAAGATGGATCATTTAAATTAAATATGAAATTTTTTAATTATGCCACAGGTTTAACAATGACCAATAAAAAATTTTCTGATCTCTTTGGCCACCCTGTGAGAAATCCAAAAAATGATTTATTGGAAGATTTCCATATGGATGTTGCAGCATCTATACAATCAGTAATAGAAGAGATTGTTATTAGAATTACAAAAAATATTGCTAGTGAATATAAAATTAAAAATCTATGTTTGGCTGGAGGTGTTGCATTAAATTGTGTAGCTAACGGAAAGATATTAAGAAAAAAAATTTTTGATGATATATGGATACAACCTGCAGCAGGAGATGCAGGTGGATCTTTAGGTGCAGCTCTAGCATACTGGCACCATGAATTAAAAAAACCTAGAGAAAATTTTCAAGATCAAATGAAAGGAGCTTACTTAGGCCCTAAGCTTTCAGAAAAAAATATTGAAGATCAACTAAAAAAATTAAAAGCTAGATATACCAAAAAAAGTTCAAGCGAAATTTCATCAATCGTTGCTAAAGAGTTATCCAACGGTAAAACAGTTGGTTGGTTTCAAGGTAGAATGGAGTTTGGACCTAGAGCGTTAGGAGGACGATCAATTTTAGCCGATCCAAGATCTGATAAAATGCAAAAAGAATTAAACTTAAAAATAAAATTCAGAGAGAGCTTTAGACCATTTGCACCTTCAGTTTTAAGAGAAGAAGTTAGCAATTGGTTTGAACTTAACTATGACAGCCCTTACATGCTTTTAGTTTCAGATGTAAAAAGAGAAAAACAAATAACCATGTCTGAAAAGGATAAAAAACTTTTTGGAATAGACAAACTGAACATTAAAAGGTCTAGTATTCCTGCTATTACACATGTTGATTATTCAGCTAGAATTCAAACAGTACATAAAGAAACTAATTTAAAATACTATAACTTAATAAATGAATTTAAAAAAATTACTGATTGTCCAGTTTTAGTAAATACTTCATTTAATGTTAGAGGAGAACCAATTGTTTGTAGTGTTGAGGATGCTTTCAATTGTTTTATGGGTACAAACTTAGACATACTAGCAATAGAAAATTATTTATTGATAAAAGATGATCAAGATAAATCATTGCTAAAGGATTATAAAAATAAATTCGAATTAGATTAATTTAAGTTTAAAATTGTGACGGGATCAAGTTTTACCTCGAACCAATTTAATCTTATATCTAGGTGTGGCCCAGTTGCCCTACCACTTTGACCGAGAGTTCCAACAATTTGACCTTGTTTAACTTTTTGACCAACTTTAACATTTATATCTTTCATGTGCATAAAAAGTGTACTGATACCGTGTCCATGATCAAAGATAACAGTACCTCCCGTAAAGTACATATCTTTATGTACCATAGTTACTTCACCATTCATCATAGCTTTAACAGGAGTTCCCTCAGGAGCATGAAAATCTATTCCATAGTGAGGACTTCTTGGTTTTCCATTCAAAATCCTTTGACTACCATAAACACCTGTAACTATATATTTATCTAATGGATATATAAATTTATCTTTAAAATAATCATAAGATGTATTAATTGCTCTGGCTTCACCAATTAACTTATTATCTTTTTTAATCCTCTCGTAAACTTCAGGAGGTGGAGTTACTTTTTTTGAAGGTAATCCATCTATTCTCTGAACCTTGTATTTTCTTTTTAACACTTTTTTTTCAATCAATTTTGTTCCTGTTTTATTGCTAATTTTAATTATGACATTGTTTTTTCTATCTCTGCTTAATCCAAAAGCAAAAAAACCCTCTTTTGAAACTCTTACAAGTTTGTCATCTATAGTGACTTTGGAATTGGGTATAGTTTTTCCAAGTATAAAAGACCCTTGTAAAAACTTACCTTTAAATTCAGCACAATCAGTTTTTAATTGATAACTTATAAATAAAATTGAAATAAATATAATTTTAAAATTAAATCTCATTTTTTATCAATTCAAAAACCAAATAATGACCTTTTTCAGACAAATGCATAGGGTCGAATTTGTAAAAAAGATTTTTTGGATACTCACTTTCACAAAACTTTTTTGTATAATCTATAAGATTAATTTTTAGATTTTGAAATATTTTTAAAATTTTGTACTGAGGTAACAAATTTTTGTCCTCACAAGTCCTTGTTTGATACTCGTATGGCAAAAGAACAATAGTTAAATCAATATTTTTATCTGACATTTTTTTATTTAATATATCAGCAAAACTGTTTATTTGTTTTAAGTCCCCTGTCTCATAATAGCTTAGTATACTTAAAAAATATCTTTTAGAGGGGTCATAAATTTTTCCTTTTGCGTACATATAAAGATAGGATTTGCTTCTCAAAAAAGCATTAATTTTTTTTATTAGATTAATATTTTCAATACCCATTGCTTCTCTTCTAACCTCAGTGTTTTTAACATTTTTTATTGTTTGTATGCTTGGCCCAGCATAAATATCATTTAAAGTCATTATATAAAAAACTTTTTTAATGTTATCAAATTTATCGATCTTTTTTAAATTTTTTTGGTGATGAATGATATTATAACCAGGTACTGAGTTATTATAAAAATTCAAATCAGGAAAATTTTTTCTCAACAATCCTACGAAAGTTTTATCCTCTTCTATCCCATTACCAAAAGCAGTGCTATCACCTATAAAATAAATGGAGTCATTATTTAAATTATACTTAAATTTATTTGATGGTACCCGAAGTCCATATTTATCAATAAATATTTTTTTTCCGAATATTTTACCAGATGAATTAGGGGAAAATTGGTGAATTTCATCTATATCTTTTTTTAGTAATCCAGAGTCTATGCCTTTAAGACCTGATAAATTAAATAAATTTACAAGAGTTTCTAAAATTAATATTATAATTATCACTGATAATAAATTAATAATAAAAACTTTTTTATTCATCAAAAAAATAATGCTTTTAAATCTAAGTAGATAAGTTCCGCTGCAACTATTAAAATAACAAATAAACCTAACCACGCAATCCATTTATATTTTTTTATTAAATTTGAAATAGCATTTGCTGCCAGCGCCATTATAATAATTGATAAAATTAAACCGAAAATTAGTAAGTGATAATGATGTCCAGCAGCCCCAGCAACACCTAAAACATTATCTAGACTCATAGTAAAATCTGCAATTAAAATTGTCCATATAGCTTTAAAAAAATTGGGGCTATCCAAATTGAAAACATTTTTTGTTTGAGCTGGTTTAATAACATCAGTATAAAGTTTAAAACATACATACAAAAGTAAAATTCCACCAATTAACCTTAAACCAGTTATCTGAAGTAAATATGCGGTTACAAGAGTAAGCAATATTCTTAAAACGATTGCACCACCAATACCCCAAAAAATTATTTTTTTCCTCTGACTTTCTGGAAACCTTGATGCCACCATTCCTATAATTATTGCATTATCCCCAGCTAAAACTAAATCAATTAAGATAATCTCAATAAATATAATTAGTTGCTCTGTCATAATGAACTTTATATTCTATTAATTGATGAACTATAAAAATATTAAAGTAGAAAAGCGAGAAAATTACGCAATTATTGAAATTGCTAACAATAAAAATAATAGTTTAGATCAAAAAACCCTTACTGAAATTGGAGAAGCAGCTAAGGATTTGAATAAATTAAAAGAAATTAGATGTATTGGTTTAGTTGGGGGTTCGAAGTTTTTTTCACCTGGTGCAGATATTAAAGAACTTGAAAAACTGGACTCCAAAAAAGCTAAAAAACAAAAACTTTTTTCTAAAGTTGATGATTTAAAAAAAATTAATATTCCAATTATATCATTTGTGGAGGGTTATGCATTAGGTGGAGGTTTTGAGCTGGCCCTCTCTAGTGACATAATTATTTCGAGTTCTGAAGCAAAATTTGGATTACCTGAAATCAATTTAGGATTAATTCCTGGAATTGGCGGTACACAAAAAACAAAAAAATTTACCTCAAATCAGAATATTAAATATTTAGCAATGTCAGGAGAAATTATTGATGCAGAGACTGCTATGAAATATGGAATTGTCTCGCAAATTATTCCTAAAGAAAATTTTAAAGAATTTACTCTAAATTTTTTAAATAAAATTTCCTCGAAGCCAAAAAAGTCACTAAAAATTATTAAAAATTTAGTTGACTCGGAAGAAAATTTAAAAAAATCACTTAAAAAAGAGAGACATGAATTTTATAAATTGCTTGATAGCGATAATAAAAAAATTGGAATAAAAAGTTTTCTTAATAAAACAAAGCCTAATTGGAAATAAATCATCCTGAAGTTGTAGACAATTTGCATACCTGTAATAATATTTTAACATAGTTAATCTTAGATCAAATTTATTAAAATTTATTATGAAATTTAAAATTATATTTGCTTCAACTTTATTATTTATGGGTACTGCGATAGCTGCAGGACATATAACAAAAGCTCAAAAAGACAAAACAATAGAGTGTTTAGGACACTACAGCGCTACAGCAGTTTTGCCTGCAGAAACTATTGAAGTTAAAAATATGGAATTAGCTTTAGCTTCGGTAAAAGTAATTAGGGAGTATCTTGCGTCTGAAGGCGTAAAAGAAGATGAAATGAATAAAGGCATGAATGTTTACGTTGATAAAGTTTATGGCAAGCCTTTTAATAAATCTAAGAATACCGAGTGTAATAAATTTATATATAAACAAATTAAAGGCTCAGAAGAAAAAATTGAGAAACTATCCAGAACTATTTACGCGGGTTAATATGAGCGGATACGTTATAGCTAATATAGATGTTAAAAATCATGAGGCCTATAAAGAATATGTTGGTAAAGTTGTGCCTACAGTTCAAAAATTCGGAGGAGAATACCTTGTACGTGCTGGGGAGTATAAAGTTATAGATGGTGAGTGGAAATATCCTAGAACGGTAGTAATTAAATTTCCAACTTATGAAAAAGCTTTAGAGTGGTACGATTCTGAAGAATATAAACCAGTAAAACCAATTCGATTAGCAAACTCAGTTGCTAATGGGATAATAATTAAAGGAGTATAAATGAAAAACTATATGGTTACGCATACTTTTAAGTCTGCCGAAATGAAAAAAAAATTTACTGATACAGTGGCTTCTATGAAGATGGAGGACATTGTTAAGAGCATGAAAAGTGACAATGCAGCTTGTCAAATGACTTGGAACACGCCAGGAGATACAATGGAAATGTATTGTTGGTGGAAAGGAAAAGATGAACAAGCAATTATCAATCAACTAGGTCAAATGAATGATTTTTTTACTCCTCATAAGTTTGTTGAGTGCACAGATCAAGTCATGGACTATAACGCATAGGATATTTATGATAGACAAATTTGGAAACGTATTTTATTTAATAATTTACTTAGCACATTTTATTATAGTTGGTAGCTACGCTTACCAATTAGTCTTTGATACTAAAAAATTTCTTAAGGGTAGAGGGGTAGATAAAACTGCAACTTTAATTACAAGATTTGCAGGTTCATTTATGATTGCTACTGTTCTAATGGCAATTTATATCGCTTTTATTAGATCAGGCGGTGTAGAAGCTACTTGGGCCTTCTTTAACTTAGTTTTTATAATGAATGTTTCGATATTAGTTGTAAATTTTTATACATTAAAAATTGATAAAACAGGTTTAACTAAAAAAACTAGAAACGATGGAATATATGCTCCACTCGTTCTTGTTATTATCAGTGCTATTCTTTGTTACGGTTTAGCTGATAAAATTTATGTTTAAGGAGATACATGGCAAAGTTTATGAATATTGTTAGATGCAAAGTAAAATCATCTAGTAGAGAAGAATATTTAAAAAAAATTGATGAGCGGCCAAAGTTCGATGGGCAGATTTCAGCAAAGTACGTTGAAACTAAACCTAACGAATTTTTTATGATTGGTGAATGGAATTCTGAAGATGACATTGCTAAAGCAAGACCAAAAATGATTGAATTTTTGGACTCACTTCGGCACACTTTAGAAGAACTGTCATCAGATTTAGGAGTAACTGATCCTCATTCTGGTACAGTTGTAATCGAGAAATAGGAAAGGGGTAACAATGGCAAAATTTTATACACTTGGATGTTACACAGCTAAAGGTCTTGGAGGATTTGTAAGCAATCCTTCTACAGACAGAAAAGCTGCTACATCTGCACTCGCTGCTTCTGTGGGAGCTAAAGTAACTCAATACTCAGGCCTAAGAGGAAAATATGATTTTATGGCAGTAATTGAAGGAACTTTTGAACAAGCTGCTGCAGCTGCAATGGTTGCTGTTTCTAGTGGAGCTGTTTCAGATTTTACAATTTTAGAAGATGTAAATCTAAATGAGATAGCCAAAACTGCTCAGAAAATGGCATCCTCTTACAAAGAACCAGGTAAATAATTATCTTTTGTAAGAAATACATTTTAAGGTATCAGTGAATTTTATTTGATATTTATATTTGGATTTAAGTTCACTGATACCTCTTGAAATTTCGTTATTCTTTAAATCAAGTAAGCAAGATATATACCTTGATTTTACCATTTTTAAATATTTTTGTTTTGAGATATTTACTTTATAATTGAAATAAGACTCGTTAGTTTTTTTTAATTTTCTTTTAATTATTTTAAATAATTTTTCATCTCGCTTTAGGCTACTATCAAGTTTTTGTCTCATTTTTTTAAAGCAAGGAATTTTATTATTCGTAGTTTTAAGAGAAAAAATTAATATTTTTCC
Organism: uncultured Pelagibacteraceae bacterium; assembly: GCA_902598315.1. Lineage (GTDB taxonomy): Bacteria > Pseudomonadota > Alphaproteobacteria > Pelagibacterales > Pelagibacteraceae > Pelagilacustribacter. The sequence goes on from CACKBP010000002.1 coordinate 51,252, forward strand.
TTTATCTTCCAGTCTTTTTTTTGCAATATTTATTAATTCTTTCAGCTTTGAAGAAGAAAAAAAATGAATAGTTTGTTTTAATAAAATTAGGTCATATTTATTATTTTTACTTTTTAAATACTTGTAACCATCTTTTTTTTTAAAAATAATATTCTTTTTTACTCCTTTATTTTTCGTAATATCTAAGCCTATCGGTTTTTCCTTGAATTTATACCTTTTTTGCAAGGCACTTATTATATTTGCTCTACCACAACCAATATCTAATATTTTCATATTTTTATTAAATCTTACCCTTTTATTTAAAAATTTATTAAACTGATTAATATAATTTTTCGAAGATAACCAAGTTTGGTTGTCCCAGTTTTTTAATTTTTTCATAATATTTAGATAGCATTCAAAAAATTACTTTGCTATAATTTAATAGTGAGTACATCGTTTCAATCAAAAATACCTAATTCTTTAAATGAACATTGGATGCCATTTTCATCTAATAAAGATTTTAAGAAAAATCCTCGTATTATAGTAAAAGCAGAAGGCATTCATCTTCATACTCATGATGGGAAAACTTTAATTGATGGTAGTTCTGGATTATATTGCAACCCCCTTGGCCATGGTCGCAAAGAAATAATCGAAGCAATTAAAAATCAGTTAGAAAATTTAGATTACACAATGCCTTTTCAACAAGGTTATGGTGGATCGTTTGAGCTAGCTACTATGATAGCTCAAAAAACTCCAGAGGATTTGAATAGAATTTTTTATACTATTTGTGGATCTACCGCAGTGGAGACAGCAATCAAAATCGCAGTAGCTTATTTTAGATCAATCGGTCAAACTAATAGATTTAAGTTTGTTGGAAGAGAACGAGGTTATCATGGCATGAACATCGGCGCCTTGACTGTCGGCGGTATACCAAATAATTCGAAAGAGTTTAAAAATATTTTAATGCCAGGTGTTGAACATATGAGACACACTTTTTTACATGAACATAAGTTTGTTAAAGGCCAACCCGATACAGGATCTGAACTAGCAGATGATTTAGAGGTTATTGCTAAAAAATTAGGTGGAGAAAATATAGCTGCTTGTATTGTAGAGCCTATAGCAGGATCAACTGGTACCTTAATTCCCCCAAAAAATTACTTACAAAAATTAAGAAAAATTTGCGATAAACATGGCATACTTTTAATTTTTGACGAAGTTGTTACAGGTTGGGGAAGAACAGGATCAGCATTCGCATCTCAAGAATTTGGAGTAACACCTGATATTATAACTATGGCTAAAGCAACAACCAATGGAATAGTTCCTATGGGGGTTGTCGCTGTAAGAGAAAAAATTTATCAATCAGTTATAGACGCCTCACCCGATGGAGCAGTAGAGTTGTTTCATGGTTATACATATTCTGGAATTCCTGTAGCTGTGTCTGCAGCAATAGCAGTTCAAAAAATATTTGAGAAAGAGGATATTTTTAATAGAGTTAAAAAACTATCAAACTATTTTCAAGAAGGTCTACACTCGTTAAAAGATCTAAGTTGCATTACTAGTATTAGAAATTATGGATTACTAGGAGGCATTGATATCTCGATGCGAGATAAACCTGGTAAAGCTGGTTTTAACGTATATAAAAAATGCTATGATGCTGGAGTAAATATTAAACCGACTGGGGACGCTCTAATTATAGCACCACCTTTTATTTGTGAGAAAAAAGACATTGATGAGATTGTCGACAGAATGCGCAAAGGAATTTTAAACCATTTAAAATCATAGTAAAAAAAATTATTTAAACATAAATAAACTCATTTTGGGTTTAATTATGTTTTAGACCCATTTTGCTCCAATCTTATATTTAAAAAGTCCATTTGATCTGGTTCAATAGTTTTATGAGTACTCACTCAAAATTCGAAAATCAAGGTAATGAGAACATTTCTCATCAAAGCAAAGTTAAATTAACTGATTTGTTATCAAGAATTAACGAAGAAAAAAAAATTGAAAGAAATAGGAATTTGGCTCTAAGCGTAGCAGCCGTGTCAGCGGTAACAGTTTTTGGCATAATACTCACACTTTAAAAAACTTCTCAAGATTTGCGTTAATATAGGCACCAACTAAACTAATGATTTAGTTTATTAAATATATTATAAAAATCGTTTAGGGCGAGGTAGCTCAGTTGGTTAGAGCACAGGACTCATAAGCCTGGGGTCGGCGGTTCGAATCCGCCCCTCGCTACCAAATAAAATGATTATAACAAAAACACCATATAGAATTTCTTTTTTTGGAGGCGGGAGTGATTATCCATCATGGTATAATGAAAATGAGGGAAAAGTTATTTCTACAACAATAGACAAACATTTATATATTTCTTGCAGATACCTTCCAAACTTTTTCAATCACAAATATCGGATTGCATGGTCAAAAATAGAAGAAACAAAAAAGATATCCCAGATCAAACATAATGCAGTAAGAGCAATACTTAAATATCTGAATTGTAAAAAAGGTTTAGAAATTCATTATGACGGGGACTTGCCGGCAAGAAGCGGCATGGGTTCAAGCTCGTGTTTTGTGGTAGGTTTATTAAAAGCTATTTATGAATTGGAAAATAAAAAAGTTAATGAAAATTTTTTAGCGAAAAAAAGTATATTTCTTGAACAAAAAATTATGAAAGAAATAGTAGGTTCACAAGATCAAGTAGCTGCTTCATTTGGAGGTTTTAATAAAATCATTTTTAAAAAAGATAGTTTTAGAATTAAAAAAATTAAAAATAGAAATTTAAGTAAACTCAATGATAATTTATTACTTATTTATACAGGTATCAGAAGAACTGCACAATTTGTAGCAAATACCTATGTACACAGACTTAAAAAGGATAGAAAAAATGATTTAGAAAAAATAATTTCATTTGTAAAAGATGCAGAAAAAATTTTACAATCTAATCAATTAGATGACTTCGGTGAATTACTTAATGAATCATGGTATTACAAAAGAAAACTTAGTAATAGGATAACAAACAACAAAATAAATGAGCTTTATGATTTATCCTTGAAAAATGGAGCTACAGGCGGGAAGCTTTTAGGAGCGGGGGGTGGAGGTTTTATGTTGTTATATGTTAAAAAAAATAATCAGAGGAAATTTTTAAAAAAAATGAAAAATATTATAGAAATTCCATTTAAATTTTCTAACAACGGTACAGAAACAATTTTAAAAAGATAAATTATGAAGCATGCTTTAATGCATAACAATTTTATTAAAGAAGATTTTATAGAAGTAAAAAAACTTTTTAATAAAAAAAACCCTATATTAACACAATCAAAAAAAGTTTTAGAATTTGAAAAAAAATGGTCAAAATGGCTGGGAGTAAAATATTCTACATATGTTAATTCAGGCTCATCAGCGAATTATATTTCAATATCAATTCTCAAAGAAATTAATAAGAACCCAAAGAAAAATGAAATAATTGTTCCTGCTTTAACCTGGGTTTCAGATATCAATTCTGTGATTCTAAACAATTTCAAACCAGTATTTGTTGATATTAATTTAAATAATTTATCTATGGATATAGAACAAGTTAAAAAAAAAATAAATAAAAAAACTTTAGCTATTTTCATAACACATGCCCAAGGATTTAATGGGTTAAATAGTGAATTAATAAAGATAATTAAAAAGAAAAAAATTTTTTTAATAGAGGATGTGTGTGAAAGCCATGGAGCTAAATTTAAAGAAAAAAAACTTGGAAATTTCGGTTCAATTTCAAATTTTTCATTTTATTTTGCTCATCACATGACGACTATAGAAGGAGGAATGATATCAACAAATGATAAAAGAATTTATGAATTATCGAGAGTTTTTAGATCACATGGTTTATTAAGAGAAACAAACAATCCTAGTTTCGAAAAAAAACAAATTAAGAAATACAATTATTTATCCCCCCAATTCATCTTTTTATATCCTACACTAAATTTTAGAAATAATGAGATTGGCGCTGTAATAGGTATCAGTCAATTAAGAAGATTAGATATAAATAATAAAAAAAGAATTAATAATTTTAATTATTTTTTAAGATTTCTTGATGAAAATAAATATTTTAAAAATTACGATCTTAAAGGAAGCTGTAACTATGCTTTCCCGATAATACTTAAAACAAATTCTCTAAAAAAAAGAGATAATTTCGAGAGAGTTTTAACTAAGAATAAGATAGAATTTAGAAGGGGAAATGCTGGCGGTGGTAATCAACTGCGACAACCATATTTGAGAAAATATTCAAAATTTAAAAGCTTTACAAATTTTAAAAACGTAGAAAGAGTTCATAACTTTGGTTATTATATTGGAAACTATCCAAGTCTTGAAAAAGAAAAAATTAAAAAAATTTGTAAAATTTTGAATAAAATAAAATTTTAAATATGAGTAAAAAATTAGATTGTTTATTTTTAGTAGTTTCAAGCTCAAAAAGATCATATCAAAAATTATCAGAAGAATACTCTGCAATCGAACCTCCTACTTGGGCATTGCTACTGGCGCAATCAATGAGAGCATACGGATACAAAGTTAAAATTTTAGACGCCAATGCTGAAAAATTAAACGAGGAACAAATATTTAAAAAAATTCGAAACCAAGATCCAAAACTAATTTGCTTTGTAGTCTACGGACAAAACGTTAATGCAGGTACAGCAAACATGAGTGGAGCTGTTCATGTCTCAAAATATTTGAAAAAAAATAATGAAAATTTTAAGATTAGTTTTGTAGGCTCCCATGTTCAAGCTCTTCCTAAAGAAACTTTAATTAATGAAAAAAGTATTGATTTCGTATTTACTAACGAAGGAGTTTATTCTTTGAGAAATATTTTAAAGCTTGAAAACTTTAAACCTAAAAATTTAAAAGACATAAAGGGAATTGCTTTTAGAAATGAGGAAAATAAAATAATTATAAATCAGCCTGAAAAAGTAGTTCCAACTGATAGAATGGATCATGATCTACCAGGATATGCATGGGATCTTTTGCCATATAAGGATAAACCGCTAGATTTATACAGATCACCAATGTGGCATGCGGAATATGACTTTAACAAACGCTCTCCTTACGCAAGTCTACAAACTAGTCTTGGATGTATGTTTAAGTGTAATTTTTGTATGATTAATTTAATTAATCGAGATAACTCAGATGAAATTGGTATTGCATCCGAATATAGCAATATGAGATTTTGGTCACCAGAATTTATTATTAAGGAATTTGAAAAATTAATTAGTATGGGCGTTCGAACAATTAGAATTGTGGATGAAATGTTTTTACTCAATCCAAAATACTACATACCTTTATGTGAAAAATTAGCAAAATTAAATATAGATGACTCTTTAAGAATGTGGAGTTACAGTAGAATCGATACTGTAAAACGTCCTGAAATTTTAAAACTTGTGAGAAAAGCAGGAATTAAATGGCTCTGTTTGGGCATAGAAAGTGGAGATAAAAAAGTGCGATTAGAAGTTTCCAAGGGAAAATTTGAGGATGTGGACGTAAAAGAGGTAATAGAAAAAGTTCATCAAGCAGATATTGATGTAATGGCAAATTATATTTTTGGTCTTCCTGGAGATGATGAAAGAACTATAAAAAAAACTTTTGATTTAAGTGTAGAGCTTTGTACTGCTGGCTGGAATACCTATGCAGCTATGGCTTTACCAGGTAGCTTATTATATAAAAACGCAAAAAAAAATAATACACCTTTGCCATCAAGTTACGAGGGTTACTCTTTTCATTCTTATGAAACTCTTCCTTTACCGACAGAAAAATTAAAGGCAAAAGATATTTTAAAAATGCGAGATGAAGCATTTATTAAATATCATACGAACAGAAAATTTCTTAGTTTAATAGAAAAAAAATTTGGACTAGATGCTGTAAATAATATATTAAATATGACAAAAATTAAACTCAAAAGAAAAATAATTGAAAATCATCAATGATAATAAATGATTTAGAAAATCTGGCTAAAAAATATAGAAGAGAAATATTTGAAAAGTTTTTAAAAACAAAACAAGGTCATCCGGGCTCTATTTTCTCAATGATGGAAATAGTTGTAAGCCTTTATTATGGTGGTTTCATAAGATTTGATAAAAATAAAAAAAATTTCTCAGATAAAATTTTAATTAGTAAAGGTCATGCGACTTCAGCAATTTATCCGATCTTAAAAGATTTTGGTGTGATAAATAAAAAGGATTGGGATAAATGGGGTGAGAGCAAATCTTCGCTTAGAATATTTGGAAATATTTCTATACCAGGAGTTGACATAACCTCGGGATCTTTAGGACACTGTATTGGATCTGGGGCCGGGATGGCTGTTAGTTATAAGAATAACAATCAAAATAAAAAAGTTTATGTGATCATAAGTGAAGGTGAATTATATGAGGGATCAACTTGGGAAGCACTACTTTTTGCAAAACATAAGAATTTAGATAATTTAACAATTATAATAGATATTAATTCTCTTATCATTCTAGGTAAAACATCTGACTGCTTAAATCTTGATCCTATAAAAGATAAAATTTCGGGTTTAGGAATAGAAACACATGAGGTAGACGGTCATAATATTGATAGCTTGGTAAATATCTTAAAAGTTACTGACGAGTCAAAAAATTTTTCCTGTATTCTTGCAAATACCATCAAGGGGAAAGGTTCATCTGTTATGGAAAATAAAAAAAATTGGCATTATTGGAATCCTATGACTAAAAATGAAATAAAAATCACCAGAGATGAATTAAAATGACACTACAAAGAGATATTTTTATAAAAGAAATTACCAAAAAAATGGAAAATGACAAAAAAATCTATTTTTTAAGTGCGGATTTTGGAGCTGCTGCTCTTGATGAATTAAGAGCCAAATTTCCTAAGAATTTTATTCATTGCGGAATATCTGAGCAGGCGATGCTTGACATCGCCACCGGGCTAGCTTTGGAAAAAAATAAAGTGTTTGTATACGCAATGGCACCTTTTTTGTCCTTAAGAGCTATAGAGCAAGTTAAATGTGGTCCCGGTTTAATGAACTTACCTATCTGCATGATATCCGTCGGTATTGGTTTAGGCTATGCAGATGCGGGACCAACTCACTATGCAAATGAGGATTTTTCCTGTTTTAGATCAATAGTTGGTTCATCGATTTTTACTCCATCAGATAATCAGACTACAAAATTAATTGCAAAAGACATGTTAACAAAACCAAAATTTTCTTATGTCAGACTTGATCGGGATAAACAATATGATCTCCAGCCAAAAGTTAATAACACAGACTATAGAAATGGTTTTAAAATATTTGGTAAAATTGTAGAAAATAAAATTGCAGTAATTTCTCATGGTAAAATTTTTCACGATTGTATCCAAGCACTTAAACAAAAAAAAAATAAATATATATTTATAAATCTCTTTCGATCAAAACCTTTTCCAAGCAATTTAGTCAAATCTGTAAAAAAAATAAAAAACTTTCTAGTTGTTGACGAACAAACACCTTCAGGAAATTTATCATCATGTGTATTTGAAGGTTTTAGAGATAAAAATTTCTTTCCAAAAATAATTTCTAAATCATTACCTGAGAGATATTTTTTTGAAAATGGAGGACGTGAGTACTTACTCAACAAATTTGGTCTTTCAAAGAAAGATATTTTAAAAGCAACAAAAGATTTTTAAATATGAAAAAAAAAATCTTCATTTTAAAGAATTCGATATTTAAAGATCATCGAGGGTATTACTGGACTACATGGACTGAAAAAACTTTTAAAAAATTGAAATTTAATCACGATAAGTTTTCAATTTCTAAAAGAAATGTATTGAGAGGGTTTCATTGTGATTCTAAATCTTGGAAACTTGTAACATGTGTATATGGAAAATTAGTTTTGGCTGTTGTGAACGTAAATAAAAAAGATAAAAATTATCTACAATCAAAAAAATTTATTTTAGATTATAAAAAACCAAAATCTATTTTAATTCCACCAACTTATGCAAATGCACATTTATGTATATCAAATATTTGTATTTTTCATTATAAGTGGAGCTATAAAGGAAAATATCCTGATATTAAAAATCAAAAATCTTTTAAGTGGGATGATCCAAAATTTAAAATTAAATGGGGAATTAAAAAACCGATAATTAGTTCTAGGGATAAAAATTCGATTTATTTAAAATGAGTAAAATATTAATAACTGGTGGTGCTGGATATATAGGTTCTATGCTATGCACAAGATTAATTGAGCTTGGACATGAAGTTACTACTGTTGATTTATTGAAATACGATAAATCTTCATTAAATCATCTATTTTTTAATAAAAAATTTAAATTAATAAACGACGATGTAAGAAAAAAAAGTTTAATGAAAAAACTTATAAATCAAAATGACTTTATTATTCCTTTAGCAGCTTTAGTGGGTGCTCCATTATGTGAAAAATTTAAAAAGGAAGCTGTGACTACTAATTTAGGTGTAATAAAAAATTTGTGTAAACAAGTCACTAAAAAAAATAAAGTTATTTTTTTAACTACAAATTCAGGATATGGAATTGGAGAAAAAAATAAGTTCTGCGATGAAAATAGCCCTTTAAAACCTATTTCTCTTTACGGTAAAACAAAATGTGATGGCGAATATTTGATTAGAAAGAAAATTAAAAATTCTGTTTGCTTCAGACTAGCTACCGTTTTTGGAAACAGCTATAGAATGAGAACTGATCTACTTGTAAATAACTTTGTTTATAAATCTTTGAAAGAAAAAAAATTGGTTTTGTTTGAACCTCACTTTAGAAGAAATTTTATTCACATAAGAGACGTAATAGAAGCAATAGTTTTTACAATTAAAAACTTTAATAAACTCCGAAATGATGTTTATAATCTAGGATTATCTTCTGCAAATATAAGTAAAATAATGTTAGCAAAAAAAATAAAAAAGAAAAATAAAAAATTAATGATAAAAATAATTAAGAATAAAAAGGACCCAGATAAAAGAGACTACTTTGTCAGTAATAAAAAAATTGAAAAAAAAGGATTTAAAGCAAAAATCTCCTTAGATGATGGAATTGAAGAGCTGATTAAAGTTTTCTCAAACAGTGATAAGAAAATTTTAAATAATTATTAATTACCTAATAATTTTTTTTACTTGTTCATAAAAATTATCCTTGGCAAAATAGAATTTTAATTCACTTTTATGTGCACATTTTTTATCAGAAATTTTATCACCAATCATGAAACTTTTCCTTTTATCAATTAACCAATTCTTAAAAATATTTTTTATCATTTGATTATTAGGCTTCCTTAAAGAAGACCTTTTTTTGTATTTATTTATCTTACCTTTATGGTGAAATGGACAATATTGAACATCATCAAATAAAATTTTCTTTTTAAGTAAATAATGTTTTAAAAAGAAATGTAAATTTTCCAAATCTTTTTCTTTATAAAAACCTTTTGCTATACCTGCTTGATTAGTCACAACAAATAAATGATAATTTTTTTTAATCAAATATTTTAATCCCTTAATTACACCTTTTCTGAACTTAAAATCTTTCTTTTTAAAAACATATCCCTTATCATAATTAATCACACCGTCACGATCTAGAAATACTGCAGGTTTCATGTAGATTTTTTTTAACTCGTTTGATGAGCTTTTGAGGTATTTTGGTGTACCTATATCTAAAAAAAAATTATTAAATACACGTCCAGTTATTAATTTTTTTTTAATAATTTTAGGAAGAATATCTTTTTCTAGTGAACACTCTCTGTTTGGAACTAATTTTAAAATTCTTTTATTAAATAAGTAGGTTCCCCCATTCATTAAATTAGATTTTTTGTTATATTTGATAATATTTTTATAAATACTTAAATTGTTTAGCTTATAATTATTTACGTTTTTTTTATTCGAGCATAAAGCAATAGAACCTAATTTAGATTTTTTTAATGATCGAAAAAAACTAATTAAATTTATATCAAATATAGTATCTCCATTTATAAGTAGAAAATCTTTAATATCTTTGTTTTTAAGTAAGTTTAAAGCACCTCCAGTGCCCATTGGCTTTTTTTCTCTTAAGCAAATTATTTTGGAAAAATTATAAATCTTATTATGAAATTTTTTGTGTATTTGATTGCTTCTGTATCCAGTTAAAATATAAATATTTTTTATTGGATATTTAGAATAATTATTTATTAAATATTGAAGAAAACTAATTTTATGAAATTTCATCATGGGCTTAGGATTATTTTTTAAAAAATTCTTTATTCTTGATCCTTTTCCACCGGCCAAGATTACTAAGTCTAAATTTTTCATATTTTTCTAAATATTATAGATATTTAAAATTTGATAAAAATTTTTTGAAGGTTAATAATTTTTTATCTTTCTTTGAAGTTACAATCTTCTTTTTAGGCCATTTTATTTTAAGAGTTTTATCGTTGTAAATTATACCGCTCTCAAATTTTGGCTTATAATAATTATCTAATTGATAATATATAATATTTTGATTATCCAAACTAAGAAATGCATGGGCAAATCCTCGTGGCACATATAAACCTAGTGAATTTTTTTTTGATAAAATTATTTTAAAATACTTTCCAAATGTTTTTGAATTTTTCCTTAAATCAATAACAACATCCAATATCCTACCTTTTAAAACATTTATATATTTTGCTTGAAGATTTTTGGTTTGAAAATGAAACCCTCTTAAAACATTTTTTTTGGATGTTGTACAATAATTAAAAACAAATTTTTTTTTTAATATAGTATTGTTAAAGGTTTCTCTTAAACTGCCACGAGTGTCTATATTGTTTTTTTGTTTAACAATTAGAAGATCTTTAAATATTGTTTTTTTAATTTTCATCTTTTTAAAAAATTTTTCAACTTCGAAATGTTCATATCTAATCTTTTAGGAAATTCCCCTTTAGAGTAAATTTTTTTTATTTTATCATTATATTTTTTAGCAAATTCGTATACAGTTTTACTTACGCCTCCTAAATTTATTAATCCCTTTTTGTGAATAATTTTTAATATTAACTTGGCAGCCTCATCTTGAAAAATAAAGTTTAATTTTACATTCGCATATGCTTTTTTATGTATAAAAGGTTTTTCAGTCATGCATAATCTTATAATAAGAGAATTTTCATACATTTGAACTGCACATTCACCACCAAGTTTTGACCATGAATAGTTATTCCAAGGTTTAACTGGGTCATCCTCACTATAATTGCCCCTGGTTCCTGGATACACATAACTTGTGGAGAGGTAGATTACTTTTATTTTAAATTTAGAAGCTAATTTTACAATATTGCAAGTACCTATAATATTTAAATCAATGCTTTGATTAATTTTTTTATCGTGAATTTTCATTGGTCGAGATAAACCAGCCATGTGTAGAATGTACTTTGGTTTATATCTTTTTAAATTCTTTAAAATTGAATTTTCAGACAAGATATTTAATTGATTTTTGTTTTTAAAAATAAGTTCGTGATTAGATTTTATTTTTTTAAATGTTTTTGCGAATCTACTGTTTGAACCTGTAACTAAAATTTTAACCATTATTTTAAAAGGGTTTTTAAATATTTTGAATATTCACAATTTCCATAAAATTTTATGGATTTTTTTATATTATCTTTTTTGATCCAATTATTTTTTAAAGCTATCTCTTCAGGGCAAGCAATTTTGAAACCTTGCCTATTCTCTATTGCAGAAATAAAACTTGAGGCACTGTAATAATCTTTAATATTACCAGCATCTAACCAGGCTCCCCCTCTACCAATTAACTCTGCATTTAAAAGGTTTTTTTTTCTGTATATATTTAACAGATCTATGATTTCTAATTCACCTCTATTAGATGGCCTTAGTTTTTTTGTAAATTCCATTACTCTATTATCAAAGAGATATAGTCCTGTAACCGCTAAGTTAGAATTAGTTTTTTTTGGTTTTTCTTTAAGCTTTACAACTTTTTTTTTTCTCACATATGCTACTCCATAATTTTGGGGATTTTTTACAGGATGAAGAAAAATTTTTGCTCCTTTTTGAAAGTTAATATTTTTTTTTAAAATGTTTGTTAAACTTTGGCCGTAAAAAAAATTATCGCCTAGAATCAGAGCTACACTATCTTTATTAATAAATTTTTTTCCAATTATAAATGCTTCAGGTAAGCCACCTGGCCTTGATTGTTCTTTATATTCGATTTTAAGTCCTAAATTATTTTTTTCAGGAATTATTTTTCTAAATTGATTTAGATGCCCTTTGTTTACTATAATTAATATATTTTTAATTCCAGATAACATTAAAATAGATAGTGGATAAAAAATTAATGGTTTATCATGCAGAGGCAATAATTGTTTATTTACTGCTTTAGTGATAGGCCCCATTCTAGTGCCCATTCCTCCAGCTAAAATAATTCCTTTCTTAATCATTTGTTACCTAATCTCTTAGTGAAGAGTTTTTTAGGAATACCTGAAAAAAATTTTTTATTTTCAATGTACCACTCAACTGTTTTTATTATACCTTGGGATAAGCTAATTTTTGGTCTCCATTTTAAACTTTTTCTTATTTTATTACTATTTAAAGCGTATCTAAAATCATGTCCAGGTCTATCTTTAACATAAACAATTTTAACCTTCTTACTTATTTTAAAATTCTTTTTTTTAAATATTTTTAAAATTTTCTTTACTATAAAAACATTACTACAATTCATCCCAGAGCCTATGTTGTATTTTTCTCCTTTTTTCCCACGAAAAAATAATTTAATTAATGCTTCACAATGATCATCAACATATAACCATTCTCTAGAGTTTTTTCCTTTGGCGTAAATAGGCAAAGTTTTGCCTTTAAGAATATTATAAATCATTTTGGGAATTAATTTTTCAGGAAACTGCCTTGGTCCATAATTATTAGAGCAATTAGATATTAAAGCATCAATTTTGTGAGTTCTAACATATGCACTTATCAAATTATCAGATGAGGCTTTAGACGCAGAATAAGGTGAGCTCGGTCTATAAGGATACTGTTCAGAAGATCTTTTTGATCCGACAATATCTCCGTAAACTTCATCAGTTGAAACGTGAATTAATCTTATTCTTTTTTTATAATCTTTTATAGCTTCTAGGAGATTATAAACACCAAGAATATTATTCTTTATAAAATTGTAAGAATTTTCAATAGATCTATCAACATGAGTATCTGCAGCTAAATTAAAAATCCCGTCAGGTCTAAAGTTTTTGAAAATTCTTAATAGATCATTTTTGTTATTAATATCTACTTTTTTAAAAAAATATTTTTTTGAATTTATATCTTTCAAGTTATATTTTTGCGCTGAGTACGACAAGTTATCAATATTAAAGACTACAAATTTTTTTTTAAGAAGCATATGAATTAAATTGCTCCCAATAAACCCGTAACCACCGGTGATAATAAATCTTTTCATCTTTAATTATGTATATTATTTATAAATTTAAGTATACTCTCTATCACAATGAAGGCTTTTTTTTGATGCTAATCACAAAAGAAAATTTAACAATAATAATAGTGACAATTAAAAGTCAAAAAGTAATAGAAGGTTGCTTAAATTCAATCGACCCGGATATAAAAAAGATTGTAGTAGAAAATTCTTCTAATGAAAATTTTATAAATGAAATATCAAGCAAATATAGAAATATAGAATGCTACCTTACAGGAAAAAATTTGGGAATGGGGTCAGGTAATAATTTTGGGATTAAAAAATCAAAAACTAGATACGTAATGATACTTAACCCTGATGTAGTTTTAGACAAAAATACAATCGATGAAATTTTAAAAATATCACATAATCTAAATTTCGCGATTTTAAGTCCAATAAATAAAGATAAAAATTATCCTAATTACAAAATAAATAATAAAACAAAAATAAAAAATAGTTTATTTGAGGTAGATAGCGTCGATGGATATGCAATGATATTAGATAAAACGAAATTTGAGAACAATTTTTTCGATGAAAAAATTTTTATGTATCTAGAAAATGATGATTTATGTCTTAGAGTAAAAAAAAAAGGAGAAAAAATTTTTGTTTATAATAAATCACTGATTTCACACTTAGGAGCTAAAGCTGTAGACACTAAGTACTCAGATGAGATTGAATACTCGAGAAATTGGCACTGGAGTTGGTCAAAGTTTTATTTTAGGAGAAAACATTTTGGTTTAGCTATAGCTTTATGTAAAAGTCTTCCGTCTTTATTAAATTCGTTTTTAAAATTTTGCTTTTATTTTTTAATTTCAGATAAATTAAAATTTAAATCAAATTTTTATAGAGCCTCAGGCCTCTTTAATTCTATTATTAGTAAAGATTCTTGGTTTAGACCAAGATTAGATTGATTTAATTTAATTGAAAGTATATTTAAAATTTTATGTTAAAAAAAAGTAAAATTATAATAACAGGAGGGGCAGGATTTGTTGGAACTAATTTAATTAAGTTGTTTTTAAAAAAAACAAAATATAAAATTATAAGCATAGATGATTATTCTTCAGGAAAGAAAAAAAATCATATTAAAAACCCAAGAGTCAAATATATTAAAGGTAATACAAAAAATATTTCAAAATTTATTAAGCGTCCTAATGAAATTCAATCATTATTTCACTTTGGTGAATTTGCAAGAATATATCAAAGTTTTCTTAAAATGAATCAATGTATAGAATCTAACTCAGTAGGTTCAAACTCTGTTTTCAATTTTTGTTTAAAAAATAAGATTAAATTAATTTATTCAGCGACTTCAGCATCTTTAGGAAATAAAGGAAATGATAAAAATTTATCTCCTTACGCTTTTACAAAGGCTAAGAATTTAGAGCTTTTAGAAAATTTAAAGAAATGGTTTAATTTTAAATATGAAGTGATCTATTTTTATAATGTCTATGGTCCTAATCAAATTAGTACAGGAAGTATGTCGACGGTTATTGGAATATTTGAAGATCATTATGAAAGACGTAAACCTCTTCCAGTAGTTAAACCTGGAACACAAACAAGACGATTTACTCATATTGATGATACAATAAAAATTTGTTTTCTAGCCTGGAAAAAAAATTTATGTAGACATTATGGAATTGCTAGTAAAAAAAATTATTCAATAATTAAAGTGGCAAAATTATTTAAAACTAAAATTAAGTTTTTACCGAAAAGAAAAGGAGAAAGATTTGCATCTGCATTAACAAATAAAAATTTATCTAATAAAATATATAAACATTTTGGTAAAATAGATCTTAAAAATTATATTGAAGAGATAACTAAAAATAAAAATTAATGCCCTGGAAATTCTATTAAACAATCAGTTTTAAAACCCTTTTTTTTTAATAATTTATTTCCTGGCAGATCAAATAGATTAATAACAAAAATAAAACCTGCAACTAAACCTCCTGAAATTTCAATTAATTTTGCTGCAGCCTCTGCTGTTCCACCCGTCGCGATTAAATCATCAATTACCAAAACTTTTTCTCCTTTATTAATCGAGTCTTTGTGGACTTCTATAGTAGCATTTCCGTATTCTAAGGTAAAATCGACTGAAAAGGTGTCAGCAGGTAGCTTGTTTTTTTTTCTTAATAATATGAAAGGTTTATGAAGAATATATGAAATAGCAGAAGCAAATACAAAACCCCTTGACTCAATAGCTGCAACTTTATCAAAATCAGTTTTTTTAGCTATCTCAATAATTTTATCGTTAGTAAATTTAAATGCATCAGGATTTTTTATCAAGGTTGTAATATCTCGAAACAAAATTCCCTTTTTTGGATAATCTGGAATAGATCTAATATATTTTTTTAAATCCATATTTTCGCTTCAAGTTTTAACAAAAAAGGATTAATAATTAAACAATGAAAAAAAGAAAGCTTGGGATAATTGGAGGAAGTGGTCTCTATAAAATGGAGGGATTTGAAAAAGTTAAATGGAAAAAAATTAATACTCCTTGGGGAAAACCTTCTGATGAGATTTTAACAGCTAAACTAGGTAAAGAAGAAATATGTTTTATTCCAAGACATTCTAGGGGTCATAAAATTAGTCCAACTAATATTAACTTTAGAGCAAATATTGATGCACTAAAACAATTAGGAGTTACCGATATAATTTCCGTATCAGCAGTTGGTTCTCTTAAAGAAAACTTAGAACCAGGAAAATTTGTGATAGTAGATCAATTTATTGATAGGACATTTTCAAGAATTAAAACTTTTTTTGATGAAGAAATAGTTGCCCATGTTTCAATGGCACAACCAACCAGTACTGGGCTTTCCAATTGTTGTGAGGCCGCTTTAAAAAAGTTGAGTATATCCCACCAAGTTGGAGGTATTTATGTTGTAATGGAAGGACCTCAATTTTCAACATTAGCTGAGTCAAATTTATATAGGTCTTGGGGAGCAGATGTAATCGGCATGACTAATATGCCTGAAGCTAAATTGGCTAGAGAAGCTGAAATTAGATATTGCACAGTAGCAATGGTAACTGATTACGATTGTTGGCATCCAGATCATGATGAAGTTGATGTAAGCATGGTTGTTCAAACTTTAATGAAAAATGCCTTTAATGCACAAAATATGATTAAAGAAGTTATTAAAATGTATAAAAATTTTTCTGTAGATAAAGATGCAGCAAATAATTGTTTAGATGTTGCAATTATTACAGACCCAAAATTAAGAACTAAAAAAACAATCAAAAAACTAAAAAATATAGCGGGAAGAGTTCTTAATAATAAATAATGAGAATAGAAAATAAAGTTTATCGAACTATTTGGTTTGAAGATAATTTAGTCAAAATAATTGATCAAACAAAATTACCCCATCAGTTTATAATTAAAGATTTAAAAACTATAAAAGATGCAATTAATGCTATTAAAACAATGGAGGTAAGGGGAGCCCCTCTTATTGGTGCTACAGCTGCATATGGCTTGGTTTTATCAATAATCGAAAAAAATGATTTATCTTTTTTAAAAAAATCAAGTGAAGATCTAATAAATTCAAGACCAACAGCGATTAATCTTAAATGGGCAGTAGATAGAATGATGAAAAAATTATCTGGAGTTAATGAAAAAGACATTCTTAAGATCGCACTTGATGAAGCAAAAGCTATTGTGGAAGAGGATGTTGGTTTCTGTAAAAAAATAGGTCTTTATGGTTTAAAAATTATTGAGGAAATTTCTAGTAAAAAAAAAGATACAATTAATATATTAACTCATTGTAATGCTGGGTGGCTAGCAACTATAGATTGGGGAACAGCTACGTCACCAATTTATCATGCACATAAAAAAGGAATAAAAGTACATGTTTGGGTTGATGAAACAAGACCGAGGAATCAGGGAGCTAATTTGACATCATATGAATTAAATGAAGAAGGTATTCCAAATACAATAATAACTGATAATTCTGGTGGTATTTTAATGCAAAGAGGCCAGGTTGATATGTGTATTGTTGGAACTGATAGAACTTTATCTAATGGAGACGTTTGCAACAAGATAGGAACTTATTTAAAAGCTTTATCTGCAAAAGACAATAATATACCTTTTTATGTTGCTTTACCAAGTTCAACTATAGACTGGAGCATTAAGGACCATAAACAAATTCCCATTGAAGAACGAAATTCAGAAGAATTGTCTCATTTAGAGGGAATTGATGAAAATAATAAAATTAAAAAAATAAGAATTTATCCCCAAAAAAGCAAGTCACTTAATTTAGCCTTTGATGTAACACCTGCTAAACTAGTTACTGGTTTAATTACGGAGAAAGGTATTTGCGAAGCATCAGTTGAGGGACTGAAAGGTTTATTTAAGTGAGTAAATTAAAAGCCGAAGTGATAAAATATTCAAAAAAGTTAAATATCACAAATTTATCAGCTTTAAGGTCTGGAAACATCTCTGCAAGAGCAAAAGAGAAGGGAGTTCATGGATTTTATATAACTCCATCAGGAAGAAAGTATTCAACTTTAAAACCTAAAGATATAGTTTTCGTGTCTTTAAAAGGTAATTACGA
The DNA here is from genome assembly GCA_902598315.1 of uncultured Pelagibacteraceae bacterium. Classification (GTDB taxonomy): domain Bacteria; phylum Pseudomonadota; class Alphaproteobacteria; order Pelagibacterales; family Pelagibacteraceae; genus Pelagilacustribacter. The sequence continues at coordinate 69,187 of CACKBP010000002.1, forward strand.
TAAAAAAAAAGGTAACCCTTCATCAGAATGGAAATTTCACCAAGATATTTATGTGAATAAAAAAGAGGCCAAAGCGATTGTTCACGCTCATTCTACGTGTGCTACAGCAGTCTCTACTCATCAAAAAGGTATTCCAGCGTTTCACTATATGGTTGCAGTAGCTGGGGGAGAAGACATTAAATGCAGTAAATATGCAACTTTTGGAACAAAAAATCTCTCAAAAAATATAATTAAAGCTTTGAAAAATAGAACAGCTTGTTTGATTGCTAATCACGGTCAGGTTGCTTTTGGAGAAAATTTAGAAAAGACTTTTGAGCTTGCTCAGGAGATCGAAAATATTTGCCATCAATATATAAATGCCATAAGAATTGGAATACCTAAGATACTTTCGAAAAAAGAAATGAAAGTTGTCTTAGGAAAATTTAAAAATTATAAAAAAGGATAATTTTTAATGATCAAAGTTGGCGAGCACATTACCGTTGATTTTCTTGGTGTAAAAAAAGACTATTCACCTGAATTTTATGAAAAAGTTATTTATAAAATAGCAAAAGCTGCTAAGGTGGAAATATTAAACGTTGCTTCTCATAAATTTGAACCGCAAGGTTTTACTTTAGTTGCGTTGTTATCTGAAAGCCATTTTAGTTTTCACACATTTCCTGAAAGGGGTGTCATCAGTTTTGATTTTTTTACATGTGGAAAGGTGAACCCAAAAGTTGCCCTAAAAATTCTAAGAAAAGAGATTGACCATCAAAGAGTCGTAGCTAATGCTTTTGATCGAAGTAGCGTGGGTCTTTATGATGATATTTATAGCACTCCAGGCCAAAGGAAATTCTATGTGGTCAAAGATGTTTTAGAAAAATTCACTTCTAAAGTCGGTCAATTTGTTGAAATTATGGATTTAGAAGAGTTCGGTCACGCCTTATTTATAGATCATGAAATTCAAGTAGCTGAAAAAGATGAAAAAATTTATAGCTCAAATTTTTTTAAATCCAGTTATGATTTGAGTAAAAAAAATAACAATGTTGCAATAATTGGTGGAGGAGACGGAGGTGTTGCAAGAGCTTGTTTAGAGAATAACTCTAATTACATCGATTGGTTTGAATTAGATCCTGAGATAGTAGATGTTTGTTATCGCCATTTACCTAAAGTTTGCTCTAAAGTTAAAAAGAGCAATAAAATAAAAACTTTTTGGGGAGATGCATTCAAAAGTATAAAAGAGATAGAGGATTCAAAATACGATAAAATTTTTGTAGATTTAAACGACGATCAATATTGCATTGATTTAGCAAAAAAAAATATGAAAGGTTTAAAAAGAATTCTAAAAAAAGGCGGCGTAATTACTGCTCAAGTCGGAAGTCAGGATAAAAAACCTAAACAAGTTGATAACTGGTGTAAGGTTTTAGGAAAAAGCTTTGGAAACGTCAAATTATCCGGTGCTTATATTCCTAGCTTTGACTGCAAATGGAATTTCGCCTCATCTATAATGAAGTAATCAATTTTTAGGCCTGTAAAAGGATTTTACAAAAAAAATCGCACTAAATATTCCCATTAGCTCAATAAGCCCTATCACAATAGTAAAATAATTAAATTTTATACAACCTATAAAAATTTTTTTTAAAGATTTGACAAAATTTGGTAAAATTTTCCTGATCGCATAAAAATAACTATGATTTTTTCTATAAAAATAAAATTTAGACCAATTAAAATGAAATGCTCTAGTTTTTTCAACTAAATTTTTAAATTTTAGCGGTATAGAACCAGATCCAATATGGTGAAATTTAACTTTTTTTAAAACAAAAATTTTCTTTTCATATTTTTTTATATTTTGAGAAAAATCAATTGTCTCAAAATAAAGAAAAAAATTTTCATCAAAAGAAATTTTATTTATTATATTTTTATTAATAAGAAAGTTATTATCAATTCTATCTACTTCAGTAATATCATATTTTTTAAATTTTTTGTTAAACGAGGAAATTTTTTTTTTTGAAAAAATTTCATAATTTTTATAAACTTTTTCTTTTTTGTAGGTTGGTGAAATAATTCCAAAATTTTTTATATTTTTAGCGCATTTAATTAAAATTTTTATAGATTTTAAACTAATATCTAAATCAGGATTATTTAAAAAAACAAGCTTTGTTTTTGCATTTTTGATACCAAGATTATAGCTTCTTGCTAACCCAAGGTTCTGATTTGGAATTAATACTTTAACATTTTTAAATTTCTCTAATGATTTTTTTATATTAAAATCTAAAGAATTTTCAATTATAATAATTTTAAAGTTTTTAGAAAATTTTTTTATAAACTTTTTTAAAAGATTTTGACTCTGATAAGAGCTGAAAATGATAGTTAAGTCTTTATTCATAATCATTAATTACATTTAATAGTTCTTCATATTCAATTAAGTTCAAATAATGTTTATAATTTTGAGCATAGTCGTTAAAACTAATTTCAGAAAAATTTTTTTGATTTAATTCTAATTTTTTTCTATTTTTCCTTTTGAGAATAACTCCTATCCCTTCATCTGCATAACAACAATATGAGTCTACATTTTCTTTTGTTCTAAATTCCAAAAATGCTCTCCAAGTATCCCCATTCCAGTCAATTTGGCACCTTGGAACTGCTTGATAGTAGTAGTTTCTCGGCATGCAATCATGCAACAGAATAATCCCACCGTCTTTAAGCGCATAAAGAGAGTTTTTAATATCCCTCTTAACTTGCTCGTAATGGTGTAATCCATCTATAAAAATTAAATTAAATTTTTCAGTATTTTTCGAAAAAAAATTGTCACTAGTATCCCTAACAGTACCTCCAGAGGTAGGATCAACGCCTATTTTACTATGACACTTAATTTGACTAAATAGTTCATTTTTAAATGTGCCAATCTCTAAGTAAGTTTTAAATTTTTTTAAATCGATTATCTTCTGAACAATTTCAATACGATTTTTTTTAGTTTTAAATGAAATATCAATTTTTTTAGATTTATATCCTCCATTAAAATAATGAAATAAATAAAAAAATTTCATCACGTTTTTGCTTATTAATAGCCTTTGAATTTTTTTTTTCAAAAAATTTTTCATACTTATTCTTAATTTATATAGTTGATTATTAATTAATTTAATAGATGTAATTTAACTAATAGGTTAAGGTGGGATATGTTTAAAGTTTCTTGTATTCAATTGAGGTCAAATGAAAATAAAGAATATAATTTAAAAGTTACCTCTAAACTCATAAAAAAAGCTGTAAACCAAGGCACTGATTTTATAATTACCCCAGAGGTCTCTTCAGTTTTTTCTTTAAATAAAAAAAAATTATTAAAAATTTGCACCTCTATGAGAGAAGATTCTTACTTGAAAGGTATCAGAAATTTAGCAAAAAATTATAAAAAATGGATATTAATAGGATCTTTGATTATAAAAATTTCTAAAAATAAATTAGCAAACAGATCTGTTTTAATTGATAAAAGTGGCAAAGTTAGAACTTATTACGATAAAATTCACATGTATGATGTTAATTTAAGTAAAAAGGAAAAATATTTTGAATCAAAGAGTTTTAGTCCAGGAAACAAAGCAAAGACTTTCAACTTACCTTGGGGAAAGATTGGTCTAACAATTTGTTATGATCTTAGATTTCCAATTCTATATAGAAAACTGGCTAAGTCAGGATCATTATTTTTAACTGTTCCATCTGCCTTCACTGAGACCACAGGCAAGAAACATTGGCATTCTTTATTAAAAGCTAGAGCTATAGAAAATTTTTGTTATGTCTTCGCCCCTGCGCAGGGTGGGACACATTATAACGGAAGAAAAACATTTGGACATTCATTAATAATTTCTCCAGATGGAAAAATATTAAAAGAGTTAAAAAAAACAGAGGGCGTGATCACAGCTGCTGTAAATCCTAAACTATCAAAAAATCTTAGGTCAAGAATACCTAGTTTAAGGGGCGATTAACTATTCGTAAGACTTCACTTCTTTTATATTTGATCCGAAAGCATTGTTAATTGCCAATTTAATTTTTGCTCTCTCATCGTTAAATTTGTAAACATTTCTCGCAAGTTGAATAAATTTTTCATCAAATTTATTATTTTTTTCAGCAGATCTTTTTCCGTCTTCAATATCCCAAAGTTTTAAATTTATATTTTTTAAATCATTCTTAAAACTCAAAATTTTACTTTCATTATTAATTGATTTTTTTAAAGTTTCATTTAATGAAACTAATTCTTTATTCACCTCTACCAATTTTTCTCTATTACTTATTTTTTCTTTTTTGATTTCTAAAATGGTAATTTTATCTAATAATTCACCAACTGATATTTCTGCCAATATTTTGTCCATTTTTTCACTCATAATAATATTTGACTATATTAAACATTAAATATACTTCGAAATAATAATGTCAAATATATTAATAATAAAGCATGGTTCTTTAGGTGATTTAATTCAAGCAAATGGAGCCATGAAAGATATAAAAAATTTTTACAAAAATAGAAAAGTATTTTTACTTACAGCTCAGCCATATGCAATTTTTATGTCAGAATGCCCTTATTTAGATGGTGTCATTATAGATAAAAGGTTGCCTAGATGGAATTTATTTTATTTAAAAAATTTAAAAAACAAATTAGCAAAATATAATTTTACGAAAATCTATGATTTGCAAAATTCAAGCAGAACAAAATTTTATAAAAGATTTATTTTGAAAAATATAGAATGGTCTTCTACAGAAACTTCATTAGAGCCAGGTCAAAAAAAGAGCGATTTCGATAAAGACCCTGTTCTTGATAGGATGGAAATTCAATTAAAAAAAAGTGGATTACAAACTGAATTTGTAAAAAATATAGATTTGAATTGGGCTATATCAGATATCTCTAGATTAAAAAAACAATATGCAAATGACGAATATATTTTGTTATTTCCTTTTTGCTCAAAAAAACTTCCTCAAAAAAAATGGCCTTTTTTCAAAGATTTAATTTCACGACTAAAACAAGATTATAAAAATAAATATCCAATTTTGCTAGCTCCAGGACCAGATGAAATTGACGAAGCTAATGAATTGAATGCTAAAGTAGTTTTAGATAATAATCAGCCAATTAATATTAAAACTTTAATATCTTTAATAAGTAAGGCTAAATTTATTATTGCAAATGACACGGGACCCGCTCATATAGCTTCACATTTAGATAAAGCAGGAATTGTACTTTTTGGAAGCCATACGACTGCAAAGAAAGTGAGTATTGAAAATTTTAATTTCAAAGCACTTAGTGTTGAAAATCTAAAGAATTTGGAAGTGGAAACCGTTATTAAGAAAATAAAATCTAAATTAAATTGATATATTTTTTTACAATTTTATCCCAAGCAAAGCCTTTGGAAAATTCAAAAGCATTAGCACCGAGTTCTTTATATTTTTCGTTTGATAAAATTTTTAAGAGTGTATCGTAAATAGCATTTAAATCATTTCCATTACAAAGATATCCTGTTACACCAGATTTTATTGCATCTCCTTCACCGCCATATATTCCTCCAATTGACGGCTTCCCATAAGATGCAGCCTCAATATAAGTAATACCAAATCCCTCAACTGATTTTTTATAAACAACCGAAGGCATTACGAATACATCTGATTGTTCAAGTAAACCAACTTTTTCTTGTTCTGTGGAGCTAAAAATTAATTCGACATTTTTTTCTAAACCTAATTCTTTTCTTAATTTCTCAAGATTTTTTCTTTCATCCCCATCACCAATTGATACATATTTTAAATTTGGAAATTTTGGTAAAAGATTTTTAATTGACATTAAAATATTTTGATGGCTTTTACGCCCATCTAATCTAGAAACAGTAATTAACTTCGGTGACGCGTTACTAAAAATATTTTTAGAAAACTCTCTAGCTGTTTCACTTACATCAATAGGATAGTTACAACCAGGATTGATGACATGAATATCTTTTAATCCAAGTTTTAAACCTAATTCCTTTGTAAATTTTGAATTTGCAATTATAAAATCTGCTTTTTCTAATGATTTTAAAACCCTTTTATTTAAAGAAGAACCAACAGGATGATTTATCTCCTTTGAGTGAATTAAGCAAAAAGATTTTGTTTTCTTGAGGATTTCTAAATCAATATTTTCAATACTTTTCCAATGATCAAAGAAACATGCTCTTATTTGATTTTGTTTAATAAAATCTTTGACTAAATTAGCTTTTCTATACTTTCTAAATATTTTAAAACCTGAAATTCTTTCTATATTTAATTTAGAATTTTGATCATAAGTATTTGCGTCTTGATAATTATCTGCAAATACTTTTACTGGACCATGATTTGTAAGAGCATTAGACAAACCTTCCATGAGGTTTTGCATACCACCAAGTTCAGGAGGAAAATTTCTTGTAGAAACTAAAAACATTAATTAAACCACTTGATATTACATCCCATACTAGGAGTTTGCTCTTTTGGACCAGCTTGTGTTTCAGAAATCATTTTCATTGCTATTTTTAAATCACTATCTCCACCTGAAACAGGTTTTAAATCTTTAAGCTCTCTGAATCTTCCTCGATACTGAAGCTTCAGTTCCTTATTGTATCCAAAGAAATCAGGTGTGCAAACTGCACCGTACTTTCTTGCAATCTCTTGTGTTTCATCTATTAAATAATTTATCTCTCCAAAATTATTTGTTTTTGCAAATTTAATCATATTATCGAAAGAGTCTTCAGGATAATTTTTAGTATCATTAGACATAATTGCAATAGAGTTAATCCCGTCTTTTTTTAATTCGTTACAATCCTTTGCTAAATCACGAATAATAGCTTTTACGTAAGGACAGTGATTACATATGAACATAATAAGTGTAGCTTTTTCACCTTTAACATCATTAAGGGAGATTATTTTATTTTCTATTGATTTTAGTTTGAAATCCTCAGCTTTTTTTCCAAAATCGCATACTGGTGTCTTTGTTAAAGCCATAATATATTATAAGATAATTAATAATACATTACAGCAAATTTATGATTTATGATGTTAACGGTCATACTCCTAAAATGGATCCAGACAGCTGGGTAGCTTCTAATGCAGTTATCATTGGAAGAGTTGAATTAAAAAAGAATTCTAATATTTGGTTTAATGCAACTTTAAGAGGTGATTTAGAACCAATTATTATTGGCGAGGGTTCGAACATTCAAGATGGCAGCGTAATACACACAGACCCAGGATGTCCAACTATTGTAGGAAAGGGAGTTACAGTAGGTCATATGGTTATGCTTCATGGATGTGAAATTTCAGATGATTGTATTATAGGAATAGGCTCAACTATTTTAAACAAAGCAAAGATTGGAAAAAATTGTATCATCGGAGCAAACTCATTAGTAACAGAAAATAAAGTTATTCCAGACAGATCACTTGTATTGGGAAGCCCTGGTAAAGTGGTCAGACAAGTTACAGATGAAGAAATAAAACATATCAAAGAAAACGCCAGAGACTATGTCGAAAATATTAAAAAATATAAGAAATAGTTTTTTTTTATTTGCCATTTTATTATCAGGCTTTTCAAATTTGGATGCTAAAAACAGTAAAGATGTCTCTAATACTGAGGTAAAAAGAAAAACTATCTCTCACAAAAAAAAATATTCTCTAACTTTAGCTAATAGCAAAGATGGTCATCCTGTAAGATCTGGAAAAAAATCTTACAGATTTGAAGTAAGATTAGGCGATTGCGGTAAAGATAGCGGACATGATGATTGTAAAAAAGATAGACAAAGAACTGAGCTTCAATTCAAAAAACATCAAATGGGTAAAAAAGATCATTGGTATTCTGCATCAATTTATTTACCCGAAAACTATCAATCAGTAGCCCCTGTTAGAACTACTTTTGCTCAACTTTATGAAAAAGGCTGGAAACCTATTCTTATGATTACAGATAGAAGTGGTGAATGGTTAGAAGTAGGAAGAATGTGGAGTGGCGAGTATGTTGAAATGAAAAAGGCAATCAGGATAAATGATATGAGAGGAAAATGGACTGATGTACTAATTAACGCTCGATACTCAAGAGAAGAAAATGGATTCATGAAAGTTTGGATTAATAATAAATTAATATTAAATGCTGAGAATATAAAAAATATTACACCATACACTAAAAGAGGTGTAGGACTAGATTTTGGAATTTATCAGACATTTGTAAGCGGGTGGAAAAGGGAACATGGAGATAAACCCTATCCAAATATGGTCGTTTATTTTGATGAAGTTAATTTAGGCTCGACAAAAGAAAAAGTTACCAAAAAATTAGGGAACTAACCAAGTAAATTTTTTCGATCCATTTAGATCGATTATTGCTCTTCGATGACCTTTTGCTGCTAAATAAAGCCACTCAATACTTTTAATTTTACATTTAATGACGCAAAAGTTTTTATAACCGGCTTCACTTTCTTCTTTAGTAAAATCAAAATTATCAAACTTATTATCTAACCCAGAGGTCGGTTTTTCAGACTCTGTTCCAGGTCCATTAGTAACCAAGTAACATTTTCTACTAATATGGCCAGTTTTTTCCCAAGACACTTTTGTAACATCATTATTATAATTTACTTCACATTCAGCCTTTACTCTAAGTTGTATTTTTTCTTCTTTACTATAAAATAAAATAGAGCACTTAGGATTTTTTTTTATTTTCTCAATTTTTGAAGATCTAATATCACTATGGTATTGAATAGAATTATTTTGTTGATCTGCTTTTCTAAGAACTACCACTCTACCATCAAGATCTTTATCATTTCCGCAAATAAAAACTGGAGTTCTGAATTCAGAGGATCTATCTTTGACAGCTTTCGATAATAAATCCCAGATTTTTTTTTCAATCTCTTTTGAATCTTCGTAGTAACTGACTGTTTTTGACACGATTTATTTTCTAAATCTTTTAATTAAACTTGAAGTATCCCATCTTTGGCCACCCATTTTTTGTACTTCACCATAATATTCATCAATTAGTTTTGTGATAGGTAAAGGTGAATTATTTTTCTTAGCTTCATCCATCGCTATTTTTAAATCTTTTCTCATCCAATCAACTGCAAAACCATAATCAAATTTATCTTCAATCATTGTTTTATGTCTATTTTCCATTTGCCAAGATTGAGCTGCACCTTTTGAAATTACCTCAATTACATCATGCATATTTAATCCTGCATTCATTCCAAAATTTATTGCTTCAGATAATCCTTGAACTAAACCTGCAATACAAATTTGGTTTACCATCTTAGTTAACTGACCACTTCCTGATGGACCAAGAAGTTTAATCTTTTTACTGTAGCAATCGATTACTGGTTCAGCTTTTTTATAAGGAGCTTCATCTCCTCCAACCATTACAGTTAAAATTCCACCTTCAGCCCCCGCTTGTCCACCTGAAATAGGTGCATCCAAGAAATCAAAACCTTTTGATTTTGCTTCTTTGTAAAGTTCTCTGGCAATATTTGCTGATGCAGTAGTATTATCTACGTAGATCGCACCTTTTTTTGCAGTTTTAAATAAACCTTTGTCACCTAAAGTCACCTCTCTTAAATCATTATCGTTTCCGACACATGTAAAAATAAAATCGCAATCTTTTGCAGCATCCATTGGAGTATTTGCTATTTTACCATTGTATTCTTTGACCCATTTTTCTGCTTTAGCTTTTGTTCGATTATAAACAGTTACATCATGACCACCTTTTGATATATAACCTGCCATAGGGTAACCCATAACACCCAAACCTATGAAAGCAACTTTACAACTCATAAATGATTAACCTTTCAATAAATAAAAAAGTAATTATATTCGGATTTATATTTACATTTTTTTCAAGCTTTGGACAGAGTTTTTTTTTGGGATTGTTTAACGCACCAATTCGAAATGAACTAGGTATTACTCACGGACAATTTGGAAATATTTATGCTACTGCAACAATATTTTCTAGTCTTTTACTTATATGGGTCGGAAAGAAAATCGATGAATATCAAATAATATATTATTCTTTTTTTGTTATTTTATTATTGTTTTTTTCATCTTTATTTTTTTCTTTCATCAATAGCATTATTTTTTTATCAATCGGTATATTTTTAATGAGATTTTCTGGCCAAGGTTTAATGAGCCATACATCAACGACTACAATCTCAAGATTTTTTGAAAAGTCTAGGGGGAAAGCTCTAAGTACAATTTGGTTTGGATTGTCATCTGCAGAATTTATTTTACCTGTATTAGTAACTTATCTTTTTGTAATTTATTCTTGGAGATCAGTTTGGCAAGGAATAGCAATTATCATCATCATATTTTTGCCTTTTGTAGTTTTAAATACAATTAAAAAAATTAAATTAGATTCTAGAGAAAAAGATTTAGATCCTAAAAAAAATTTTAAAATTAAAAGCTGGAAAAGGAGAGAAGTAATTAAAGATTATAGGTTTTATATTATCTCGCTTAACATGCTTGCGATGCCTTGGATAGCCACCGGAGTATTTGTATATCAGTCATTTATTTCAGACTCAAAAATGTGGAACATTTACACAATACCAAAAGCATTTATGGTTTATTCGTTAGCTTCAATTATAACTTTATTTTTCTCAGGTTTTTTAGTCGATAAATTTACTAGTAGAAAATTAATTCCAATTATGAATATACCTCTATTAATATCAATGTTTGTACTATTTTATTATCAGCATGAAATTTCGGCGTTTATTTTTTTAGGTTTAGTGGGTATTTCAAATGGATTAGCTAACGTCCTTGGGTCATCTACTTGGGCTGAAATATATGGAGTAAAATTTATTGGATCTATCAAAGCTTTGACCACAGCTTTTATGGTCTTTTCAACTGCTTTTGGAACAGCAGTATTTGGTTTGATGATAGACAATGGTTTTTCAATTGAAAATATTGCTTTTGTATCAGGCATATACATAGTTATTTCGTTATTTCTTTTAATATTAATAAGAAATAAGCTTGAACCTATTAAGCTTAGAAAATAATTGATTTCTTAAGATTATTTGAATATATACTCTGCATCATGGCAAGAATTACCGTAGAAGACTGTTTAGAAAAAGTTGATAATCAATATGATCTAGTTTTGCTAGCCAAAGAAAGAACAGTTCAATTAAATGCCGGGGCTCCAATGTTAGTTGAAGAAGATAATGACAAACGAACAATTATATCATTAAGAGAGATTGGAGATGGAAAAATAGATGTTAAGGAAGTTGAAGCTAGCGCAATTAAAAGATTAAGAAAAGAACCAGATGAGTCTGAAGAACAAGAGGAAATTGAAGAGGAAACTAACGACGATTTTGAAAATTTATATAAAGGGCAGGTTTCTAAAAGTGGTGTAGCTATATTGCCTTCAAAAAGAACAAGAAGAATTCCTGAAGTAAAAAAACCAAGCTTGGCCGACGAAGCCCTTTCAGAGCTAAAAGCAGAGCAACCAGAGATTAAAGAAGAAAACTTAGATACAGAGGAAGCTCCTCTTGAATTAAGTGAAGAAGCACCAGCAGAAGAAAACAAATCAGAGTAGATTATGAAGAAAACTGTTTCAGTCGCACCTATGATGGATTGCACTGATAAGCACGAAATTTATTTTTTAAGTCTTATAAGCAAAAACATACATTTATACACTGAGATGATTGTAGCTAATGCTATTATAAGAGGTGACAGATCTAAACTACTTTCCTTTAAAAAAATAAATAATCCAGTTACACTTCAAGTCGGTGGGTCGAATCCAAACGAGCTTGCTGAAGCATGTAAGATTTCTGAAGATTACGGATATAAGGAAATAAATTTAAATTTAGGCTGCCCAAGTAAAAAAGTTCAAAAAAATAAATTTGGCGCATGTCTCATGCAAGAACCAGATCTTGTAGCTAAATGTATTGAAGCAATGACTAAAGCAACTAAATTGCCTGTAACAATCAAAACAAGAATTGGTTACAACGATGTTGAAAATTTTGAATTTTTAAAATCTTTTATTCAAACTACTAAAGATGCAGGTTCAAATAAATTTATAATTCACGCAAGAAAAGCTTTACTTAAAAAACTTACACCAAAAGAAAATCTAAATATTCCACCATTGAAATATGATTTTGTTTACAAACTGAAAGATTATTTTAAAGATGATGAGATAATTATTAATGGAGGAGTAAAAACAACAGAAGAAATTAAAAATCATTTAACAAAAGTAGACGGAGTGATGATTGGTAGAGCTATATATCACTCACCTTATTTTTTGGCAGATATTGAAAAAGAAATTTTTAAAAATGAAAATGTACCGTCAAGAACAGAAGTAATGGAAAATCTAATTCCTTATATTCAAGAACAAACATCAAAAGGTGTGCAGTTAAATCATATTATGAGACATACGGTTGGTTTGTTTCATGGGCAAAATGGTTCAAAAACTTGGAAACAATATCTATCTAAAAATATGTGCATAAGAGATGCGGATTTACAAAAAGTAAATCATATTATGGATCAAGTTAGAAAAACTAATCCTGTTTCTTTAGAGAGATAGTTTTGGATATCCTTTCCCAATCAGAAATAATTTATTTAGTTTTAATAATGATTGCTACAGCAATACCTGCAGGGTTTGCGGCTGGACTTTTTGGCATTGGGGGAGGATTAGTAACAGTCCCTATATTGTTTTATATTTTCAGTTTTTCTGGAATAGAAACAGCTTATGTTATGCATTTAGCAGTAGGAACCTCATTTGGAATTATTATACCTACCTCAACAGTTTCTGTACTAACTCACCATCAACACAAAGCTGTAGATTTTAGTATTGTAAAAGGTTTTGGGTTTTTTGTTGCTACTGGAGTAATTCTAGGAACAATTTTCGCTGCAAGCTTAGAAACAAAACCTTTGATATTATTTTTTACTATAATTGTATATATTCTTGCGTTTTATTTACTTTTCTTAAAAGAAAAAGAGACAAATATAGATATCAAAATAGGATTATTCTCAAAAGCCATTTCAGGTATTGTAAGCGGTTTTATTTCTGCACCAATGGGCATTGGTGGAGCTGTTATGAATGTACCAATTTTAAAATTTTTTGGTTATCCAATAAATAAAGCTATTGGTAGTGCAGCTGCAATTGGTTTTATTATTGCTTTATTTGGTGCAGGGGGGTTTTTAATCTCCGGCTCATACCTAGATGCTGATTTACCTTTGAGTATTGGATTTTTGAATATTCCTGCCTTTTTAGTTTTTTTTCCTATTACCGCATTCATGGCAAGACTTGGAGCAAAAGCTAGCCATAGAGTCGATAAAATGAGAATGACAAAATATTTTGGACTGTTTCTTATAGTTATTGGGACTAGATTTTTATACGAATATTTTAAACTCTAAATTTTTTGATCATAATCTCCAATCTTTCCAGTTTTTTGTAAAAGATTATCTATAAATTCAAATATTTTTTTTTTACTCTCATTAGATTTGGTGCTCTCAGTCACAATAACTAATGAAGGCTTATTTGATGATGCTCTTATTAAGCCCCATGACCCATCCTCTAGGGAAAATCTCACACCATTAACTGTCAATACTTCTACAATACTTTGATTATCAATTTTAATATCTTCATCTTTTAATTTCTTTACCTCTTTTACCATTTCATTAACTACTTTATATTTCTCCTCATCTTTACAATAAGGAGCCATTGTTGGGGTTTGATAAGTTACTGGTAATGATCTTATAATTTCACTCATTTTTTTATTTTGATCTACGATGAGGCGGCAAACTTGTATTGCTGAATTAATCCCATCATCATAACCATAACCTAAAGGTTGATTAAAGAAAAAATGCCCACTCTTCTCAAAACCTGCTAATGCTTTTTCCTTATTAACTTTCCTTTTGATGTGTGAATGTCCGGTTTTCCAATATATAGTTTCACAATTATTTTCTTTCAAGATTTTATCATTTTTAAATAGCCCAGTCGATTTTACATCAACGATAAATTTTGAATCCTTATGTTTACTTGAAAGATTTCTTGCAATTAGTAACCCAATTTTATCTGAGAATATTTCATTTCCTTGCTCATCTATTACTCCACATCTATCTCCATCTCCATCAAAACCGAATCCAATATCTGCTTTATTATCTTTTACAGCTTTTGAAATAGCATGGAGCATTTCAAGATCTTCAGGATTTGGATTATATTTTGGAAAGGACCAATCTAAATTACAATCTAATTCTATGACTTCGCATCCAATACCTTTTAAAATTTCTGGTGCAAATATTCCTGCCGTCCCGTTTCCACAAGCGACAACAGCTTTTATTTTTTTATTTATCTTATTTTTTGTAATCAAATCTTGAATATATACATTTTTAAAATTATCAATTTTTTTTAATGACCCATCTCCATTTAAAAATTTTTTATTTAAAGTAATATCTTTTAAGTTTGCCATTTCTTCAGGCGCATGTGTTAAACCTTTTTGAATACCCATTTTCACACCTGTCCAACCGTTTTCATTATGACTAGCAGTTACCATAGCTATTGCGTCTGAGTTTAAATTAAACTGAGCAAAATAAACCATTGGAGAAAGAGACAAACCTACATCTTCAACATTACATCCAGTTGAAATCAAACCTTCAGTTAAAGCTTTTTTAATTTTCTCGCTGTAAGATCTATAATCATGACCAACTGTCACTCTAGGATTGTTTATTTTAGTGTTTTGAATGATTTGAGTTCCAAGGCCCTTGCCTAGATTAGTGATTCCCTCAATATCGATCTCTTTTTCAAAGATCCACCTCGCGTCGTACTCTCTAAAACCATTCGGGTTGATTTTCATTAGTAATAAATACTAGAGAATATAGGCATTTGTTATTAAATGTTTATTAACAAAACTTTCCACTTGCAAAATTAATCGGATGTTCTTATAATGTTCTATTGATTTAGATGTTATATAGTATATTAACGTATCTGTAACACAACATGTAGTTGTTTTGTTAACAAATCGAGTAAAAACAAGGAAAATATGAATAAAAGTGTATCATTGGCAATAGAGAAAGCTGTCGGCTCAATAAGCCAAAAAAACCAAAACGAACTAAAGAATAACGGACCTAAGAAGCCTGATCTGTTCTCTTTATCTGGAGAGACTGAATTATTTCAAAACGAGAGGGGTATTACTATCAAGATCGATAGATCTAGAGATGAAAATTTAACAGATTTTGGTAAAGCTACATTAACAGATAGATATTTAGGTCAAAACGAAAGTTTTCAAGATTTATTTGCAAGAGTTGCTAGCGTTTACGCTGATGATAATTTACATGCACAAAGAATTTACAATTACATAAGTAATTTATGGTTTATGCCCGCCACACCTGTTTTATCTAACGGCGGCACAGAAAGGGGACTACCGATTTCATGTTTCTTAAACGAAGCTAGTGATAGCCTAGAAGGAATCACAAATCTTTGGGAAGAAAATGTTTGGCTTGCAGCCAGAGGTGGCGGTATCGGAAGCTATTGGGGCAATCTAAGATCAATTGGAGAAAAAATAGGAAAGGTCGGAAAAACTTCTGGAATAATTCCATTCATAAAAGTAATGGACTCTTTGACTTTGGCAATAAGCCAAGGCTCTTTAAGAAGAGGCTCAGCTGCTTGTTATTTACAAATTGATCATCCTGAAATTGAAGAGTTTATCGAAATGAGAAGACCAACTGGTGGAGACGTAAATAGAAGATCTCTTAATTTACATCATGGTGTTTTAGTAACGGATGAGTTTATGAGAGCAGTAGAAACAGGTGGTCAATGGGCATTAAGAAGTCCTTACGATGGATCTGTACAACAAACTATACCAGCAAGAAATTTATGGATAAGATTATTGACTGCAAGAATTGAAACTGGTGAGCCTTACATCGTTTATATTGATACAGTTAACAGACAAATTCCTCAGCATCATAAGCTTGCCGGACTAAAAGTTAAAACATCTAATCTTTGTAGTGAAATTACTTTACCAACCGGAATAGATAATGAGGGAAATCAAAGAACAGCTGTTTGTTGTTTGTCATCATTAAACTTGGACACATACGATCAGTGGAAAGATGATCCACAATTTGTTGAAGACGTAATGAGATTTTTAGATAATGTTATGACTGATTTTATAAGTAGAGCCCCTGATGAGTTTGCTCACGCAAAATACTCAGCGATGAGAGAAAGAAGTGTTGGTCTTGGAGTTATGGGATTACACTCATACTTCCAGCAAAAAAATATTCCTTTTGGATCAGTAATGAGCAAAGTGTGGAATAAAAAAATATTCCAGAATATTCAAGAGAAAGTTGACGAGGCTTCAAAAACTTTAGCTGATGAGAGAGGATCATGTCCTGATGCAGCAGAATATGGAATGAAGGAGAGATTTTCAAACAAAACTGCAATAGCTCCAACAGCTTCCATATCAATTATCTGTGGAGGATCTTCTCCTGGAATAGAACCTATTGCTGCCAACAGCTATACTCACAAAACACTTTCAGGTTCATTTAACGTTAGAAATAAATACCTAAAAAAGATACTTCAAAAATATAATAAAGATACAGATGAAGTTTGGTCAACAATAACAACTAATCAAGGATCTGTATCACATTTAAATTTCTTAACAGCAAACGAAAAAGATACTTTTAAGACCGCTTTTGAAATTGATCAAAGATGGATTGTTGAACTTGGAGCAGATAGAACACCTCACATTTCACAGGCACAGTCAGTAAATATTTTTGTTCCAGCAGATATTCATAAAAAAGAACTTCACGATATTCATTTTCAAGCATGGAAAAAAGGTCTGAAAAGCCTTTATTACTGTAGATCCAAATCAATCCAAAGAGCTGAAAATGTAAACAATGGATCTTCAACAGATGTGACAAAAAATGTTTACTCTGGAAAACAAGAATCAAATAATGAAAACAATAACTATGAGGAGTGTTTATCATGTCAGTAGCAGAAAAAACTAAACCAACAATAATCCAGCCTAATAAAATGGGCTTATTAGTAGAAAACCCAGTTTATAAACCCTTTAGATATCCATGGTGTTATGATGCCTGGTTAACTCAACAAAGAATTCACTGGCTGCCAGAAGAGGTGCCCCTAGGAGATGATGTTAAAGATTGGCAGAAAAATTTATCAGTTGAAGAAAAAAATCTTTTAACACACATATTTAGATTCTTCACTCAAGCAGATGTTGAAGTAAACAATTGTTATTTAAGACACTACACAACTGTTTTTAAACCAACAGAAGTTTTAATGATGATGACAGCCTTTGCAGCAATGGAAACTGTTCACATCGCTGCTTATTCTCATCTGTTAGATACTATTGGTATGCCAGAGACAGAATATTCAGCATTTTTACAATACAAAGAAATGAAAGATAAATATGATTACATGCAAGGTTTTGATGTTAAGTCAAAACATAACATAGCAATGACGATGGCCGTGTTCTCTGCTTTCACAGAAGGATTGCAATTGTTTGCTAGTTTCGCAATTTTATTAAACTTCCCTAGATTTAATAAAATGAAAGGAATGGGCCAAATTGTAACTTGGTCAGTCAGAGATGAAACATTGCACTGTAATTCTATGATCAGACTTTTCAGAGACTTCGTTAAAGAAGAACCTCAAATTTGGAACGATAAATTAAAAAATGAAATCTACGAAGCTTGTAAAACAATTGTTCATCATGAAGACGCATTCATTGATCTTGCTTTTCAAATGGGTCCAATGCAAGGTTTAACGGCAGAAGAAGTTAAACAGTACATTAGGTTTATTGGTAATAGAAGATTAGAGCAATTAGGTTTAAATCCTATTTACGATGTCAAGAAAAATCCTTTAACATGGTTAGATACAATGCTTAACGGAGTAGAGCACATGAACTTTTTTGAAGGTAGAGCTACAGAATATTCTAAAGCATCTACAAAAGGTACATGGGGTGAGGTCTTTGCTTAATAACTATTTTTCCCAATCGAATTTTGGGAAGGTATCAAATACCTGAAGAACTTTATCGGACCATTGATTACATATTTTTTTGTAATCTTCATCGGATGTACTTAAACATTTAAGGTAAGATAATTTTTTCTGATCTTTTTTATATACGGCAATATCTATTGGCGGGCCAACTGTTAAATCACTTTTGAGTGTGGAGTCCATAGATATTAATGCACATCTAGATGCATCTCCTATCGATACATTGGGTGTTATAACTCTATCGAGTATAGGTTTTCCGTACTTTACTTCACCAATTACTAAGTAAGGTTTACTATCTGCTGGTCTTATATAATTTCCTTGAGGATAAACTAAGTATAATTCCAAATCCTGCCCTCTTATTTGCCCTCCAATAATAAATGTAGCACCTAAAACAAGGCTGTCCGTGTTTACACCGTCTGGAGATGAATGCTTAATAGTGAGTTTTCCAACATATGAAGCTATTTGTTCAAAATCTTTACATTTATTTAGATTTAAAGCGGAATTTTCTTTAATATCTTTTTCAATGGACTTAAAAACTGCTTGAGATGTTGCTAAATTTCCTGAAGTAACTATCACAACTGTTCTGTCACCTACATCATAAGTAAGCATTTTAGAATAAATGTTTACATTATCTAAACCCGCATTTGTTCTAGAGTCAGAAGCTAATACAACACCCTCATTGGTCTTAATACCTATACAATATGTCATGGTGAATTCTTATTTAAAAAACAGTAAATATTCAATTCTTAATTATCATAGCTATTATCTAATTTGTGCATTTGATAAAGCCAATAAACTATTAAGAATTATAATATGGTTAATTTGTGGAAAAAGTACGATGCTAAAAAAACTTATGATGAGTATCTAAACTCTGATCATAAGTTGCGTAGGCAAGCTGTAATTATCTCTCACATTTTAGAGAGACATGGCATCAAAAAATTAAACGAAATTGAAAAGAACTGTGCAAGCACAATTAACGCAAGGGGAATAAATTTCCGAGTTTATTCTTCGGGTAAAAAACTCCAAGAAAAAAAGTGGCCTTTAGATATCATTCCACGAATTATTTTAAAAAAAGATTGGGCTAAAGTTTCAAAAGGATTGCTTCAAAGGGTAAAAGCTCTCAACCTTTTTATAGACGATGTTTATAATGATAGAAAAATATTTAAAGATAATATTATTCCTGAGGAATTAGTTTTTAATTCACCATTTTACTTAAGAGAATGTTATGGATTTTCACCAAAATATAAAGCTTGGTCCAACATTTCAGGAATTGATTTAATAAGAAATATCAATGGTGAGTTCATGGTTCTTGAGGATAATTTAAGAGTTCCTTCTGGAGTTTCTTACATGCTTGAAAATCGAATGGTGATGAGAGATGTCTTTCCCGAATTATTTACAAAATATAAAGTTTCCTCAGTGCATCAGTATCCAAATAAATTGTATCACTGCATGCTGGAATGCGTCCCTCGAAAAACAAGAAACCCACATATGTGTGTTTTAACTCCGGGAAGATATAATTCAGCTTATTTCGAACATAGATTTTTAGCTGAACAAATGGGTATCGCGCTTGTAGAGGGGAAAGATTTATTCGTTGAAAAAGATTTTATTTACATGAAAACTGTAACAGGCCCTATGAAAGTTGATTGTATTTATAGAAGAATAGATGATAACTTCTTAGATCCAAAAGTTTTTTATAAACATTCCTTACTAGGAGTTCCCGGTTTATTTAAATGTTGGCGTAAAGGTAATGTTGGTATTGTAAATGCACCTGGGACAGGAATAGCAGATGATAAAGCCATTTATTCTTACGTAGATAAAATGATTAAATTTTATTTAAATGAGGAACCAAAACTAAAACAAGTTCAAACTTTTTTGTGTAGAAAAAAAATTCATAAAGATCATGTTATCGAAAATATTTCTAAACTAGTCGTAAAACCTACAAATGGATCAGGCGGTAACGGAATATTGATTGGTCCTAAAGCTTCAAAAGAAGAGAGAGAAAATATGATTGATAAAATTAAATCTAAACCAAACGATTATATTGCTCAACCATTAGAAATTTTATCTACTACGCCAACAATATCTGAAGAAGGAATTGAACCAAGACATTTAGATCTAAGACCATTTGTCTTAACTGGTAAAAAATCTTGGGTAACAACAGGTGGACTTACTAGAGTAGCTCTTAAAAAAGGGAGCACTATCGTGAACAGTTCTCAAGGTGGTGGCTCTAAAGATACTTTAGTTATTGAAAGATAAATTTTCTAACAACCTTTAAATGATGCGTACATACTCTGTAAAAGTTCTGAGTACATACCTTTACCTTTATCTAAAGTTGCACCAAGAGGATCTAAAACACCAGTTTTAATTTTAGTGTCTTTCGCTATAGATTTTATAATAGCTGGGTTGAATTGAGGTTCTGAAAAAAGACAATTAACTTTTTCATGTTCTATTACCTCTCTTATTTCAGATAATTGTTCAGCTCCCGGTAAAACGTCTGGATTTACCGTTAAAGCTCCAAGAACTTTAATACCAAATCTATTTTCAAAATATTGATAAGCATCATGGAAAACTACAAATCTAAGATTTCCTTTTAGATCTCTTTTAATATTTTTTGTTAAATTATCTAATTCAGACTGAGCTTTTTTAGAATTAGCTTTGTATTTAGAGCTGTTATCTGGATCTAATTTTACCAATTGATTTTCGATTTCTTTAATAATCACTTTTGCATTCATTGGATCTAGCCAAACATGTGGATCGTGTTCTCCGTGAGCATGTTTGTCATGTCCGTGATCATCATGTTTTGCTTTTTTATGACCATGATCATCGTGTTTTTTCTCCTTGTGTCCATGTCCGTGATCGTCATGTTTCTTTTCTTTATGACCGTGTCCATGATCATCATGACCTTCAAATATATTCTTTTCTCTGAACTTAAGTTTTTTAATTCCATTCAAGTCCATTATTTCTACATTTACAGCTTTTTTAGCGATTGTATTTAATGGTTTTTCTAAGAATGCTTCCAAATCTTCACCAACCCAAATTATGAGATCTGCATTTTCAATCATTTTTGCATGTGAGGGTTTTAGGTTAAATCCATGTGGTGAATTAAAACCGTCTACTATAAGATCTGGCTTTCCTACGCCATCCATGACGTAGCTAGTGAGAGAGTGTATTGGTTTAATAGATGTTACCACCTTTACACCAGCATTTGCTGATGTTTTTAATCCGATAATTAAAAAAAAAGTAATTGTAAGCTTTAAAATTTTGTTTATCATTGTTATAATATAACGTTTGTTATAATATAACACTTTTTAAGTCAAGATTTAGAATGAATAAAAATAATAAAAAAACTCTAGTTAAAGTTGAAAAGGCTGGATTAAAGATCAATGGTAAATCTTTAGTAGATGGAGTTTCTTTCGAGGTTCGACAGGGCGAGATTGTTACATTGATAGGTCCTAATGGATCTGGAAAATCTACTACAGCTAAAATTGCATTAGGTATTCACAATAATATCGAAGGTGTTGCGAAAAAATTTACTGATAAAATTGGTTACGTTCCTCAAAAAATATCAATCGATTGGACTTTACCAATAAGAGTTATTGATTTTATGTTTCTAACTAACGATTTAAATAACGAACAAATTAATGTTGCATTAAATCTGACAGGAGTAGAACATTTAAAGCAAAAAAATGTAAGCGATCTTTCAGGTGGCGAATTTCAAAGAGTTTTAATTGCAAGAGCAATTGCTAAAAAGCCTGAATTTTTAGTATTAGATGAACCAGTTCAAGGGGTAGATTTTAAAGGTGAAATAGCTATTTACGAATTAATTAAAAAAATTTCAGAAGAGTTTAATTGCGGAATACTCTTAATCTCTCATGATTTACACATGGTAATGTCAGCTACTGATTACGTAATTTGTCTCAATGGACATGTTTGCTGTTCTGGAAAACCCTATGTTGTTGCACAAGATAATAGATATAAAGAATTATTCGGAGATCGTGCATCTAAAGTTCTTACTTTATATGAACATAAGCACGATCACACTCACTCTCAAGATGGAACGATTAATCGTAAAGAATAGCAATGTTAAATGATTTTTTTATAAGAGCTTTAGTTGCAGGAATTGGTATAGCCTTAGTGACTGGACCATGCGGATGTTTTATCATTTGGAGAAGATTTTCTTTCTTCGCAGGAACTTTAGCACACTCAGCACTATTGGGAGTTACTATGGCAGTCTTTTTTGAGATTAATATTGCTTTTGCAGTTTTTTTAATATCTGCATCTTTAGCAATCATTCTTTTACAATTACAAAAAAAAACAAAATTACCCAATGATGCTTTATTAGGTTTACTTGCACATGCATCCTTAGCTGTTGGTCTAGTAATCTTGGGATTTCTTAGCTCAATAAGATTTGATATTATGGGTTTATTATTTGGAGATATACTTGCTGTAAATAAAATAGACTTGATGTTTATTTGGATAGGCGGGGCGTTGATTCTCATTATATTAAAAATTATTTGGAAACCTCTATTTGCTTCAACCGTAAATTATGAATTGGCAGAGGCTGAGGGCATGAAACCGGATAGAGCAAATGCAATATTTACAATTCTGATGGCTGCAATAATAGCAATTTCGATAAAAATTGTAGGGCTTCTTTTAATTACCGGAATGTTAATTATACCCGCAGCAATGGCTAGAAATATTTCTAACAACCCTAAACAAATGGTTTTCTTATCAGTGGTTGTCGGACTATTATCTGTAGCGATAGGATTGTTTTCATCTTTAGAATTTAATACTCCATCTGGACCTTCAATTATAACTGCAGCTTTAATACTTTTTTGTTTTTCACTTATTAAGTTTAAAAAATATTCTGAATTGAAAAAATAATGTTTAATTGGTAAATTATATAATGGCACAAGCACAAACACTTTCTAGAAATCAACAAATTGTCTTAAATATTATTGAAAAAGCAAAGGGGCCTTTAAAAGCTTACTCAATACTTTTTAATGTACAAAAAAAAGGAATCAACGCACCTCAACAAATTTATCGAGCTTTAGATAAGCTGATTGAAATAGGCAAAATTCATAAAATTGAAAGTAAAAATGCTTTTGTTGCATGTAGAAGTTCAGATTGTGAAATTTCAAAAGCAACAGCATTTTCGATTTGTGAAAGTTGTGAGATGGTCGATGAAATCAGTGATACCAAACTTTCAAAATATTTATCAGGCTTTAATAAGAAAGGAATGAAATTTAAAAGATTTAATTTAGAATTTTTTGGAATTTGCAAAAAGTGTAAAAAAGATTAGATCCCCTCAAAAAAATTTCTGCGACAATACTCTCTTTTCATTAATATTTTTTATAATTTAATATAATTACAACAGAAGGATGATTATGAAATTATTAAAAACATTAATAACTATAGTTTTTGTTTCAACATTAAGTTTATCAATTAATGCGAAAGAAATAAAAATGGGTAAAGCCGATTGGGATACTGGTTATTTCCAAGCTGAGGTTTATAAAAAAGCATTAGAAAAAATGGGTTATAAAGTTACCGGCCCAACTGTTATGAAACCACAGGTATTTTATGTTGCGGCAGCAGCAGGAGATATGGATCTTTGGGTTAATGGATGGTTTGGAAATCATGACTCATACGTCAAAGAGGCAATGGGTAAGGTTAAACCTGTTGGTTTCGTTGCAAAAAGTGGTGGCTTGCAAGGTTACTTAATAGACAAAAAAACTGCAGACAAATTTAATATTAAATCTGTCATGGATATAAAAAACCATGCCAAGGAGTTCGACTCAAATGGTGATGGAAAAGCAGATATGGTTGCTTGCCATCCAGGATGGGGTTGCGAAAAAATTATATCAAAACATTTTGAAGAGCTTGGTTTAGGTGAATTTATTAATCCAATAAAAGCAGATTATTCAGCCGCCATGGCAGATATAATTTCAAGATATAAAAATGGTAAATCAGTATTATTTTATACTTGGACTCCGAATTGGACAGTAGGAACTTTAAAATTAGGTGAAGATGTAGTTTGGATCGAAGCTCCTTTTAGCGAAACAAAAGTTGTAAGTGTACCAAATGCAACAAAGTCAAAACTTAATATGGGATTTGGTGTGAACGACATTAGACCAGCTGCAAATGTTGATTTTTTAAAAGCTAATCCAAAAGTAGAAAAGTTTTTAAAAAAAGCATCTATACCTTTAGCTGATATTGCTGCTCAGAACTTGAAGATGAACAAGGGTGAGAAAAGTGAAAAAGCAATAAAGAAACATGCTGAAGAGTGGATAAAAGCAAATCAAAAAATTTTTAATAGTTGGATAAACTAAGAATAATTTAGCAAATAAGAAAATATGCGCACTCACGTGCGCATATAAGACATATCTCACTTTTTAGTTGTATTACGGTTACATTAAAATTCTATACATGTTAAAATTTATTAAATTTAGGAGGGAAAATGAGATATTTAAAACATTTAGTATCAATAATTACAGCTCTTACTATTAGTAGTGCTGTATTTGCCAATGAGATCAAAATGGGTAAGGCAGACTGGGATACGGGTTATTTTCAGGCTGAGATCTATAAGGCGGCTCTTGAGAAAATGGGTTACAAAGTTTCAGGCCCAACTGTAATGAAACCTCAAGTGTTTTATGTAGCAGCAACATCAGGTGATGTTGATTTATGGGTAAACGGCTGGTTCGGTACTCATGATGGTTACATATCAGAGTCTAAAGGAAAGGTAAAACCAGTTGGTTATGTAATGAAGGGTGGAGGAGCCCAAGGTTACTTAATTGATAAAAAATCAGCAGATAAATTTGGTATCAAAAGCGTAATGGATATCAAAAAACATGCCAAAGAGTTTGACTCAAATGGAGATGGAAAAGCAGACATGGTTGCTTGCCCTCCAGGCTGGGGTTGTGAAAAACAAATCACAAAACACTTTGATGAACTTGGATTAGGTGAATTTATCAATCCAGTAAAAGCAGACTACTCGGCTTCAATGGCAGATGCAGTGTCTAAGTATAAAAATGGAAAATCAATTCTATTTTATACATGGACTCCTAATTGGACTGTTGGTGCTTTAAAACTTGGTAAAGACGTAGTTTGGATTGAAGTTCCATACAGTAAAACAAAACCTACTAAGATCGCTAATGCTACAAAGTCTAAAGTAAATTTAGGTTTTGGTGCTGATGACATTAGACCAGCAGCTAACGTAGATTTTCTTAAAGCAAATCCAAAGGTAGAAAAAATGCTTAAAAAAGCCTCAATACCTCTTGGAGACATTGCTGCTCAGAACTTGAAGATGAACAAGGGTGAGAAAAGCGAAAAAGCTATTAAGAAACACGCAGCTGAGTGGATAAAAGCTAATCAAAGTACGTTTGATAGTTGGATCAAGTAAAGGTTCAGGTTAATTTTAATGAGTTTAAAATTAGCCCCATCAGATTACGAAATATACATTCCAATAGGTGAATGGATAGAAGGAAATATTAAAGAGTGGCTGTTTGAACAAAGGCCACTCTTTAAAAAAATTTCAGCACCTATAGACACTGTATTAAATAGTTTAGACTCTCTTTTTAATTTTATTCCTTTTCCAATAATACTTTTAATATTTGTAATTTTTGCTTATAGGACAAATGGAGTTAAATTTGCAATATTTTCATTTTTAAGTTTACTTTTTATTGATCTTGTCGATCTTTGGTCAGAAAGTATGACCACATTAGCAATGATTTTTACTGCTGTATTATTTTGTATGTTAATAGGAATTCCTCTTGGCATCATTGCTTCAAGAAGTAATACTTTTGAAATTATTTTACGTCCCATACTCGATATAATGCAAACAATACCAAGTTTCGTTTATTTAATTCCAGTGGTTATGCTTTTTGGAGTTGGTTTAACTCCTGGAGTTGTTGCTACAATTATATTTGCTTTACCACCAATTATTCGATTAACAAATTTAGGCATTAGACAAGTTGGTAAAGGATTTAAAGAAGCAGGATCAAGTTTAGGACTTACAAAATTTTTAATTCTTATTAAAATTGAAATTCCTTTGTCTTTAAAAACTATAATGGCAGGAGTTAACCAAACATTGATGCTTGCATTGTCGATGGTAGTTATCGCAGCTCTTATTGGTGCTGGAGGGCTAGGCTTAACTGTATATATCGCCCTGGGGAGACTTGATGTTGGCTCAGCAGTTATTGGTGGAACAGGGATTGTAATTTTAGCAATAATTTTAGATAGAATTACGCAAAAAATAATTAAATCACACTAAAGCTTTTATTTTTTTAATATGTTTTGGAGTAATTTCGCAACATCCTCCAATGATTTTTGCTCCCTTGCTCTTTAATTTTTTACAAATTTCAAGGAACTTTTTGGGAGTGAGATCTTTTCTTTTTCCAAGCTGAACTTTGGGATTATTCGAGTCTGGTTTCCATCCTGGCGGAATATGTTCAAAAGCATTTATCTTAAACCCGAATGGGACTTTAAGTTTTTTCGCATCTTTTATTACTTCATTAAGATCCTCAAATGAAACACAAGAGGCCATAATTCCAATGGGTTTATGTTTTTGAACTTTTTTTGCAACAGTTATAAATTTTTCACCTGAGGGCAACAATCCCTTACTCCTAATGTGGATACCGACTAAAATTTTTTTCTTGTATTCTTTAATAGCACTCAAACCCAATGAACACTCTTTCCAACTGCTCATTACATCTAAATAAAAGAAATCAACATATGGATTGAGATATTTTGCTTGAGATCTAAAACTTTCTTTTATAAACTTTAGATCCTTTCCAAGATCAGCAAAATAAGTAAAATTTTGGGGTGGCAAACTTCCAGCAATCAAAACTTTTTTCTTGGAGATACCCACGGCTTTTTTTGCCAGTTTTCCTGCTAGAACATTCAGATTTTTATATTCTTTTACTAAATCATTTTCGATGAGTCTTCTTTTTCTGCTACCAAAGCTATTTGTTACAATCACCTCTGCTCCGGCTTTAATAAAATCTAAATGAGTTTTGACGACTGTCTTATGGTATTTGCGATTATACAAAGCTGAGGCTCCCCACAAAGTTCCGTGAGGTTTCACACCTCTATTTAGGAGTTCCTGCCCCATACCGCCGTCCAAAATTCTTGTTGTTTGAAAAAAATGATTATCCAAAAATTTCAATTCCAAAAAAAGTAGAAAGAAGAATTACAATCGCAAATATTGCAAACCACATAAACCATTGGGATGCCACTTTAACCAAAGAACCTTTATCTATCCCTTTCCAAGGCATAAATGTGTATGTAGCCAGCGTAACTAAAATTAAAAATAAAAGTAAATTCGTTAAAGTCATCTATCTTTGGTTAAGTAACATTACTTCTCTTACTTCAGCACCCCTGTATTTAGACAAAGGTCTTATAAGTTTATTCGAAGCGTGTTGTTCCATTATGTGAGCGGACCAACCAGTAATACGAGACATTACAAATATTGGTGTGTAGAAATCTATATCGATACCCATCATGTAATAAGTTGGACCACATGGAAAATCTACATTTGGATGGATATTTTTTCTTTGTAGCATCACCTTTTCTAAAATTTCATACATTCTCGTATATTTTTCTTTTTTTAAAAGCTTAGCTACTTTAAACATATAGTGTTTCATTGTTGGCACTCTCGAGTCTCCAGTGCGGTAAACTCTGTGCCCAAATCCCATTACTACCTTTTTTTTATTTAATGCATTTTCAATCCAAGCTTTTGCTTTTTCAGGTTTACCAATTTCTTTCATCATATGCATCACCGCTTCATTTGCTCCACCATGTAATGGCCCTTTTAAAGAGGCTATAGCCCCAGTTATTGCACCATGTAAATCAGATAAACTTGATGTAATTGTTCTTGCTGTAAAAGTCGAAACATTGAAACTATGTTCAGCGTATAATATTAACGATATATCAAACGCTCTTACAATTTCTTTATCAGGAACTTTATTAAACATCATTTTAAAGAAATTTTCTGAAAAAGATAATTTATTACTTGGAGCAATGATTGACTTTCCTTTTCGTGTTCTGAAATAAGCAGCAACAGCTGTAGGTGTTTTAGCAAATATTCTCATTGCTTTTCTCATGTTTGCTTTTGGAGAATTGTCTTTTGTGTCCTTATCTTCTAATGCCATTAAACTTACACAAGTTCTAATTACATCCATTGGATGAGCGTTTCTAGGCATTTTTTTAATATCATTTAATACTTGTTTAGAAAGTTTTCTTTCTGATCTTTCTTGCTTAATAAATTTTTTCAGCTGACTTTTGTTAGGGAGCTCTCCATTAAGCACTAAATATGCAACTTCTTCGAAATCGCATTTATCACAGAGCTCTTGTACTGTGTAACCTCTATAAGTTAAGGCACTGAGTTCTGGAACCACATGTGAAATTGTAGTTTCATCAACTACTATACCTAATAAACCTTTTTTAACTTCTTCACTCATTATTCATGTCCTTCAGTAGAAAAATCTGTGATTTTCTTATCAGATGTATTGTACTTCTCATATTCTACTAACTCGTACAACCTTTTTCTAGTCTGCATTTTGTCCATAACATTATTCTGATGTCCATCTTTAAATATTGATTTAAGACCTAATTCAACGTTTTGCATTGCCAACCTTTGTGTTGTCACAGGATAAATAACTAAATTATAACCTAAATTTTCTAATTGAGATCTATTTAATAATTTAGATTTACCAAATTCTGTCATGTTAGCTAACAAATACCCATTTGATATTTTTCTTACTTTTTCAAACTCTTTCTCATCTCTCATTGCTTCTGGAAAAATCATGTCTGCACCAGCATCTTCATAAGATTTAATTCTATCTAATGTTTTATCAATACCTTCTACAGTATTTGCATCAGTCCTTACTATAATTAAAAAATTTTTATCTTTTCTGGCATTTACCGACTCTTTAATCTTTTTAACCATTTCATCTTTTGAAATAAGTTCTTTGTTATCTAAATGACCACATCTTTTTTCAGCTATTTGATCTTCTATGTGGCAACCAGCTAAACCTTTTTCCTCAAAAGTTATTATTGTTTTTTTACAATCCTTAAACCCTGTATCTGCATCCACTATGGTAGGCAGGTCAGTCACTCTTGATATTTGATTGGCTCTGTAACTTACTTGATCTAAGGTTGTTAATCCTATGTCTGGTAGTCCTAGATCATTGGACATTACACCGCCTGATATATAAACTCCATCAAATCCAATTTCAGCTATGAGCTTTGCACACAAAGGATTATAAGCACCTGGGAATCTAAGAAGTTTTTTTGATTGTAAATTTTTTACAAATTCTAATCTTTTTTCAGTACTATTCTTTTTTGTAAAGTGCATCTGCAAAGTTTATATTAAAGAGATAAATAAAAATCAAAGGCTATTATTTAATAAGAATAAATATACCGGTTAATACCAACAAAAATGCTAAAACATATTCTATAATTTTTTTTGTTTTAATATCTCTTACGAATTTTCTTAATCCACTTCCAAAAAAAGCCCAAAGACTGATGGTGGGAAAACATATTACTGCAGCAGTAATAGTAACAAATGCAACTCCTATAAAAATATTTTCCTCAGTTGGAAAAAAACCTGATGCAACAGTAACCGCAATCGACCAAGCTTTTGGATTTATAAATTGAAATAATGAAGCTTCGTAAAATCTTAGCGGTCTTCCAGTTTCTTTTTTTACCATAGAAAATGAGCCTATCATTTTCCACCCCAAGTAAAGCAAATAAATAAAACATAAAATTTTCATGTAGAATTGCACTTGAGGATAAATTAAAAATAAGTTTGCCAAACCAAAACAGGTAAGTCCAATTTGAAAAATATGACCTAAAGGTATCCCAATCAAATGTGGCAATGTTCTTAAAAATCCAAACTTCATACCTGATGCTGTAAGCATTGCATTATTTGGACCTGGAGTAAAAAACATTGTAAAATAAAAAGTTGCCAAAGCTGAAAAAAGAGCAAAAGTTATCATAAATACTTTTCAATAATTTTTTCAAAATTTACAAAATTAGATATTAATTCATCGTGTTTAATTTCTTTTTCAGTTTTTTCCGTGTACCCGTCTTTAACTAACACAAATGGTAATTTAGCATTATAAGCTGACAAAGCATCAACCTCGCTATCACCAATCATTATTGTTTTTTTTAAATCACCACCTATTATTTCAACAACATCTGTTAGATGCCTAGGGTCAGGTTTGTTAAATGCAAATGTATCTGAACCAGCAACATATTCAAAATATTTATACATATCTAATTTTTTTAACAAATCTATTGCTAATCTTTCTTGTTTATTTGTACAAACTGCTAATGAAATATTTTCTTTTTTAGCCCATTTAAAAAACTCTAACACCCCATCTAAAGGTAAACTTTTACGGTCTATATTTTTGGAATAATAATCAAGAAATTCTCTGGTCATTTCTTTTTTTAACTTTTCATTTTTAATTTCCTCTTTAAAAGATCTTTGCATCATTACCCATGCTCCTCGTCCCGCTAAAGATTTAATATCCTCTAAATTTTTTTCTTTGTGGCCATACTTCTTCATTACATGATTATGTGCTGCCATTAAATCTGGAGCTGTGTTTACAATTGTTCCGTCCAAATCGAAAAGAATTGTGAAAATTTGTTTCATTTTTTAAGTTTAAAAACCATAATAGAGTCTCCGAAATTTACTAAATCCGGATAACCTTTTTTTAAAGAGTAGCTACCTGTCGCGTTTATTAAAATGAATTGTTCATTATTGATTTGATAAGTCACGGGTGGGCTAGAACCTATAAAAGGCAAATCATATGACCATAATTCCTTACCGTCTTCTGCATCAAATATTCTAAATTTTTTATCTAACGTACCGGTAGCTAATATAATTCCAGACTCAGTGCCAGTTACTCCGCTGTAATTTTCAGTACCAGTAAGATCTATACCTTTTTTAGTAAGCTCAGGATATTCTCCAAAAGGCACTTGCCATTTTATTTTTCCGTTTTTTAAATTTAAAGCTGATAATGTACCCCATGGTGGTTTAGAACCAGGAAAACCGTTTTGATCTTTTAATCTTTTAAATTTACTTGTGTATTTATAATAAGGAGGGGGAGAAAATTTTTTTCTATTAGCAATTTTTACTTCTGCCTCCCAAGCTATATTAGATGAGGATACGTATAGAAATTCATTTTTTAAATCATAGGAGCCACCGGGCCACTCAGCACCACCATGAAAATTAAATTGAATATTTTTTTTTCCTAATTCATAAGGTTGAAAAAAACCATAGTTATAATTTTTTATTTTATCTAATATATAATCTCTACTTTCTTTACTTATATTAGTAACTTCTTTTAAACTAAAAATTTGTTTTGCAAATGGCTCAGGAGATTTTACAAGAGGTTGATAAAAATTTGTTTTTTCACCAGGCAACTTTGAAATAGGAGCTTTTTTTAAATTGAAATCAAATAATGGTTTGCCTGAAGTTCTATCTAGTACAATTGTATTACCTAATTTTGTCAAAGCTATAACAACGTCCACTTTTTTATTTTTTTTTGTAATCGAACCTAAAATTGGTGGAGCAGGTATATCTAAATTCCAAATATCATGCCTGACTTCTTGAAAATCCCATAATTTTTTTTTATTTTTTATGTCTATCGCAACAATTGAGTTTGCATAATTATTTTTTCCAGGTCTATTTACACCGTTGAAATAGAAACCTGCATTTCCAGTAGTCACATATGCTATTCCTCTTTTTTCATCTAGAGAAAAACCACCCCATGGGTTTCCTCCGGAAGAGTCATATCTTTTACCACCATTCCGACCTTTTACTTCTTTACTTAAAATAAATTTCCATAATAAATCACCATTATCAAGATCATAAACCTCTAAAGAGGGCTTGGATGTTGTTAAAATTAAATTTTTTTCAAATATTGCCGGAGAAGTAATTGAAGGTCTGTTTAATCTTACAATACCATTTTTACCAAAAGATTTTATTTTTTTGCCGTTATTTGCATTAAGAACTATAAGTTTTTTATAAGATGAAAAAACTATTCTTGCCGGCTGAATATTATTTTTTTCTAGGTAAAGCATTCCTCGTCTAGGGGAATTATCTTCTAATTGAAATTCCCAAACCAATTTTCCTGTCGCTGCATCTAATGCTATTATCTTTTTATTTGAACTTGCTATAAAAATTTTCTTATCAGCAACTAAAGCATTAGATTGAATATCGTAATTAGGTTTACCCTTAATTTTATATTCCCATGCAAGATCTAAATTATTAAGGTTTTCCTTATTTATTAATTTCAAACTAGAGAATCTATTAGAAGCATGTCCACCATAGTTTCTTTTCCAATCTTTACCAACATTGTCTATTGGATAAAGATTTTCAGAAAATATATTAGTTTTTTTTATAACTTTACTATCGGGTAGTTGATCCCTTTCATCTAAATTAATAAAATAGTTTTTATTTTTTTCACTTATTGTGTATAGACCGTAGGCATATAGATCATCAAGGTATCTCATCAATTTTTTAGTTTGAGGGTTTCTTATATTACTTATGTTCCATGTAATTAAATCTCTGTTAATTATTTTAGAGTTAATTGAAAACATATCTAATACAGCATAGGAAAATATAATTAATACAAGGATAAGAATTATTTTTAGAGTTTTTTTAAACATTATAAATTAAGATTTCCATTAGGTATTAAAAAGTAACAAATTGTGAATTATTTTTCATTTTAGATAATATAAATACTTAAAAATTATGAACAAGAGTAAATTAAAAACTTCAGAGACGTACAGAATCAAACAAGAGATATTAAGGGCTAAAGCATTGAACAAAGGCGTTAAATTAATTGCACCTGAGACAATTTATTTATGTTCCGATACTATTTTTGGTAAAAATGTGACAGTAGAACCTTACGTTGTGATAGGACCGAAAGTAAAAATTGGAAGTAATTCAGTAATAAGATCTTTCTCTTATTTAGAAGGCACTCACATTGAAAAAAATGTTTCGATAGGCCCTTACGCAAGACTAAGATCAGGAACTAATATTAAATCATTTGCAAAAATAGGAAATTTTGTTGAAACAAAAAAATCAAAGATTAGTAGCAATACAAAAGTAAACCACCTTTCTTATATAGGTGATACAATTATTGGTAAAAATTCAAACATCGGAGCAGGTACGATTACTTGTAATTACGATGGCAAAAAAAAATCAAGAACTATAATTTCTGATAAAGTTTTTGTGGGATCAAATTCCTCATTAGTGGCACCAATTAATTTAAAAAGCGGGAGTACAGTTGGGGCGGGATCAGTAATTACAAAAAACGTAAATAAAAATTCTCTTGCAATTACTAGATCACAACAAATTGAAGTAAAAAACTTTAATAGGAAAAAAAAAAATGTGCGGAATAATAGGCATAGCAAGTAATAGACCAGTTTCTACAAATATAATTAACTCTCTTAAAAAATTAGAATATAGGGGCTATGATTCTGCAGGAATAGCAACTATTACTGATGGTTATATAAATGAGAAAAAGTGTTCGGGTAGAGTTGATGAGCTTCAAAAAATTTTATTAAAAACTCCATCAAATGGCAATATAGGAATTGGACATGTTCGGTGGGCAACACACGGTATTCCAAGTATAGTCAATGCTCATCCACACTCATCTGATGCAGTTTCAGTTGTGCATAACGGGATTATTGAGAACTCTGATGAAATTAAAAAAAATTTAGAGACTAAAAATTTTAAATTTAAATCTCAAACTGATACTGAAGTGATAACTTTATTAATTACAGAGGCTTTAAATGACTCTAAACCACTTGAAGCTGTTTTTAAAACATTAAAAAAATTGAAGGGTAGTTTTGCTTTAGGAATAATATTTAAAAATTATGAAAATATTATAATCGGTGCAAGAAGAGGAAGTCCTCTTGCAGTGGGATATTCAAATGATGAAAATTTTTTAGGATCAGATTCATATGCTCTAAAGTCTATGACAAATAAAATTTCATATTTAGATGATGGAGAGCTCTGTGTTTTAACAAAAGATAACGTAGAATTTTTTAATCAAAATAAAAAAAAAATTAATAAAAAAATACATTTAGTTTCTGAGGATTTAAATACTTCCGAGAAAGGAAATTTTAAAAATTTTATGTCTAAAGAAATTTCTGAACAACCGATTACCGCAAAAAAATGTGTAAGCGAGTATGTTGATAAAATAAAAAAAGATATAAATATTTATAATTTTCCAATTAAGCCAAGTGAAATAAATAAGATAGTTTTAATAGGTTGTGGAACAGCATACCATTCTTGTTTGGTAGCTAAATATTGGTTTGAAGAAATTACAAGTATTGAGGCTGAAATTGATGTAGCCTCTGAGTTTAGATATAGGAACTTAAAGCTAAATGAAAAGAACTTATATGTATTCTTATCTCAGTCTGGCGAGACAGCAGATACTTCGGCAGCACTAGACATTTGTAAAAAAAATAAAGTAAAAACTTGCGCGATTGTGAACGTTGTAGAAAGCACAATTGCTAGAAATGCCGATTGGGTTTTACCTATTCACGCAGGACCAGAAATTGGAGTAGCCTCAACAAAAGCCTTTTTAGGCCAATTAATTGTTTTATTTATTCTTTGTTTAAAACTTTCCTTTATGAGAAAAGATATTAATAAAGAATTTTATAATTCAAAAATTGATGATTTAACTAAACTTCCAGATGAAATTAACAAGTGTTTAAAATCTGAAACTAATATTCAGCTAATGGCAAAAGAATTTTTAGATGCTAATGGCTCAATGTTTTTAGGTAGAGGATTTTCATATCCAATTGCTTTAGAGGGTGCTTTAAAATTGAAAGAACTTTCATATTTACATGCAGAAGGTTATCCTGCAGGTGAAATGAAACATGGCCCTTTAGCGTTAATTGAGGACGGATTACCCGTAGTTGTTATTGCTCCAAAAGATAAATATTTTGAAAAGACATTATCTAATATGCAAGAAGTTATTGCTCGAGGAGGCAAAATATTTTTTTTCACAGATAATAAAAAAAAATCAATAAGTGAAAATATAAGGTTCGGTTTAAGAGTTCCCTTTTTAGATAATTTATTTTCGCCAATATTATTAACTGTTCCACTTCAACTATTAGCCTATCATGTAGCTTTATTAAAAAATTGCGATATTGATAAACCTAGAAATTTGGCAAAGTCAGTTACTGTTGAATAATATGTCAAAAAAGTTTGAAGTTATGGTTTTATCTTGCATAGATCCAAGATTTCAATCTATTGTTTATAATTATTTAAAAAAAAAAAATTTAAAGGGGAAATACAGTAGCTTTACTGTAGCTGGCTCAGCAATTGGGGTAACTGAAATGAAGTTTAAAAAATGGCACAAAACTTTTTGGGAAAATCTTGATATTTCAATTAAACTTCATAAAATTAAAAAATTGATTGTAGTGAACCACAGAGACTGCGGAGCTGCAAAAATTTTAAATAAAAAAAAAGATTTTAATGATTTAATTGAAACTAAAATACATGAAGACTCTTTTAATAAAATTAAAAAAACTTTTAAAAAAAAATACCCCAATCTGAGGATTGAAACAATTTTAATGTCTTTAAGTAAAAAAGTTGAGAAATTTTGATTTATTGGGTTTTTTAAGCCAATAAATTAACATTCATACTTGGAAAAATTCAATTTGCAATATATATATACTTTAAGTTGAATATGAAAAAATGGAATTTAAATAGTTGGACAAAATACCCTGTTAAACATTTACCAGTTTACGAGGACAAGGAGGAATTAAATTTAGTTCTAAGCAAAATTAAAAAGTATCCACCTTTAGTATTTGCTGGTGAATCAAGATCTCTGAAGAAAGCTTTAGCTCAAGTTGTTGAAGGAAAAGCTTTCTTGTTGCAAGGTGGAGACTGTGCTGAAAGTTTTGCCGAATTTCATCCTGATAACATCAGAGACACTTTTAAAGTTATTTTACAGATGTCTTTAGTTTTGACCGCGTCTGCCTCAGTGCCAGTTGTAAAAGTTGGAAGAATTGCTGGTCAATTTTCAAAACCTAGAAGTGCTCCAACTGAAAAAAAAGAAGGTAAGGAACTTCCAAGTTATCTTGGAGATAATATTAATGGCATGGAATTTACTAAGAAAGCAAGAGTCCCAGACCCAAAAAGATTATTTAGAGCTTACTCTCAATCGGCATCAACACTAAATTTATTAAGAGCTTTCTCACAAGGAGGATTTGCAGATTTAAGACAGGTCCATTTGTGGAATTTAGGATTTATTAAAGATAAAACAAAAGGTAAATACAAGGAAATAGAAGATAAAATAAGTGATGCATTGGCTTTTATGGAAGCATGCGGAATAAATTCAGATAATAATCGAAGGTTAAGAACAGTTAATTTTTATACATCACACGAAGCCTTACTGTTGCCTTTCGAAGAGTCTATGACAAGAGTCGATTCTACCACTGGTGAATTTCACGACACATCAGCTCACTTTGTTTGGATTGGAGACAGAACAAGACAACCTGACGGTGCTCATGTAGAGTTCTGTAGAGGTATAAAAAATCCGATAGGTCTTAAATGTGGCCCATCTTTAAGTTCTGATGAACTTATAAAACTTTGTAATATCCTTAATCCAGAAAATGAACCTGGAAGAATAACATTAATTTCAAGATTTGGAGCCGATAAAGTTGAGAAATTTTTACCAAATTTAATTAAAGCAGTTAAAAAAGAGGGATTAAAAGTAGTTTGGTCTTGTGATCCAATGCATGGGAATACTATAAAAGCTGCAACTGGTTTTAAAACAAGAACTTTTGATAGCGTCGTGAAAGAAGTAAGAAACTTTTTTGCAGTTCATCAAGCTGAGGGAACTTACGCAGGAGGCTTGCACATAGAAATGACAGGACAAGACGTTACTGAGTGTACGGGTGGAGCACAAAAAATATCTGATAAAGATTTGTCAAATAGATATAGAACTCACTGTGATCCAAGGTTAAATGCCAATCAAGCATTAGAATTAGCTTTCTTGATATCTGACGAAATAAAGAAAAACTCAAAAATATCAAATAAAATTATTCAAGCCGCGTCTTAATAATTATTGTAATTATTAAGACCAAACCTTAAAAGAGAGGTAAGGTATTAATTATGGATGTAAAAAAAAGAGCTAAAATTATCACTGATTGGATCAATAACTATTGCGATTCTGCCTCGTATAAGCCGAAAGCATTAATAGTTGGAATTTCAGGCGGGATTGACTCATCCGTCGTAAGTACTTTATGTGCAAATACTGGCCGTAAAACAATTGTGTTAACAATGCCAATTAAACAAATTAAGTCACAACATGATCTAAGCTTATTACATGCTAAGTGGTTAAAAGAAAAATTCAAAAATGTTGAGCACCATCTGCTTGAGATGGATAAAATTTTTAATTCATTCACTAAAGTTTTGAATAAATTTGATAATGATCATGGCTATGCAAATTCTAGAGCAAGGCTAAGAATGGCAACTTTATATCAAGTTGCAGCAGCAAATAATGGGATTGTGGTGGGAACTGGAAACAAAGTTGAAGATTTTGGTGTTGGTTTTTATACTAAATATGGTGATGGAGGAGTTGATATATCTCCAATAGCTGATTGTACGAAAACACAAGTTTGGGAACTTGGGAAATATCTTGGAGTATCAGATGATATAATAAACACTCCACCCACTGATGGTTTGTGGGATGACGGTAGAAATGATGTTCAGCAACTTGGTATGAGCTATGAGGATCTTGAAAAAGCAATGAGTGATAAAAATGATCCTAACTATAAAAAATATTTAGAAATAAGAGAGAAAAATCTACACAAGATGAACCCTATACCAGTTTGCAAATTTAATGAGTAATCTTCATTTAACAAATACATTATCAAGAAAAAAAGAAGTATTTAAGCCAACTAATATAAAAAAAATTTCTTTATATGCCTGCGGACCAACAGTTTATGATAGTCCGCACGTTGGTAATGCGCGAAGTTTAATAGTATTTGATATTCTTTTTAGAGTTTTAAAATCACTTTATGGTTCAAGTGTTATATACGTCAGAAACATTACGGATATAGATGATAAAATAATTGAAGCATCCAAAAAAGATAAAAAGAATATTAGTGATGTAACCAAAGATATTACAAAAATATTTCATGATAATTGCAAGAGTTTAAATTGTTTGGAGCCCTCTTTTGAGCCAAAAGCCACTGAACATATTAAAGAGATGATTGATATGTCATCTTCTCTAATTTCAAAAGGGTTTGCTTACGAAAATCAAGGTCACGTTTATTTTGCTGTGAATTCATTTAAAGATTACGGAAAATTATCAAATAAAAATCTAGATGAATTAAAATCTGGAAGTAGAATAGAAATATCAAATCTTAAAAAGAATCCAATTGATTTTGTTTTATGGAAACCTTCTTCCAAAGAAGACCCTGGTTGGGAATCTCCGTGGGGCAGAGGTAGACCAGGATGGCATTTAGAATGTTCAGTTATGAGTGAAAAATACTTAGGAAAAAGTATAGATATTCACGGCGGTGGTATTGACTTAATTTTTCCACATCATGAAAATGAAATAGCTCAATCATGCTGCAACAATAATACAAAAAAATTTGCTAATTATTGGGTACATAATGGTTTTGTTACAATCAATAAGGAAAAAATGTCGAAATCTTTAGGGAATATTATCACAATTTCGGAGGCTGTTAAAAAATATTCTGGTCAAGTTGTGAGGTTAGCTCTCTTAAGTGCTCACTATAGTCAACCGCTCGACTGGAATGAGGATCTTTTAATGAGTCAAAAAAAAGTGTTGGATAAATGGTACAATCTTTACTCTGATGAGCACAGTGAAATTTATTTAAAGCCTGACGAGACTTTACTTGACGATTTAAATACTCCTGGATTTATTGCAAAGATCCATGAATTATATAATGCTGCGATTAAAGGAGATAATGAAAAAAAATTAAAATTTAATAAAGCTTGTAAATTAATAGGTTTATTTGATGTTACAAAAAAAGAGTGGGAAAACTTTAAAAAAAACCAAATTGAGATATCGGAGAGCTTCATTAAGGAAAAAATAAATGAGAGAAGTAACGCGAAAAATAACGGAGATTTTGACTTAGCTGATAAAATAAGAGATGAGCTTTTGTCAAAAGGAATTTTAATAGAGGATCTTAAAGGTAAAACAATCTGGAAATACAAATGAGCAAAGAAAAGATATATATATTTGATACAACTCTACGAGATGGCGCACAAACAGAAGGCGTAGATTTCTCCATAGAAGATAAAAATAAAATAGCTAAAGTTTTGTCTGACTTAGGAGTTGATTATATAGAAGGGGGCTGGCCTGGAGCTAACCCAGTCGATACAAAATTTTTCTCAAACCCACCGAAGATGCCAAATACATTATTTACTGCTTTTGGTATGACGAAAAAAACTGGACGCAGTGCAAATAATGACCCGGGACTTGCTTCTCTGATCAATGCAAACACACCGGCAGTATGTGTTGTTGGAAAATCATGGGATTTTCATGTCAAAGTTGCATTAGGAATTAAAGACGATGAAAATTTAGAAAATATTAGAGAAAGCGCTAAACATTTTGTAAAAAATAAAAGAGAATTTTTATTTGATGCTGAGCACTTTTTTGATGGATATAAATCTAATCCAGAATATGCTCTTAATTGCTTAAAACAAGCATATGATAATGGAGCAAGGTGGGTAATATTGTGTGATACAAATGGTGGTACCCTACCTAATGAAGTTAGAGAAATTGTATATAAAGTTTCAAAAGTAATTCCAGGTAAAAATTTAGGTATACACGCGCATAACGATACCGAAAATGCAGTAGCAAATTCTTTAGCAGCTGTTGAGTGCGGTGTTCGACAAATCCAAGGTACTATAAATGGTTTAGGAGAAAGATGCGGTAATGCAAACTTAATGTCAATTATTCCTAGCCTATGTCTTAAAAAAACTTTTAGTGAGAAATTCGAGGTTAATATAAAAAAAGAAAAATTATCTTCATTAACTGAATGTTCAAGATTATTGGATGAAATTCTTAATAGAAAACCAAATAAGAATATGGCTTATGTTGGTGCCTCAGCTTTTTCGCATAAAGGAGGTCTTCATGTTTCAGCAGTGAAAAAGGATCCAAAAACTTATGAACATGTCAATCCTAAAGATATTGGAAACCATAGAAACATAATAATTTCAAATCAATCAGGTCGATCGAACATTTTATCTAGATTAGAAAAATATGGGGTAAAAATTGATTCAAAAGATCCTAATGTTCAAAAAATTTTAGATGAAGTAAAAGACAGAGAATTTAGTGGCTACTCATATGATGGTGCTGATGCATCCTTTGAGTTATTAGCTAATAGATTATTAGGTAAAGTGCCAGAATATCTTAAAGTGAAAAGTTATGATGTTAATGTTTCTAAAGCAGAGAAAATTAAGACTAAAGCTAGTGTAATATTTATAATTGATGGAAAAGAAATAGAATGTCATGGCGAAGGTAACGGACCAGTTAATGCTTTGGATAACGCAATTAGGACAAATTTTAAAAAAGTGACAAAATACTACAACTATTTTTCTGATTTAAAGCTCCTAGACTATAAAGTAAGAATTTTAAATACCGGTACTGAAGCTACGACAAGAGTGCTAATTGAAAGCACAGATAAGTTAGGAATTAGCTGGTTCACTGTAGGTGTTTCACCAAATATTATAGAAGCTTCTTTTAAAGCATTGATTGATAGCTTAGACTATAAGTTATACAAAGAAAAAGCTCCTGCAAATTTAAATGCAAAATAAATTTGGTTTCATTTTAATTAAACCTCAATTAGGTGAAAACATTGGTGCGTGCGCACGTTCAATGAAAAATTTTGGGTTTAATAAATTATATATAGTTGCACCAAAATTTTCTTTTCCCAATCATAAGACAAAAGTAACCTCTGTAGGTGCTTACGATATAATTAATAAGACTAAAGTTTTTGATAACACTGAGTCAGTAATAAAAGAATTTGATATCATATTTTCTTTTAGTGCTAGAAGAAGAGATATAAATAAAAAACATATCACGATGAAAGATTTTTTTGAAATTTTAAAAAAAAGGAAAAAAACAAATATAGGCTTAATGTTTGGACCTGAAGCTTCAGGTCTTTCAAATAAAGATATATCCTATTCAAATTTTATTTTGCAAATTCCAACATCAAAGAAATTTAAATCTTTAAATTTATCTCATTCAGTAACAGTAACCTGTTATGAAATATTTAAATTCTTGAATGCCAATATTTTTAAAAAAAAAGGAAAAAAAATTAAGATTTCGTCTAAAAATAAGATTTCCACTTTTGTAAAACATTTAATTAAAATCTTAGAAACAAAGAAATTTTTTCTTCCTGAGGAAAAAAAACAATCAATGATACTTAATATTTATAATTTGATTTATAGATTAGAACCTAATGACAAAGAATTAAGGATTTTGGCCAGTATTATTAGCTCTTTAAGTAAAAAAACCATAATTGACAAATAATCTTGAAACCTTATAAACACAAAACTAGAAAAAATGACTAAAAGACTAAAATCAAAGCATAAAGTTGACAGGAGATTAAGAGCTAATATATGGGGGAGACCTAAAAGTCCTTTCAATTCTAGAGCATATCCTCCGGGTCAACACGGTCAAAATAAAAAAGGCAAACCAACTGATTATGGAATTCAATTACAAGCAAAACAAAAACTGAAAGCTTATTATGGTAATATTAACGAGAGGCAGTTTAGAAATATTTACAGAAAAGCATTGTCAAAAAAAGGGGACACCACAGAGAATCTTATAGCTTTACTTGAGAGCAGATTAGATACAGTAATTTATAGAGCCAAATTTGCACCAACTGTTTTTTCAGCAAGACAAATAATCAATCATGGCCATATTAAAGTTAATAAAAAGAAAGTTAATATCTCAAGCTATACTGTTAAAGACACAGACTTAATCGAAATAAGTGAAAAATCAAAAAAATTAACTATCATAGACGGATCGTTACAAAATAAAGAGAGAGATGTTCCAGAGTATATCCAGCTTGATGATAAAAATAAAACAGCTAAACTTGTAAGGATCCCAAAATTTTCTGAGGTTCCTTTTCCAGTAGTGATGGAACCAAATTTAGTTATTGAATATTATTCTAGATAATTGAATTTCTTCAGTCTTTTCAAAAGAAAACTTCTTTATAAATTTAAAAATAAAATAAATATTGATACAGATGCAGTAGTTGAAAAAAATTTAGACAAGCTATTTTTCATTTATGGTAGCGATAAGTCAAATAAATTTAAAGCTAAAAAAAAAATAATAAAAGGCCATGGTTTTAGCAAATTCTATACAAAATATTTAAAAAAATTTAGGTTCAAAAAAATAAATATATTGGAAATTGGATCATATTCTGGTGCTTCTGCAGCAGCTTTTAAAAAATATTTTGCGAATAGTAGCGTGACTTGTCTAGATATTAATATTTCTAATTTTAAATATTCATCAAAAGATATAAAAGTTTTTGGTGTGGACATTAAAAAAAGAGAAAATGTGATAAAATTAATTTCAAATAGGGGTAAAAAAAAATATTATTATGATTTAATCGTAGATGACGGTTCTCACAATTTAAGCGATATTTTATTTGCATTTAATTATTTATTTAGATTTTTAAATAAAGGAGGATTTTACGTAATTGAAGATTTTAAATTTCCTAACTACTACAATTATAATAATGATATAGATGATATATTCGTTGATAAAATGATAGAGAACTTAAAATTAAGAAAATTTTTCCCTTCAAAATTAATTTCAAGAAAATCACAAAGATATTTTCATAATAATATTCAAAGTATTTACACGCATAAGGGAAAATTGAAAAATTCTGATATTTGTTTTATAAAAAAATAATTAAATGAGTATTAATAATTTAACAAAACATTCTTTTAATTATTTTATTATATTTTA
Source organism: uncultured Pelagibacteraceae bacterium (assembly GCA_902598315.1). Classification (GTDB taxonomy): domain Bacteria; phylum Pseudomonadota; class Alphaproteobacteria; order Pelagibacterales; family Pelagibacteraceae; genus Pelagilacustribacter. Next base: position 112,093 of record CACKBP010000002.1, read on the forward strand.
TATAATTCTAATTTCGCTCCTTTCCTTAAATGTGGGTATCACACATGATGAAGTACATAATCTAGAAGTTTGGAAAATTAAATCAAAGATTTATTCTAATTTTTTATTCAATACAGATTATGAAATAATATTCCCCGATGCTGGCATGCAATATTACGGTATTGGATTTCATATATTTTCATATCCATTCGAATTATTTATTAAGAATATTTTAGTTTTTTTTGATTATTCTGATGAAGGTATTTTGTTAATATCTAAACATCCTTCTATAGTTATTATTTTTGCTATTTCTGGAGTATTTTTTAGAAATATTGTATTTTTAATTACAAAGAATAAATTTTATTCAAATATAACTGCTGTATTTTATTTAGTTTATCCCTATATTCTTGGCCATAGTTTATTTAATTTTAAAGATATCCCTTTCATGTCTTTATGGGTTATCTGCACCTATTTATTGATGGTAATAACAAAGAAATTACACAATAAAGAAAAAATATATTTTTTAGAATTATCGACTTTTGCGTTCTTAACTGCTTTTCTTTTGTCGATTAGAGTTTCAGGCATTTTAATTTTTATAGAATATTTTATATTTATTATTTTCGTCATACACTTTTCAAAAATTGAAATTATTGATTTTATAAAATCTATTTTTAATAAATTTTTAATTTTTTTATCTATTTTCATAATGTCATTTTATCTTTTGCACCCAAGTTTTTGGGGAGATCCTTTAAGTTTACTTGAAGCCTTTAAATATATGAGCAAACACATTCAAACTGTTTGTACAGTTACCTTTGGTACGTGCATGAAAGCTCAAAATCTTCCATCCTCGTATATACCTCTATGGTTATTAATTAAATTACCAATTTTAACTCTACTAAGTTTTTTATTATTTCCGGTTGTAGAAAAAAAAATATTTTCCAAGAATTTGAACACTATATTTATTGGACCACTTATTTTGACACCATGTTTAATTGTTTTTTTATTAATTATTTTCAATGTAAATTTATACGATGAGTTAAGGCAAATTTTATTTATAGTTCCTTTAATATTTTTAGCATCCTTTTCAGTATTATTTTTTTTCTCAAAAAAAATTTCTCAATATTTAATTATCTTTTACATTTTTTTCTTTTCAATACAAAATATCCAAATTTTTCCTTATAACTATCTATGGCTCAATAATTTTTCTTTTTTCACTAAAGTTTCAAATACTTTTGAACTTGATTATTGGGGTTCTTCCACAAAAAAACTTTCTAATTATTTTAAATATAATATACATAATAAAGATGAATGTATAATATCTAATAGAAATCATGGAATTAAAACACTTCTAAACAAAGAACATGTTTGTTTTATAAATTTTAGAGACCTACATAAAAAGAATAAAAGACCGTTTTATATTGCCCTTACTGAAAGAGCTTTAAAAAAAGGTATACCTAATAATTGTGAAAATATATTAAACGAATACTTTACAATGAATTTTTCAAGAGAAAAAATTGTAGTTGCAAAAATTTATAAGTGTACTTAGTTTAAATTAATTTCTTTTTTGATTTTGATTATGAAGTCTTTGATTAGCTCTCTCTCTTCCTCGTCTAAATAATTTTCTTTCTCATTGGCTTTTTTTATCTCTTTTTTTAAAGAGCTAATTATTTTTTTTCGTCCTTCCTTTGATCCAAAGGTGTCAATTTTATCATTTATTTGTGAAATTTCTTTACCGATGGTGAATTCGAATATTACTATTATCGCAATTACTGCAATTATAGTTTTGTAAATATATTGTCTCACTTAATTATTTCTTTTTCTATTAAAAATTTTTTTAATTCTTCTTTGTCAAACATTTCTTTAACTATGTCACAACCACCAACAAATTCTCCTTTAATATACAATTGAGGAATAGTGGGCCAGTCACTAAAATCCTTAATGCCCTGTCTTAGATTTTCATCTTCTAAAACATTAATACCTTTAAAATTTACTTTTAAATGCTTTAAAATATTAGAGACGGTCATTGAAAATCCACATTGAGGTGAGTCAGGTGTACCTTTCATAAATAAGCAAACCTCATTATTATTAATCAGATCTTTAATTGTATTTTTGATTTCCATTATGCTCCTTCAGTTGTGATTGATAATGCGTGTAGTTCTCCACCCATTTTCCCTTTTAATGATTTATAAACTAATTTGTGTTGTTCAATTTTATTCATATTATTAAAGGTTTTTGAAGTTATTTTAGCAGAATAGTGGTTATTATCTCCCATCAAGTCTTTAATCTCAATAATTGCATCTGGAATCGCTTCTTTAATAAGTTTTTTTATTTCTTCAACAGGCATTGGCATTAATATGACTTATACCATTGATTATTAATTTTAAATAGGTCATTTATGCTTAATTTCATTTCACCCTCAATTTCAAAATAATCCTTTTGAGTGTTTCCAATGTTTTCATAATATATATTACTATTTTTTAGCAGCTTAACAGTATCATTTAGGTTTTCCTCTTTTATTTCCAACAAATATCTTCCCTGATCTTCTCCAAACAAATATTGAGTTAAATTTCTTAAATTTTTTTGCTTTTCAATTTTTAAGCCATATTTTGATCCAATTGACATTTCACTTAGAGCTACTATTAGTCCGCCTTCAGAAACATCATGAGCTGATTCAACTAAATTTTTATTTATTAAAGTTAATACCATTTCTCCATTATTTTTCTCATTTTTTAGGTTAACTGTAGGTGGATTTCCCTCTAAGATATAATAGTTTTCTCTTAAGAAGCAGCTTTGTTCTATATGACCAAAGGTTTTTCCCAACAAAATAATAAAACTATTTTCATTCTTGAAATGATGTCCAATGGTTTGATTACATTTATTTATTAAACCAACGCCACCAACAACTGGTGTAGGAAAAATATTTTTTTGATTTGTTCCATTATAAAAGGAAACATTTCCTGATACGACAGGATAATCGAGAAATTCACAAGCTTCTTTAATACCTTGTAAGCATTCAGTAAACTCACCCATAATCTCTTTTTTTTCAGGGTTCCCAAAATTTAAACAATTAGTAATTGCTAAAGGCTTAGCGCCAACTGAAATTAAATTCCTCCAGTTTTCACAAACTATTTGTTTTCCACCAGTTATTGGGTGAGATTTACAATAGTTAGCAGAGGAGTCTACTGTGACTGCTATAGCTTTATTTTTTTTATGTATTCTTATAACTGCAGCATCTGAACCTGATCTTTGTACAGTATCACACATTACCATTTGATCATACTGTTCAGTAACCCATCTTTTACTGGAATTATTTGGAGATGATAAAATTTTAATTAATGCGTCTTCAATTTTAATTTTTTTAAGACTTTTAATGTCAATTTTGTCATTATTAATTTTTTTTTTTACCCATTTTCTGTCGTAGATTGGAGCATTGGAGGATAAAGCGTCTATTGGAATTTCACCTACCAATTTACCTTCATATTTGAGTGTTAAGTTCTTAGACTCAGTTGTTTTTCCAATTATTACAAAATCTAAATCCCATTTTTTAAAAATATTTCTTGCATAATTTTCTTTACCATCCTCTAATATTATTAGCATTCTCTCCTGGCTTTCGGATAACATCATCTCGTAAGGCGTCATATTTTCTTCTCTACAAGGAACTCTTTCTAATTCTAATTCTATTCCTAACGATCCTTTTGATGCCATTTCAACACTAGAGGAAGTTAAACCAGCAGCACCCATATCCTGGATTGCGATTATAGAATCGTCTCTCATAAGTTCTAAACAAGCTTCCATAAGTAATTTTTCTGTGAAAGGATCACCAACCTGAACAGTTGGTTTTTTTTCCTCGGTATCCTCATTGAACTCTGCTGATGCCATCGATGCTCCATGAATTCCATCTCTACCAGTCTTTGATCCTACATAAACTACTGATTTATTTATTCCTTTAGCTTTTGAATAAAATATTTTATCTTTTTTTACATGACCAACAGCCATAGCATTAACTAAAATATTTTCGTTGTATGTTTTATTAAATTTAGTTTCGCCCGCAACAGTAGGGATACCTATACAGTTGCCATAACCACCGATACCTGAAACCACTCCGTTTAATAGACTTTTAGTTTTAGGGTGTGAAGGAGATCCAAAATGAATAGAATTTAATAAAGCGATTGGTCTAGCTCCCATTGTGAATACGTCTCTAAGAATACCACCAACTCCAGTGGCAGCTCCTTGATAGGGTTCGATGTAAGAAGGATGATTGTGACTTTCAATTTTAAAAACAATTGCATCATCCTCACCTATATCTATTACGCCAGCGTTTTCACCAGGACCTTGAATTACCTGTTTACCTTTTGTGGGAAGTTTTTTTAAATGTAATCTTGACGATTTATATGAGCAATGTTCATTCCACATGGCAGAAAAAATCCCTAACTCAAGCAAATTGGGATCTCTTTTCAATAATTTTTGAATTCTTTCATATTCAGACATCTTTAATCCATGTCGTTCAATAATTTTATTAGTAATTTTCATTAAGTTAATTAAGCAAGCTTGAAAATAAATTTATTCCATCAGTGTTAGAAACATAATTGTCAATCATTCTTTCAGGGTGAGGCATCATTCCTAATATATTTTTGTTAGAATTATAAATGCCTGCAATGTTTTCTAAAGCACCATTTGGATTAGATTGTTCATTCACATTGCCACTTTCATCACAATATTGGAATGCTATTAAATTATTATTTTTCAAATCTTTTAAATGATCAGAGTTTGTAAAATAATTTCCCTCATTGTGTGCGATGTTAATCTTTAAAACTTGATTTTTTTTGTAGTTAGATGAAAATTTTGTTTTATTATTAATTACTTTGATGTTTACATCTTTATTTATAAACTTTAAATTTTTATTTCTTAGTAGTGTTCCTTTGAGCAGTCCTGTTTCTGTTAATATTTGAAAACCGTTACAGATCCCTAGTACTAGACAACCAGCGTTTGCGGATTTAATGACTTCATTAATTATCGCTGACTTACCGGCTATTGCGCCTGATCTTAAATAATCTCCATATGAAAATCCTCCAGGTATAACTATTAAGTCAGATTTTGGTAAAGTTGTTTCCTTATGCCAGATCATCTGGTTTTTAAATTCCATTTTATTTAAAGCAACGGCAATATCCCTATCGCAATTAGATCCGGGGAATACAATAACACTTGATTTCATTACAATTTATCAATTTTATAATTTTCTATGATAAGGTTTACTAATAGCTTTTCACACATTTCATTTATTTTTTTTTCTGCAGTTTTTGGGTCTTTTTCATCTATATCAATTTCAAAAAACTTTCCTTGCCTTATACTTTTTAAATTATTCATTCCTAGATTTGTAAGAGTGTTCTGAACAACATTGCCTTGTGGATCTAATACATCTTTTTTAAGCGTAACTGTTACTGAGAATTTCAATTTATTTTTTCTTGAATTTAATTGGTATAGTTTTTCCGAAATTAACCTCACTTATATTCGTTTCTTCGGGCATTATTCTTAATCTTCTCGCAACCTCTTGATATGCCTGGATAATGTTACCTAAATCTTTTCTAAATCTATCTTTATCTAATTTTTTTTCAGTTTTTACGTCCCATAATCTACATGTATCAGGGCTAATTTCGTCAGCTAAAACAATTTCTTTTTTTTCTGCATCTTTATTCCAGGCTTTCCCATATTCAATTTTAAAGTCGACAAGTTTAATATCTATAGCTCTAAACATGCCCGTTAAGATATCGTTAATTCTCAGTGTTAATTTATCAATTAATTTTATTTCTTTTTCATCAGCCCAACCAAATGAAAAAATATGTTCTTTTGAAATAAGAGGATCTTTCAATTGATCATTTTTATAGCAATACTCTAATAAAGGTTTTTCAAGCACTGTACCCTCGGGAATGCCTAACCTTTTCGTAAGTGAACCTGTAGCTATATTCCTAACAATAAATTCTACTGGAAAAATTTCAGCCTTTCTTATTAATTGCTCCCTCATATTAAGCCTTTTAACTAAATGGGTCTTTATCCCACATTGCGATAGGTTTGTTAAAATATATTCTGAAATTCTATTATTTAATACTCCTTTGCCTTCAACTTTAGCTTTTTTTAAATTATTGAATGCAGTGGCATCATCCTTGAAGTGTTGAATTAATAAATTTTTATCTTTCGTTTCATAAATTATTTTTGCCTTTCCTTCGTATAATTTACTACCTTTATTCATGTGATTACTCTTTTTTTAGACTTCTTCTAAAAATTATATTAATTTTTTTGGTATGATAACTAAAATTAAATAATTTTTTTAGTTTATTAACAGGTATTTTTCCTATTATTTTTTTATCTAAAACAATTTTATCAAAAAACGAAGTATTTTCTCTCCAAGCGTTCATAGCATTTTTTTGAACTATTCTATAAGCCTCTTCTCTTGAAAATCCTGAATTAGTCAATTCAAGCAAAACTCTTTGTGAAAAAAATATCCCATTAGTAATATTCATATTTTTAAGCATTTTCTTCGGATAAATATTTAGATTTTTTACAACATTATTTAATCTAGCTAAGGCAAAATCTAGCGCTATTGTTGAATCGGGGCCAATATTTCTCTCAACAGCTGAATGAGAAATATCTCTCTCATGCCAAAGAGCTACATTTTCCAATGAAGGGATTACACTTGATCTTATTAATCTAGCCAAACCTGTTAAGTTTTCACTTAAAATTGGATTTTTTTTATGTGGCATTGCAGAAGATCCTTTTTGTTTTTTACCAAAAAATTCTTCCACTTCCAAAACCTCAGTTCTTTGAAGGTGCCTTATTTCAGTAGCGAGTCTCTCTATGGAACTAGCAATTATTCCAAGTGTTGAAAAAAATTGAGCATGTCTATCTCGTGGAATTACCTGAGTGGAAATGGGTTCGACATTCAGTTTTAACTTTTTTGCAACGTAACTTTCAACTTTTGGATCCACATTTGCAAATGTACCAACAGCTCCAGAAATTGCACATGTTGAGATTTCATAAATAGAATTTTTCAGCCTTTTCTTATTTCTTAAAAATTCTTGATAGAAGGTTAACATTTTCAAACCAAAAGTAGTTGGCTCAGCATGAATACCATGACTTCTACCAATACATAGAGTATATTTATGTTTTAAAGCTTGACGTTTAATTGAGACAAGCAACTGATCTATATCCTTCAATATAATATTACCAGATTGTTTAAGCTGTATATTAAAACATGTATCCAACACATCAGATGAAGTCATGCCTTTATGAAGATATCTAGCTTCTTTACCGACTTTTTCAGTAATAGATGTTAAAAAAGCTATCACATCATGTTTTACTTTTTCTTCAATTTGTAAAATTCTTTTAACATCTAGCTTTGCTTTTGACCTGATTTTTTTAGAAACCCCTTTTGGAATAATTTTTAATTTTTCCATTGCTTCAGAAGCAGCTAACTCAATATCTAACCATATTGAATATTTGTTTTTATCTTCCCAAATTTTTTTTATTTCTTTTCTAGAATATCTTTCAATCATTAATTTTTTGATAATGTAAAAATTTCACAGCCATCTTTGGTTACACCAATAGTATGTTCAAATTGTGCAGACAATGATTTGTCTTTTGTTACTGCGGTCCACCCATCAATTAAAGTTTTAGTCTCATACTTTCCCATGTTAATCATGGGTTCGATTGTAAAAATCATTCCAGTTTTCACCTTTTCACCTGTTCCTTTCTTACCATAGTGTAATACATTCGGCTCTTCATGAAATTTCTGACCAATTCCGTGTCCACAAAAATCTTGAACAACTGAAAAACCTCTTGCCTCAACATAGTTTTGTATTTCTGCGCCAATATCTCCTAAGCAAACATCATCTTTAATAATTTTGATTGCATTCATCATTGCATTATATGTTGTCTTGATTAATTTTTGCGCTTTAATTGAAACTTCTCCAATTTCAAAAGTCCTACTTGTATCTCCATGCCAATGATTTTTGAGAGCGGTGACATCGACATTAACAATATCACCTTCTTTTAAAACTTTATCTGAAGGTATTCCGTGACAAACTACGTGATTTGCTGATGTACAGCACGATTTAGGAAAACCCCTGTAGAAAAGAGGGGCAGAGTAAGCACCATGATCATTTAAATATTCATAACATAAATTATCAATTTCATTAGTTCTTATTCCAGGTTTTATAATTTTGGCAACTTCATCTAATGCTCCTGCAGCTATTAAACCAGCTACTCTTGTTTTTTCAAAGGCTTCTTTATAATTTTCATTCATTAAATTTTGAATTTTATTTTACGATTTAGTTTTATTCCTTTTGTAGAAAATTTACAATCATAGCAAAGTATTTTTAATTTTTTTTTAACAGCTTTTGTCAATAATTCACAATATTCAGGATCAATATCTTTAGCTATCTCAAATTTATTACAATCATCTCTTTGAATTACAAAAAGCAGATAAATTTCATAACCTTTTTTCTTAGCATTAAGAAGCTCCCGAACATGTTTTAAACCTCTGGAAGTAATAGCATCAGGGAACTCCGCTAAACCTTTCTCTCTTGAGAGAGTTACATTTTTTACTTCTATGAAGGATTTCATTTTTCTTTGAGTTACTAAAAAATCAAACCTAGTATTTTTGCCGAATTTTATCTCTTGTTTGAGTTCATCTATAAGAGTAAAATCCTTAATCATCTTTTTGTTGAACGCCTCTAAGACTATTTTATTTGTTAAGTGGGTGTTTATACCTACTTTTGATTTTTGATCTTCTATTATCTGTAAAGTATATTTGAGCTTTCTTTTTGGATTATTTGACTTACTTAACCAAACTCTATTCCCTCTTTTTAACAAACCCATCATGGAACCAGTATTTGGACAGTGGGCGGTAACTATTTTATTACTTATTTTAACATCCACAAAAAAACGTTTGTATCTTTTTATGAGTTCACCTGATATTAATCTTTTTTCAAAGTTCATATATAATTAATAATCTATGAAGAAAAAAAAGAAAGTAAATGCAGCAATTTTAATAATTGGTAATGAGATTTTATCAGGCAGAACGCAAGACAAAAATATTGCGTTTATATGCAATTGGCTAAACTTAAACTGCGGTATAACTGTTGCTGAAGTAAGAATTATACCTGACGTTGAAAAAAAAATAATTAGTAGTATTAGGTTATTATCAACTAAATTCAATTACGTTTTTACTACTGGCGGCATTGGCCCAACGCATGATGATATCACTGCTCAATCTATTGCTAAGGCTTTCAAAGTTAAATATGGATACCATAAAGAAGCATTCAAAATATTAGAAAATTACTATGGCAAAAAAAAATTTAATGATGGAAGAAAAAAAATGGCAAAAATGCCCAAAATTTCAAAGTTGATTTTGAATCCTTCAAGCGCCGCTCCAGGATTTATAACTAAAAATGTCATCTCTTTACCTGGAGTCCCATCAATTCTAAATTCAATGATTGAAAATTGTAAAAAATATTTGGTTAAAGGTTTAAAAGTACATAGCAAAACAATCAATCTTTTCACTGTAGAAAGTAACATATCTAAACAATTAGAAAATATTCAAAAAAAATATAAAAAATTCGTAGACATAGGAAGTTATCCTTTTTTTAGACTCGGAAAAATTGGAGTTTCTATCGTTTCAAGATCTACATCTAAAAAAAAGTTAGCACTAGTTAGTAAAGATTTAATTAAAGTTATCAAATTAAAAAAAATTAAAATTCTAAAAATTTAAGTCTAGCTTAGAATTTAGAAATAAAAAAATCAAAAAAATAAATAGAATTTGATAATACGAAAGCAAAGGAAACAATTGAGATAAGTAGGACAATTATTATATAATATTTTTTATTCTCATATTTCATTATTTAAATCAAACTTAAAACTTCATCAACTTCTATTGAATTTATATCTTTAGAATTATGGGTCTTCTTACTATCTAAAATTTTGGTAAATTTGTTTTTTGGTGCAAATTTGCTCGAATTCGTAGGACCAAATAATACTATCATTGGAATATTAGATAAAGCCATCATATGCATAATACCATTATCAATTGAAACAGCAGTATTTAATCTAGCAGCTAAAGCTGTAACAAGAGCCGGGCAAGCTAATTTAGAATTTAATTCTGGAAATAATGCGGAAGGAACCTGACTTTTGATCTTCTCAATTAATTCAATTTTATCCTTTTCAATAAAAAAAACTGGAACTTTATTCTTTGAGATTATTTTGTTTGCTAAAGACGTAAATTTATAAATTGACCAACTTTTTTTTCTATATTCATTCCCTTGTGTAATTGAAAAACCTACATAGTTCGAGTTTGGAAGCAATTTTTTAGCCTCAGAAAGTATTTCTCTTGATAATTTGTTAACTTTAAACTCTGTTTCAATGACATCTTCTTCAAAAAATAAACTTAGATTTTCTAAATGATTAGAGGAATAATTTTTGTTTTTTTTTGAGCAAAAAAATCCTTTTAAAGTCATTGAGTAAAAATTGTTATGAGGAATTTTTTTTAAAATTATTGTATTTCTTAATTTGGTTTGTAAATCAATAATTAAATTAAATTTACCTATTGACTTATTATTTGCTCTATTTTTTGTAAGTAATAAGTGCCACCACCTAAAACCAAAATATTTTAGCCCCAAATCAAAAGTTTCTAATTGAATGTTATATTCTTTTAATTTTCCATTAAAATGATTTGTGTGGGCTCCTAAATAATAAAACTTTGTTTTTTTAAAATGACTTTTAAGACTTAATATTAGAGGAAATAATTGAATTGAGTCTCCAAGACCCCCTCCAGAATTATATAATAAGATTTTTTCCATAAGATAAATATACTTTATAAGATTTAAATAATAATATAAATGTCATATACATATTACAAAAAAATTAATGTGCCCTCGTGGTGAAATTGGTAGACACAAAGGACTTAAAACACCAGGGATTCACATTTCTTATTGTCTCGGACAGTCTCAGGTAGTCTCAAAACATTATCAATCTTAACTTTCTTATTTAACCTTTCAATTAACATTAGAAATCAAGACAAATTAATTTGTGTAGACTAGGTGCAAACTAGGAGACAGAAAGGGAAAATTTGGTAAGATTATTTATTGAAAAAACTTTTAAAATATAAATAAGGAGGTTGATATGGGAATACTAGTCAAAGGTGAAATTACAATTACTAAAGGATTTAAAACATGGAAAGAGATGGTCTATGCGCAGGATGGAAAATTAAAAGAGCATGGAATAAAATTTGTTTTTGCAGGCACACAAAAAGATGACCCGACAAAACTTCATACAGTAATGCAATTTCCAAACATGGAAGCACTCCAAGCTTTTAAGGATGATAAAGAACTTGCTGAGAAAAGAAAGGAAGCTGGAGCTGTTTTAGAAACTGCTGTAATGACTCCAATGTCAGATGAGCATCTTGCTAACTATCCAGATGCATATATTAAAAATTAAATGAAAAAACTTCTAATGATCATAGTTCTGGGTTTTTTGTGGAGCACCACCTTAATTGCAACACCACCAAAAAATAAATGGTCTCCTTCGTTAGAAAGATGGAAGAAGGATTTTCCAAAAGCAGAATACCCTCCTAATGATTGCAAGTTTTGCACAGAAAGACACGATTATTGGGCTCATGGCTATTACCGTAAAGCAAGTTTGAAAAATAGAGATCACAAAAATAATGGAGGGTTAAAAAGAATTGTAATACAACCAGCAAAAAAAACAATCAGACCAATTAAAAAAAATATAAAACCTCTTCCAAAAGAAATTTATGATTATGTATATTACAGAGATATCTCTAGTTTGATGGTATTTGATAAAGGAGAATTAATTCACGATTGGAAAAGAGATTATATTTTTAATAACAAACCTATAAATGGTGAGTCTAGGAGCAAATCAATAGTTGGTGTTGCTGCTTTAAAAATGGCTTGTCAAAATATTTTAGATTTAGATAAAACTCATGGTGATTACTCTCCAGAAATTAAAGACTCATTTTATGGCCATGTAAAATTAAAAGACTCCTTAAATATGTTGGCTAGAGATCAATTTGTAATAAATTATAATATTTTAAAGGAAACACACAGAAAGAAATCTGACTTAACAACTATTCTTAATAAGCACCCTAAAAAATTAGAAACAGAAGGACCAAAAGAATTTAAATACTCAAATCCTAATACTGATTTAATAACATTAGATATGATCAATGTATTAGGAGGAAAAAAGAAGTTTGCTAAATGGTTTCAAAAAAATATTTCAGAAACTGCAGGTTTTGAGTCAAAGGGTAAAATATTATTAGACAAAAAGGGAGTTCCAATATCATCGTCATCTATCATGCTTACTAGAGAAGATTGGCTAAGGTTTGGAATATACGTTATTGAATTAATGAAGGATAAAAACTCTTGTGAGGCAAAAAAGTTACAAGAGGCTTTTAAGAATGCCGTTCCCACTAAGAAAAAATTTGCTCCTAAATATGCAATGTTCTTTTGGTTAAATGGGTATAATGTAGAAAATTTAGTTCAAATGAGAGGACACGGTTTAAGACTATCTTTAATTGATTGGAAAAATGACAAAATAATTCAGACGAATGGTTTTGCTATTAGTTGGAAACCTCAAGAATTAGTAAATCTTGTTTGGAAACAAAACTAACTTATTGTCCTGTAAAATATGGGAAGACTAGGTGCAAACTAGGAGATAGAGACGGAAAATAATTTTTTTTTACTTCTTCAAAACTCTTGTGTATTAATATATTAACAATAACAACAAAAATAACGACGTGCCCTCGTGGTGAAATTGGTAGACACAAAGGACTTAAAATCCTTGCCCTTTTGGGAGTGCCAGTTCGAGTCTGGCCGAGGGCACCAAAAGTTTAAAAATGAACCAAGAATCTATTCTCATAGTTTTTAAGGATAAAAAAAAAATAACAAAAAACCAAGATTTTTGGATTGATAAATTCAAAAAACAATACATTGTTCATCATTTATTTTTGTATGATTTTTTACATTTAACAAATAAAAAAATAGCTGAATTAGTAAACAGCAAAATTAAAAATCACAACATCAACATTATTTTATTTGAGGGAGACCACATGTCTCTTATAGATTATAACTTTATAAAAAATATTAACAATGATGTAAAAAAAGGTTCTTTTTTAGGAGATGATTCTGTTTGGCATCAAGTAAATCTTATAACAGCTAGTGCATGTGACTTTGTTTTAACTGATCCTGTAAGTGCGTATAAATTTGAGGAACTAGGGATAAGAAGTATTTTTTCACCAGTTGAAGGGAACAATAATATATTTAAAGACTATAAAAACAAAAAAGAGATTGATGTTTTGTTTTTTGGCAGAGATAAAACTGATAGAAATGATTATCTTAGAATATTGGAAGATAACAAAATAAAATATTTATCTGTAAATCCATATATGGAAATTTCAGATACAATAGAAAAATTAGCTATATTAATAAATAAATCAAAAATTGTAATTAATATTTCAAAATCTTTAAATGGTAATAGATTTTTCAATCCAAGTTCAAAATTTAAATTTGGATATTATTTTAAAGGAAGACCATTAATGGTTGGATTGTGTAAAACCTTATGTATTTCTGAATATTCTATATCTAATGAAATTTTATATTCAGATAATGAATTACCAATGTTTAAAAATAAAGATGATTTTATTAAGTTGGTAAAGCTTTATCTATCTAATAGTAAAAAATTAGAAGATGCTACTAAATTATTTCATGAAAGATCACTAAAGTATGCAGATGATAATTATATTGAAATTTTAAAAAATTTTTTTGATAAAACTGACAAAACTAAAATAGATAAAGTTTCTATACCATTTTGGTATTATATAATTTCATTAAAACAGCATTTCAGACTCAGATCTAAATTAAACCAGTTTAGTTCACTAATTCATCAATTTTATGAAAATTTAAATTTGCCTATATATATTCTGCCGATAAATGTAATATTTTTTTTAAGGTATCTCCCTGTAATTTTGTTTAAAAAAGTGTTTAAAAGAAAAAATGACTAAAATTAATTTTATATTTGACAAAACGAAAAAATCTTTAATTTTCAAAAAAAAAATTTTAAAGAAAATTAAAAATTCTTCACCTAAAAAATCAGATTGTATTGTAGTGGCCGGTGGCGACGGTTTTATGCTCCAATCTGTTAAAAAAAATTATAAATATAAAAAACCATTTTATGGCATAAATTGTGGAACATACGGCTTCTTAATGAATAAACTTAATTACAAAAATTTAAAATCTAAAATTAAAAGAGCTAAAAAGATTAATATAAATCCAATAAAAATTAAGTATATAGATAATAAAAATAGAAGAGAAAGTTTGATTGCAATAAATGAAGCATCTTTATTTAGACAAAGTAGACAGACAGCATTAATTCAAGTTTTATCAAATAACAAAATATTAATTAAAAAACTTATAGGCGATGGAATACTTATTTCTACACCAGCTGGTAGTACAGCTTATAATTTTTCTGCTAATGGTCCAGTTTTATCTTTAGCGTCTGGAAAACTTGCAGTAACACCCATAAGTCCTTTTAGGCCTAGAAAATGGAAAGGAAAAATTTTATCAAATAAATCGATTATTAAAGTTAAAAACTTAAGTGCTAAAAAAAGACCTTTAGCTTTAGTTGCAGATAATATTGAAAAAAGAAATATTAAACATTTAGAAATTAAAAATTATAAAAAAATTAACATTACCTTGTTATACGATAGCTCAACAAGTTTAATTAAAAAAATTAACCAAGAGCAAAAAAGGTAAAAATGGTGCCCTCACACGGACTCGAACCGCGAACCTATTGATTACAAATCAATTGCTCTACCAATTGAGCTATGAGGGCTTGAATATTTCTTTAGAATAAATTTACTAAAAAAACAATATAAATAAAATCATATTTTATTTAATTGATTGAAATATATGGTGACAAACAACAGAGACAGTATTTGCAATATTTAAACTTTCTATGTTGTTATTTATTCTTACCCTGAATACAAAATCTGAGTTTTCAAGAGTTTTTGCTTTTATACCATAACCCTCTGATCCAAAGAGTAGCACATTTTTTCCTTTCCAATTATTTTTAGTAAAATCTTTTGAGGATGTTGTATCAAAAGCACTAATCCAAAAATCTTTAGACTTTAAAAATTTTAAAGTAGAGGAGATGTTTGAAACTTTAAAAATCTTGATATGTTCTACACCGCCGCTAGCACTTTTATAAAGTAATTTGCTCTTAGAGGGGAAAGATCTTTCTTTTACTATTAAACCATCTATGTTAAATGCAACTGCACTTCTTATGATTGATCCAATATTTCTAGGATCTGTAACTTCTTCTAAAGCAATAAGATTAATGTTTTGTTTTTTATTTCTAAAAATAAAATCCTTTAATGAAATTTCTTCAAGATGCTCAACCTCCGCTATTAAACCTTGGTGCGATGTTTCATCTTTGCCGCATAAGTTATCTAGCTCTCTTTTTGATTTATAAAAAACGTTTAAAGATTTAAATAAATTTAAAGATTGATTTTCCCTATTAATTTTTTTTTGCGCATCCTCTGTAACAAAAATTCTCTCTATTTTACGATATGGGTTCTTGAGAGCTTCCAAAACCGCGTGTTTCCCTACAATTAAAAATGTTGTTTTTTTCATGATTTTTGTGCAATTTTTTCAAATTTCTAGCATATTTCAAGGCAAAATGATTTATTGCAATTATTTCATAAATGCTTATAAAACCCTTGTTGTTAAATGCTTTTTAAGTTAGTGGGTATCCCCACAATTAATAATTAGGAGGGGTACCAAAGCGGTCAAATGGGGCGGGCTGTAAACCCGTTGACTTCGGTCTTCGAAAGTTCGAATCTTTCCCCCTCCACCAAACTTAAAAATTTAATTACAAAGAGCGAGATAAGTTTGGACATTGCGGGTGTAGTTCAATGGTAGAACGCTAGCCTTCCAAGCTGGATGTAAGGGTTCGATTCCCTTTACCCGCTCCAAAATTAAAAATTAAAGTGAGGAAAAAATAGATGTCAAAAGAAAAGTTTAACCGAAACAAACCACATTGTAATATCGGTACTATAGGTCACGTGGATCATGGAAAAACAACACTTACAGCAGCAATAACTAAAGTTTTATCTGAAGCTGGAGGTTCTAGTAGCGCAAACTTCGTAGCTTACGATCAAATTGATAAAGCTCCAGAAGAAAAAGAGAGAGGTATAACAATTTCTACCGCTCACGTTGAATATGAAACGGAAAAAAGACATTATGCTCACGTAGACTGTCCAGGACATGCCGATTACGTAAAAAATATGATTACAGGTGCCGCTCAAATGGATGGTGCAATTTTAGTAGTTAATGCTGCAGACGGACCAATGCCACAAACTAGAGAGCATATTCTTTTAGCTAGGCAGGTTGGAGTTCCAGCAATAGTTGTTTTTTTAAATAAGATTGATACAGTGAAGGATAAAGAGCTAGTAGATTTAGTTGAGGAAGAGATAAGAGAGCTTCTTACATCATATAAGTTTCCTGGTGACAAAATACCAATAATTAAAGGTTCAGCTTTAAATGCTGTTGAAGGCAAGGATGAAGCCACAGGTAAAAATGCAATTATGGAATTAATGAAAGCGGTTGATGAAACAATTCCTCAACCAGATAGACCAAAAGATAAACCCTTTTTAATGCCAGTAGAAGACGTTTTTTCAATTTCAGGAAGAGGAACCGTTGTAACCGGTAGAGTAGAGTCCGGCGTCATCAAAGTTGGAGAGGAAATTGAAATAGTCGGAATTAGAGATACAAAAAAATCTGTGTGCACTGGAGTAGAAATGTTTAGAAAACTTCTAGATAGTGGTGAAGCAGGCGACAACATCGGAGCGCTTTTGAGAGGAGTTGAAAGAGATGATGTTGAAAGAGGTCAGGTTTTATGTAAACCTGGATCAATTACCCCACACACTGAATTTGAATGTCAGGCTTATATTTTAAAAAAAGAGGAAGGTGGAAGACACACTCCATTTTTTACAAAGTATAGACCGCAATTTTATTTTAGAACTACCGATGTAACCGGAGAAGTAACGTTACCGTCTGGTACAGAAATGGTAATGCCAGGTGATGATGGAAAATTCAC
>CACKBP010000003.1 GCA_902598315.1 uncultured Pelagibacteraceae bacterium
TCATAAAAAGGTTAAGCTGAATACTAACCGAGGAAAAAAAATAATAAGAAAATTATTTTATACTATTAAAAAGAATCCAAATAGATATATAAATGTTAGTAAGTATGATAAATCAAATATTGATAGATCTATTAGTGATTTTATAGCTGGTATGACGGATAGATATGCAATAAATCTGTACAATAAAATAAAATGAATATATTCGAAAATTATTTATCAAAAATTAGCAAAATCATTATAGATAATAAAGATCATTTAAAGTTAAAAAATGTCGAAAAACTAAATATTGTTAACCTAGAAGTCCCCCCGTCTCATATTAATTTTGATTTATCTACTAATATTTCCCTAGTTTTATCAAAAGCTAATAAAATTGAACCTAAAACTTTAGCAAATAATATTAAAAATTTATTATTAAAAAAAATTCATCATTTTGAAAAAATTGATATTGCTGGCCCAGGATTTTTAAATATTAAATTTTCAAAAGAGGGGTTGGCGATAAATATTAATGATATTTTTAGAAACAAAAGATCTTACGGATCAAAAAAATCAAAAGGAAAATTTAACATAGAGTTTGTCTCTGCTAACCCCACAGGTCCAATGCATGTCGGTCATTGTAGAGGAGCAATTTTCGGAGATGTTTTATCTAATTTATTGTTATTCAATGGAAATAAAGTGATTAAAGAATATTATATTAATGATTATGGCAATCAGATTAAGAACTTTGTAGAATCTGTTTACTTAAGAATACGAGAAATCAAATTTAAAGAAAAATTTGTTGCTAAAGAAAATTTGTATCCTGGTAATTATATTAAAGAAATTGCTTTAAAAATTGTTAAAAATAAAAAAAAAATCAAATTTGAAAAATTAGATGAATGTTTTGAAGAATTAAAAAAACTTTCTTTAATAGGATCAATGAATTTAATTAAGGAAGATTTAAGAAAACTTGGAATTAAACATGATTATTTTTTTTCAGAAACTGATCTCGTAAAAAAAAATTTAGTGACTAAAACTATTAAAAAACTACAAAGTAAAAATTATGTTGAGGAGGGCTTTCTTGAACCTCCAAAGGGCGAGCCCTCAAAAAACTGGAAAAAAGTTAAACGGCTTATATTTAAGTCAACTAAATTTGGAGATGATGCAGATAGGGCATTACAGAAAAATGATGGGTCATGGACTTATTTCGCAAACGATGTTGCATACCATTCAAACAAAATTAATAGAAATTTTGAAAACTTAATTAATATACTTGGTGCAGATCATACTGGTTATATAAAAAGAATTTCTGCTGCAGTAAAAGCATTATCGGAAAATAAAGTTAATTTTAATTGTAAAGTTTGTCAACTAGTAAAACTTTATAAGAATGGAAAACCCTTTAAGATGTCAAAAAGGGAAGGAGAATTTATTTCAGTTCAAGATTTACTTAACGAGGTTGATAAGGATTCAGTAAGGTTTATGATGCTTAATAGAAGTAATGACGTTGAATTAGACTTTGACTTTGAAAAGATAAAAGAAAAAACAAAAGATAACCCAGTATATTATGTTCAATATGCCTACGCTAGAATTAATTCAATTACTAGATCTCTTAAAAAAAATTTAAATGATAAAATATCAGTAAACCCCATTTTATTCTCACCAAACGAGTATGAGCAAAAAATTATTAGAAAAATCTTTGAATGGCCAAAAATAATCGAAGTAGCAGCCAATAAACTTGAACCTCACAAAATTCCTTTTTATTTATATGAACTTTCAATATTATTTCACGCATATTGGAGTAAAGGAAATGAGGACATTAAATTTAAATTTATTGAAAATGGTAAGATTAAAAGACCCGAGTCCTTAATATTTATTTATCTAGTTGCAATTGTTATAAAAAATGGGATGAATATTCTTGGAGTCTCTCTACCTAATAAAATGTAATGTATAAAGTCGTAAATATTTTGATGTTATTGTTAATAATGATTTTTATTTTTATTGTGTTTAATCATTACTCATCTAATAAAAATATAAACATTAAAAAATACAATCGCTTAAATATTGATGAGATTCTTAAAAAAAAAATAATCGATTTACCAACCCTTTCTACAGATACTGATAATGTAATAGAGTTCAATAATTCTATTAATAACGGGATAAATGGTGAAAAAAAAAGAAGTTTTTGGGATTTAATAAAAAGTAAATGAAACGCAAGGCCTTAATCATAAGTATTAAAGGTACAAGGCTCACAAAAATGGAGAGACTACTTATATCTAAAGAAGCACCTTGGGGTGTTATTCTTTTTAAAAGAAATTTAAAATCATTTAAACAAACTAAAGAATTAATAAATAAAATTAAATTATTAGCAAATAATAAAAAGTTCCCAATTTTGATAGATGAAGAGGGTTTAAAAGTCTCAAGATTAAAAAATATAATAGACCATAATATCTCTGCAAATTTTTTCGGTAGTTTATTTAATTCAAATAAAATCTTCTCTATAAGACTGCTTAAACACTATATAAACTCTTTAAGTAAGATCTTAAAAGGTCTTGGTATAAATATAAACACTATTCCTGTTCTTGATGTGTTAAGGAATAATACTAATAAAATTATAGGAAATCGTAGCTTCTCAAAAAATAAAAATATAGTGAAAGAATTAGGAAAACTCACTATTAAATATCTACATTCAAATAAAATTGCTGGTGTCATCAAACACATACCAGGTCATGGTGCCACTAGTTTAGATAGTCATAAAAAAAAACCAATAATTAAGTCAAGTTTTAAAATTTTAAATTCAATAGATTTTTATCCATTTAAATTATCAAGGGCTAAACTAGCTATGACTGCTCATGTTCTTTATCTCAATATAGATAAAAAAAATGTTGCAACTTTTTCAAAAAAAATTATTCAAAAAATAATTAGAAAAAAGTTAAAATTTAAAGGTATTTTGATATCAGATGATATTTCTATGAAAGCATTGAAATATGATATAGTAACTAATGCAAAAAAATCTATTGAAGCAGGTTGTAATCTTGTACTGTATTGTTCAGGTAAAACCAAAGAAAATTTTAAACTAATTAAATCACTACCTTATATTGATGATTTTACTAGAAAAAAAACATCAGAATTTTATAAATTTTTAAGGTAAAATTGAATATGGAATCAAAAAATACTAATCAAATTTCTATTAATATACCGAATTACAATGGTCCTTTAGAAGTTCTTCTTGATTTAGCAAAAACTCAAAAAGTCGATTTAGCGGAAATTTCAATTACTAAATTAGCTGATCAATTTTTAGATTTTATTAAAAATAATCAAAATTTAAATTTAGAAACAGCATCAGAATACTTACTAATGGCGACATGGCTTGCATATTTAAAATCAAAACTATTATTACCTGAAGATGATCAGGATGATTTTAAAGCATTAGAGGTTGCTGAAAAATTAAAACTTCAGTTAAAAAAATTGGAATTAATTCGTATATTATCCGATCAAATGCTTAAAAAAAAAAGATTAGGAGTACATATTTTTACTAGGGGCATTAAAGGTGGAATTAGATCAATCAATACACCAATATATGATGTTTCCCTATATGAATTATTAAAAACTTATTCGAACATTCAAATGCAGAAAACCTTTCAAAACATTAGCATTCCAAAGTTGCCAGTTTTCACAGCAGAAGAAGGCATAAAACAAATAAGAAACAATGTAAAAAATTTAGTTGATTGGAAAAATTTGTTTGAATTAATTCCTGAATTTTATTCTAATAATAAAATGAAGAAAACAGGTGTAGCGGGTATTTTCGCAGCCTGCCTTGAGCTATCGAAAGAGGGTATCGTTTCGATCTCCCAAAAGAAATTATTTGATAAATTAATGATAAAAAAATTATAATATGAAAAATAAAAAAAAAAATAACATAATAGATTTTCCCACTTCACCAACTAAGCTTGAGAGACAAGTTGAAGCTATTTTATTTGCAGCTTCTGAACCACTAGATATCGAAACTATTGAAAAAAGAGTTCAAACAACAACAAACATAAAAAAGATATTAGAAACTCTCCAAGCAATATACAAGAAAAGAGGAATTAACTTAGTGTGTATAAAAAATAAGTGGTCATTCAGAACAGCCGATGATTTATCAAAACTAATGGCTTTACAAAAATCTACTCAAAAAAAATTATCAAAAGCAACGATTGAAACTTTATCTATCATTGTTTATCATCAACCAGTTACCAGATCAGAGATTGAGGAAATTAGAGGTGTTTCCTTCGCCTCAAACACTCTTGAAATTTTACTAGAACTAGATTGGGTCAGGCCTGCAGGACGTAAAGATGTGCCTGGTAAACCAATTCAGTATGCCACGACTGAAAATTTTTTAAATCATTTCAATATTCAAAAATTGTCTGATTTACCGACCATTGATGAATTGGGTTCAGCTGGTTTAATAGATACATCGAGTATTGATAAATCAATTTTTGGAACTGGTAAATTTTTTAAAGAACAGACTATATCTGAAAAACAGAATATTTATGAAGATATTGACGAGGCAATCAAAAAAGCTCCTGAAGAGGAAAAATAAACATATTTATTTAACTATTTTTATTGTATATAATTACCTCTATGGGAATTAGTTTCTGGCAAATAGCAATAGTTGTTGTTCTTGTTGTTTTACTCTTTGGAAGAGGGAAAATATCAAGCTTGATGGGAGACGTGGCTAAAGGCATTAAAAGTTTTAAAAAAGGTATGTCTGATGATTCTTCAATAAATAATCAAGATGACAACTCCAAATCAGACGATTCTGATTCTGAAAACAAATAATCAAAATGCCGCAAATTGGATGGTTAGAGATTTTATTTGTAGTAATTGTTGCAATATTAGTTTTAGGACCTAAAGAATTTCCAATAGCATTAAAAAAAATTGGTTATTACGTAGGAAAAATTAAAAATACATTAATTAATTTTCAGAAAGATTTTTCATCAGCCACAAAAGATATCGATTTAGAGGAAGAAATTTTACCTAAAGATCAAAAAATTAAAGAAGGTAAAGACAAAAATGGCTGATAGTAATTCTTTTACAAGCCACTTTGTAGAATTAAGAAAAAGGCTTTTAAATTCTGTAATATTTATTTTTTTTGCGTTTATAATCTCATATCTTTGTGCAGAACATATCTACAATTTTTTAGTTGAACCATATGCCAATGCAGTAAAAAATGATGAAGTTTCAAGGCGTCTTATCTTTACAGCTTTACACGAAACATTCATCACTTATTTAAAGGTTGCCTTTTTTACTGCAATATTTTTAGGAAGTCCTGTTTTGTTAATACAAATTTATAAATTTATTGCACCCGGGCTTTATAGAAATGAAAAAAAAGCAATTCTACCTTATTTGATATTTACACCTGTATTATTTTTATTCGGAGCATTGCTTGTCTACTATTTAGTTATGCCTCTTGCAATAAAGTTTTTTCTATCATTTGAAACTTTAGGCTCTAACACTAGTCTACCAATACAACTAGAGGCAAAAGTTAATGAATATTTGTCTTTAATCATGCGATTGATATTTGCCTTTGGTATAAGTTTTCAATTACCTATATTGCTTAATTTATTAGCAAGAATCGGTGTAGTAAATTCAAATTACCTTAAAACAAGAAGAAGGTATGTAATTGTAATTATTTTTGCTATAGCAGCAATTTTAACTCCACCAGACCCTATTACGCAAGTTGGACTAGCAATACCTTTGTTATTACTTTATGAACTGTCTATATTTACAGTTAGATTTATTGAAAAAAAAAAAGATAAAGAAAATTTGAAAGATGCATAATTTAAAGGATTTAAGAAAAAATATTGAGAATTTTAAAAAAAAACTGCTAGATAGAAATTTTGATTTTAAAATCAATGATTTTGAAACTCTAGATACAAAAAATCGATTATTGATAAGTGAAAAGGAAAAATTAGAACAAGAAAAAAAACTACTATCAAAATCAAAAGATCAATCTAATTTTAAAAAATCAAAAGATATATCTGAAAAAATATCTAAAATATCAAATGATCAGCTTATTGCACAGAATCGATTAAACGAATTATTACATGTTTTACCCAATTTAGCTTTAGATGACGTTCCAATAGGAAAAGATGAAAAAGCAAATAAACTAATAAAAAAATTTGGTAATATTAAAAAATTTCCGTTTAAACCCAAGTCACACGTTGAAATCGGTTCAAAAGAAAATAATATTGACTTTGAAACCTCAATAAAATTATCTGGATCAAGATTTGTTGTACTTAAAGATAAGTTAGCTTTATTAGAAAGAGCTCTTATTAATTTTATGTTAGACGTACATACAAATGAGTTTAATTATGTTGAAATTTCTCCGCCGCTAATCGTCAATGAAAATGTCATGTTTGGGACTGGACAATTACCGAAATTTGAAGAGGATCAATTTGAGATAAAATTTGGCAATTCTGATCAAAGGAAATTTTTAATTCCAACTGCTGAGGTCGTGTTGACTAATTTAGTAAGAGATTCTTTATTAAATGAAGATCAATTGCCCATGAGATTCGTAGCGTCTACACCTTGTTTCCGTAAGGAAGCCGGTAGTTACGGTAAAGATACAAAGGGCATGATTAGACAACATCAATTTTATAAAGTTGAATTGGTCAGTATTGTAGAACCAAAAAACTGTAATTCAGAACTTGAGAGAATGCTTAATTGCGCTCAAAAAATATTAGAAAAATTAGAGCTACCTTATCAAATTATATTATTATCATCTGGAGATATGGGTTTTAGTGCTGAGAAAACTTATGATATTGAGACATGGATACCTTCTGAAAATAAATATAGGGAAATTTCAAGCTGCTCATCTTGTGGCTCTTTTCAAGCAAGGAGAATGGGTGCAAAATACAAAACTAGTACAGGCAAGCAGTTTGTAGGCACACTGAATGGCTCAGGTTTAGCTGTTGGAAGACTTATGATAGCTTTGCTAGAAAATAATCAAAATGAAGATGGTTCAGTTACTATTCCAAATGTTTTAAAAAAATATATGAATAATTTGGATAAAATTTGATAAAATTTAACTTGTTAATCTAATTCATTTATTATAATTGTCTGTTGATGAGTGGCCAAGGAATAGCACAATTTATACCATTAATTTTAATTTTTGTAATTTTTTACTTTTTTCTAATTAGACCACAGCAAAAAAGGGTGAAAGATCATAAGGCAATGGTGGAGTCTCTAAAAAGAGGAGACGAGGTGATTACATCAGGAGGAATCATAGGTGTTGTCGACCGAGTAATGGAAGACGATCGTATAGAAGTCATAATTGGAGAAGAAACGAAAGTTCAAATTATTAGATCTACGATTACAAGTTTATTAAAAAAAGAAGAAGTAAAAAAATAATTCTTTTTTGTGTTAAATTTTTCTAAAATAAATATTTTACTTATTTATTTAATATTTTTTTTGGTATCAATATTTTCTTTATTAAATCTTCAAAATAAAAATAATATTTTTTTAGATAAGAAAGTTAATCTTGGTCTTGATTTACAGGGTGGCTCTTATCTTTTGTTAGAAATAAATGCTGATACTTTAGTAAAAGAAAAAATACAATCAAAAGTAATACCAATTAAAAAGTTATTGAAAGAAAATAATTTAGATTATGCTGATTTCAAAATTGAAAATAAGAATATTTTGTTAAAAGTTAATGATTTAGATAAATTTGAATTACTTTTTTTTTCAAAAAAAGATAACTTGGTAAATCCATTTATTGATAATTATAGATCACATGAATTAGATTTTAAAAATTTAGGTAATAACAAAATTAAGATTTCATTTTCTAAATTTGGACTATTAACAATTAATAATGCTGCTTTAAAACAATCCATTGAAATTGTTAGACGTAGAATTGACGATACAGGTACTAAAGAACCGACAATTCTTCAAAGAGGAGAAAAAAGGATTTTAGTAGAATTACCTGGTCTTAAAGATCCAGAAAGAATTAAAAACTTACTAGGTAAAACCGCTCAACTAAATTTTCGATTAGTAAGTGATAAATCAGAATTTGGTATTGACGAACTCTTATCAGAAACTGGAGAAAAATTAAAGGTAAGCAAGAGAATTGTTATGAGTGGTGAAAATTTAATTGATGCACAGCCAAGTATTCAGAATCAACAAAATGAGCCGACAGTTTCATTCACTTTAGATAGACTAGGTGCACAAAAATTTGGTAGAGCTACAACAGATAATGTTGGCA
This sequence comes from uncultured Pelagibacteraceae bacterium, assembly GCA_902598315.1. Taxonomy (GTDB): domain Bacteria; phylum Pseudomonadota; class Alphaproteobacteria; order Pelagibacterales; family Pelagibacteraceae; genus Pelagilacustribacter. The sequence goes on from CACKBP010000003.1 coordinate 8,216, forward strand.
GAAGATTAGCAATTGTTCTTGATGGTAAAATAATTAGTGCTCCAAATATTAACGAGCCAATTACTTCTGGAAACGGAATGATATCAGGTAATTTTACTTTTCAAGAAGCTACAGATTTAGCACTTTTACTAAGGTCAGGAGCATTACCTACGCCTCTAAATGTTGTTGAAGAAAGGACTGTTGGCCCTGATTTAGGAGAAGATTCTATAAAATCAGGAGTTATCTCGTTAATTGTAGGATTTGTTCTTGTAATAGTGTTTATGTTTTATAAATACAAAATATTTGGATTAATAGCTAATACAGCTTTGATTGCAAATTTACTAATGCTAGTTGGTGTATTAACAATTTTAGAGGCCACCTTAACATTACCTGGTATCGCAGGAATCATTTTAACTGTTGGAATGGCAGTTGATGCAAATGTGTTGATATTCGAAAGAATAAAAGAAGAGTTAAAAACAGAAAAAACAGCTATCCATGCTTTTGATGCAGGATACTCTAAAGCCAAAATAACAGTTCTCGATGCAAATATTACAACATTAATAGCTGCAGTAATATTGTTTGCTTTTGGTTCTGGACCAGTAAAAGGCTTTGCTATTACTTTAGGAATAGGAATAATTACCACGCTCTTCACGGCTTATTTTTTAGCAAGACATTTAACTTCAATAATAGTTTTAAGAAATAATAACAAAGAAATAAAAATATAATGTTTGAAAGTATTAATTTCGTATCAAAATTTAGAAAAGCAAATATAGCCTCAATAATTATTTTTATTTTAAGTATTTTATTTATTACTTTCAAAGGGTTAAATTACGGCATAGATTTTAAAGGTGGCACATTAATAGAACTTAGAACAGAAAAAAATATTTCTGCTTCTACTATTAGGGACTCACTTAATTCGATGAACTTAGGAGACGTGAATGTAAAAAAATTTGGTAAAGATGGCGATTATTTAATTAAAGTAGAACAAAAAAACACAGATAATAAAATTATTCCTGCAATTAAGAAAACTTTAAAAGATAATATTAATGCTGATGTTGATTTTAGAAGAGTAGAAAATGTTGGCCCAAAAGTCAGTGCGGAATTGTTGGAGTCCTCGTTAATTGCAATTTCATTAGCTTTAGCTGCTATGCTATTTTATATATGGGTAAGATTTGAGTGGCAGTTTAGTCTTGGTTCAATAATTGCATTATTTCATGATGTTGTCATAACATTAGGTATTTTTTCATTGTTATCACTTGAAATTAATTTATCAATAATAGCTGCAGTTCTAACAATAGTAGGTTACTCAATGAATGATACTGTAGTTATTTATGATCGTATAAGAGAAAATCTTTTTAAGTATACAAAAATAAGTTTTAGCGATATAGCAAACCTTTCTATAAATGAAACATTAGCAAGAACCGTGATCACTTCTGTGACCACTTTACTAGCTTTGTTATCAATTTACATATTAGGAGGAGAAATATTAAGAGGTTTTTCTTTTGCGATGATTTTAGGAGTTATAATTGGCACATATTCTTCAATTTTTGTTGCATCACCTATACTTAAATTTTTTAAGGTAAGTTATAAGACTTTAGAAAAAGAGGAAGATAAAATTTTACCTTAATTAGTATAAATTTGTATTTTTAGACGTATTTAAATCTTAAGCAGTTTTTTTCATAGAGCCGTTACCTATAATTTCTTTTATAAATTTACCAGTATAACTATCTTTTACAGTTGAAACTTTCTCTGGAGTTCCTTCAGCTATGATTCTACCTCCATTAATTCCACCTTCTGGCCCCATATCGATTATATGATCTGCAGTTTTTATAACATCTAAGTTATGTTCTATAACTACAACAGTATTTCCAGTATTAGCAAAAGCCTGTAAAATTTCTAACAATTTCTTAATATCATGAGAATGTAATCCAGTTGTTGGTTCATCTAAAATATACAACGTTCTTCCAGTTGGCCTTTTTGATAGTTCTTTTGCTAATTTAATCCTCTGGGCCTCACCACCTGAAAGTGTTGTTGCTTGTTGGCCAATTTTCATATACCCAAGTCCAACGTGTTTAAGCGTAATAAGCTTAGACTTAATTGTTTGAATATTTTCAAAAAATACGCATCCTTCATCTACTGTCATATCTAATACGTCAGCAATATTTTTATTTTTAAAGCGTATTTCCAGGGTTTCTCGATTATATCTGGCTCCTTTACATGTATCGCAAGGTATAAATACGTCGGGTAGAAAGTGCATTTCATAAGTTAGAACACCATCGCCTTCACAAGTCTCACATCTTCCTCCTTTAACATTAAAAGAATATCTACCTACTTTATACCCTCTTGCTTTAGACTCAGGAAGACCAGCAAACCATTCTCTAATAGGTCCAAATGCACCAGTGTACGTAGCTGGATTTGATCTTGGAGTTCTCCCAATAGGAGATTGATCTATATCAATTATCTTATCAATCAATTCAGTGCCTTTAAATCCAGTAAAGGCCTTAGGAACTTTCCTACTTTTATTTTTATTTAACATTAAGTTGAAAGCATTATAAAGAGTATGAAGTATTAAAGTTGACTTACCGCTTCCAGAAACTCCAGTTACACAAGTAAATGTTCCGACAGGTATTTTTAAATTAACTTTTTTTAAATTATTTCCACTTGCACCATTTATCTCGATAAATCTTCCATTTTTCGCATGCCTTCTTTTTTTTGGAATAGATATAAATTTTTTACCCGATAAATAATCTCCTGTAATACTATTTTCATTTTTAATGATTTCTTTTACTTCACCTTCAGCTACTATTTTTCCTCCTTTTAATCCAGCTTCTGGACCAATATCAATGATATGATCTGAGCTTTCCATTGTTTCAATATCATGTTCAACGACTATAACTGTATTACCAAGATCTCTTAATTTTTTAAGTGCCTTTATTAATTTTTTATTATCTCTTTGGTGCAAACCAATTGAAGGCTCATCTAGAACATATAAAACGCCTGTTAGCCCAGATCCAATTTGAGAAGCAAGCCTTATTCTTTGAGCCTCACCTCCAGACAATGTTCCTGACTCTCTAGATAAAGTTAAATAATTTAAGCCCACATTTAAAAGAAAATTTAATCTTTCATTAATTTCTTTTAAGATATGTTGAGCAATTTTATTTTCCTTTTCAGTCAAAATATTTTCTAAATCAGCAAACCATTTCTGGGCTTGATCTATAGATTTTTCTGTAACTTGGCTGATATTTAAATTATTAATTTTGATACATAAAGCCTCATCCTTTAATCTCATTCCTTTACATTTTTCACAATCACTTTCACTTTGATATTGAGATATCTCTTCTCTTTTCCACTCACTATCAGTCTCAAGATATCGCCTTTCTAAATTATTTATAACACCTTCAAAGGTTTTTTTTGTAGTATATGCCTCATAGCCATCATCATATGAAAATTTAATTTCTTCTTCATCAGATCCATATAAAATTACATCTTGTATTTTCTTTGAAATTTTTTTCCAAGGATCTGCTAAAGAAATTTTATAATGTTTTGCTATAGATGCTAAAGTTTGTGCGTAATATAATGATGTTGATTTTGACCAAGGCTCAATCACACCATCTTGAAGACTTTTTTTTGGGTCTGAAATTACTAAATTAGGATCTACATTTAAATTATGCCCTATACCTTCACATTCCTCGCAAGCCCCGTAAGGTGAGTTAAAAGAAAATAATCTAGGTTCTATCTCTTCAATGGTAAAACCGCTTTCTGGACAGGAGAATTTTGATGAAAATAATATAGTTTCTTTTTTTCTAAACTTCTTTGGCAAAGTTTCATTTTCATATTCTACGATTAATAAGCCATCAGATAAATTTACAGCTGTTTCAACGCTATCAGCTAATCTATTTCCTAAATTTGAATTTAAAATAATTCTATCAACAATTATTGAAATATCATGTTTTACTTTTTTATTTAAATCTGGAAATTCATCAATATTCAAATATTTACCATCTACTTTTATCTTTGAAAATCCCCTTTTTTTGTAATTTAACATTTCCTTTTTATATTCACCTTTTCTCCCTCTAACCACTGGTGCAAGTAAATGAATAGTATTATTTTTTGGTAGTTTTTTAATTTTATCTACCATTTCACTAATTGGCTGAGATCTTATTGGTTTGCCGGTAAATGGAGAGTAAGGAATACCTATTCGAGCAAATAAGACTCTCATATAATCATAAATTTCTGTTACTGTAGCAACAGTTGATCTAGGATTTTTTGATGTATTTTTTTGTTCTATTGAGATAGCTGGGCTTAGTCCTTCAATAAAATCCACATTGGGTTTTTTCATTTTATCAAGAAATTGTCTTGCATATGAAGATAGACTTTCAACATATCTCCTCTGCCCCTCAGCATAAATAGTATCGAATGCTAAGGATGATTTCCCAGATCCTGATAGGCCAGTTATTACTACTAATTTCTCTTTAGGAATCTCAAGAGAAACATTTTTTAAATTGTGTTCTTTGGCGCCTTTTACAACGATTTTTTTCAACATTTTTTAATAACCAAATAATAATCACCTTATATTTAGATTTCAAATATGATATAAATCTATTACTTTAAATAATAAAAAATCATATTTTATTCAAAAATATTATGGCTGGAAGTTTAAATAAAGTACAATTAATAGGTCGTTTAGGCGCAGATCCTGATATAAAGCAAATGGTTAATGGAAAAAGTGTTGCAAGACTTAGCATCGCAACTAGTCAGTCCTGGAAAGATAAATCTAGCGGAGAGAGAAAAGAGAAAACCGAGTGGCACAGGGTTGTTATTTTTAATGAAGGTTTAGTTAACGTAGTTCAGCAATATGTTAAAAAAGGAGCAAATGTTTATATAGAAGGCCAGCTTAGCACTAGAAAATGGAAAGACGAAGCTACTGGACAAGATAAATATTCAACTGAAATAGTTTTACAAGGATATAATTCCAGTTTAACCATGCTTGATAGTAGAAATAACGCTAATAACTCTAATCTTGTATCAGACAATAAAAGCTCACTTCCTAATGATAATTTAAATCAAGACGCTACAGATCTAGATGACGAAATTCCTTTTTAACTCTTCATGGAAAAAAATACTCTAGAAAAAAATAAAACATTCAAACCTATATTCATGCAGGATGAAATGAGTTCATCATATTTATCATACGCCATGAGTGTAATTGTTAGTAGAGCTTTACCTGACGTAAGAGATGGATTAAAACCTGTACATCGAAGAATAATTTACGCAATGTATAAAGGAGGCTATGATTGGTCTAGACCTTTTAGAAAATCAGCAAGGATTGTTGGTGATGTAATTGGTAAATACCATCCTCATGGAGATCAGTCTGTTTACGATGCATTAGTCAGATTAGTACAAGATTTTTCAATGAGCTTACCGCTAATAGCTGGTCAAGGTAATTTTGGTTCAATTGATGGTGATCCACCAGCAGCAATGAGATATACAGAGACAAAATTGGGAAGAATTGCTCAGTTCCTTACAGAAGATTTAGAAAAAAATACAGTCAATTTTAGAAGTAACTACGACGAAACTGAAAAAGAACCAGAGGTATTACCTTCTCAATATCCAAACATTTTAGTAAATGGCGCCGGTGGAATTGCAGTCGGTATGGCGACAAGTATACCCCCACATAATCTTGGTGAAGTGATAGATGCAACAATAGCTTTTATTAACAATAAAGAAATATCGATCAGTCAGTTAATGAAATATGTTCCAGGTCCAGACTTTCCTACTGGTGGAGTTATTATTGGAAAAGATATTATTAAACAAGGTTATAACAAGGGAAGAGGATCATTTAAAATAAGAGGTGAAATTGAATTTGAAGAAAAAAAAGGTGGTAGGGATTTACTAATTATAAAGTCTATTCCATACCAAGTGAATAAATCTACTTTAATTGAAAAGATAGCACAATTAGTAAGAGATAAAAAAATTGATGGGATTAGAGACTTACGGGATGAGTCAAATAGAGAAGGGATAAGAGTGGTTATAGAGTTAAGAAAAGGGGTTGAACCAGAAACTGTTAGAAGGCAGTTGTATAAGTTAACTAATATAGAAAGCTCCTTTGGATTTAATACATTAGCAATAGTAGGAAACAAACCGAAAATTTTAAATTTAAAAGAATTTATTTCTGAATTTTTAAAATTTAGAGAGGACACAGTTACTAAAAGAGTAAAATTTGATTTAAAAAAAGCAGAGGAAAGAGCACATGTATTAATTGGTCTTGCTGTAGCTGTTGAAAATATAGATGAAGCAATAAAGATAATTAAAAATTCAAAAGATACATCAACAGCTAAAAAAAACCTGATTAATAAAAAATGGAAAATCAGAAAAAGCGTAAAAGTTATTAATTCATTAGAGAAGAAAAAAAATATTTCATCTTATCAATTAACTAATAAACAAGTTGAGGCAATACTTGAACTAAGACTGCAAAAATTAACTGCTTATGGGATAGGGGAAATTGAAAGTGAAATTTCTAATTTGTCAAAATTAATTGTTGAATATAACAAAATTATTAATTCTAAAAAAGCTTTGTATAATCTAATAATTGAAGAGTTAGGAAAAATTAAAGATAAGTTTTCTTCTCCAAGAAAAACAAAGATAATTGATGCTGTTTTAAACTATAACATAGAAGAAACTATCCAAAAAGAATCTGTAGTTATTAATATTACTAATCAAGGTTACATAAAAAGGGGCCCGCTAAGTTCTTTAAAAGCTCAAAAGAGAGGTGGCAAAGGTAAAACAGGTATATCTACTAGAGAGGATGATTTTGTTGTTCAGATTTTTACCGCTAACACTCATACTCCGGTCCTATTCTTTTCGACACAAGGTCTTGTTTATAAGATAAAAGCACATAAAATTCCGGAGGGATCTGCTTCTTCAAAAGGGAAATCTATATTTAATATTTTACCTTTGAAAAGCCACCATTCAATTAGCTCAATTATGCCATTACCAGAAGACGAGTCAGAATGGAAAAATCTTATGGTTATTTTTTCTACTGCAAAAGGCAATGTTAGAAAAAATTCTCTTGAAGATTTTATTAATATTAATAACAGCGGTAAAATAGCAATGAAACTTGATCAAGATGATAAAATCATAGGGGTAAAAATATGTAAAGATGATCAAGATATTTTATTAAGCACACAATATGGGAAATGCATAAGATTTAAGTCAAAAAAATTAAGATTATTTAAAGGAAGGTCTTCTAAAGGTATTAAAGGTATTCAGCTTAAAGACAATGATAAAGTTATTTCATTATCAATACTAGACAATGTTCAGATTGACACAAAAACTATCAACAAGGATAACAAAATTAAAAAAGCAGTAGATAGATTTGTCTTATCAGTATCTGAAAACGGTTATGGAAAAAGATCCTCTTACACAGATTACAGAGTAACAAACCGAGGGGGAAAAGGAATAATAGGTATTATAAATTCGGCAAGAAATGGAAATATAGCATCGTCATTAGTGGTTACAGAGACAGATGAAATTTTACTTTCAACAGATAAAGGAAGCATGATGCGATGCGCTGTAAAAGAAATAAGGATTGCAGGTAGAAATACTCAAGGAGTAAGAATAAAGAAGCTATCAGGATCTGAAAAAGTTGTTTCAGTAATCAAGATTGAGGATAATATTAATTAAATGAAAATAGCAGTTTATCCAGGGACTTTTGATCCTATGACTTATGGTCATATTGATGTAATAAAAAAATCTCTTAAAATATTTGATAAAATTATTGTCGCTACAACAGATAATAATGATAAAAACTATTTTTTCTCTGTTGAAGAAAGAATAGATATAATAAATAATTCTTTATTTAAAGATTTGAAATTAGATAAAAAAAAAGTGAAAGTAATTTCTTTTAATAATTTGACAATCGAATTGTGTAAAAAATATAATGCATCAGCAATTATAAGAGGTCTTAGGGCTGTTTCAGATTTTGAATATGAGTTTCAGTTAGCAGGTATGAATAAAAAACTTAATTCTAAGATTGAAACAATGTTTTTAATGTCTGATGTAGAAAATCAGATAATATCATCAAAATTTGTTAAAGAAATAGCAAATTTAGGAGGAGATATCGAAAGGTTTGTCACTAAATATGCAGTCAAAATGTTAAAAAAAAGATACTAATGAAAAAACTTTTTTATTTATTTATTATTTTTTTTAGTTTAGTAAATAATAAACTAATGGCAAATGATAAAATGATACTCAAACTATCCTATGGAGAAGTTGTAATTGAACTTTACCCAGACAAAGCTCCTAATCATGTCAAAAGATTCAAAGAGTTAGCTAATGCAGGAAAATATGATGGGGTAGTATTCCATAGAGTTATAGAAGGCTTTATGGCTCAAACAGGTGACGTTAAATTTGGTAATTCAAATAACCCAGAATTTAATTTATCTTTGGCCGGAACTGGTGGTTCCGAGCTTCCTGATTTGAAAGCAGAATTCACGGACATAGCACATACCAGAGGTGTCTTGTCAGCCGCAAGATCTGCTGATCCAAATAGCGCTAATAGTCAATTTTTTATATGTTTTGAGGCAGCTCCGCATCTCGATAGGCAATACTCTGCCTTTGGAAAAGTAATAAAGGGTATGGAATTAGTTGATAAAATAAAAAAAGGTGAACCAAATTCTGGCGCTGTGGTTGACCCAGACAAAATTATATCTTTAAGATCTAATTAAAATTAATGAATAACGTTGAATTTTCGTTTGAGTTAATAGCTCAAGATGATAGGGCAAGGTTGGGACAAATTCATACTCCCCGGGGCATTATAGATACACCAAGTTTTATGCCTGTGGGAACACAAGGGACTGTAAAAGGAATATTCACTGATGATATTATCAAAACTAATAGTCAGATTATCCTGGGAAATACTTATCACTTACTTCTTAGACCTGGAATAGATATTTTAAAAAAATTTGAAGGGTTGCATAATTTTATGAATTGGCAAAAACCTATATTAACAGATTCAGGAGGATATCAAATTATGTCATTGTCTAATCTTAATAAAATCGATGTCAAATTGGGAGCAATTTTTAGATCTCATATAGATGGACAAAAAATAATATTAAGTCCTGAAAAAAGTATACAAGTTCAAAAAATTATTAATTCTGACATAGTAATGGTACTAGATGAGTGTCCACCTTTAACAGATAATAAAAAAATTTTATCCAATGCTATAAAAACATCTACAAAATGGGCAAAAAGAAGTAAAATTGAATTCGGAATTAATAAATCAAAAGCAATTTTTGGTATTGCCCAAGGAGGGCTATATAAAGATTTAAGAGAAGAAAGTATTGAAAAACTTTTAGATATTGGATTTGATGGATATGCTATGGGTGGTTTAGCAGTTGGTGAAAAACAAGCAGATATGTTTCAAATTTTAAATGAAACAGTTGAGAATTTGCCTAAGGATAAACCTAGATATCTAATGGGAGTTGGAACACCTTCAGATATTTTAGGTGCAGTAAATGAAGGAATAGACATGTTTGATTGCGTAATGCCAACTAGATCAGGCAGAACTGGACTAGCTTTTACTTGGGAAGGTAAATTAAATTTAAAAAACTCCAAATTTAAAGATGATAAGCATCCACTTGATCAAAACTGCGACATAAGACATCTAAATAAATATTCTAAAAGTTATTTACATCACTTAATTAAGTCAGATGAGATGTTAGCATCTATGATAATTTCTATAAATAATATATATTTTTACCAACAATTTATGCGAGAAATAAGAATTAATATCAAAAATGGCACATTTAAGAATTTTTACAAAAAATATATAAAATATTTTGATTAAACATTTGAATTTTTGTTAATTAGTCTATAAAAGATCGTTTTTAAGGGCCCTTAGCTCAGTTGGTAGAGCACCTCCCTTTTAAGGAGGGTGTCGATGGTTCGAGTCCATCAGGGCTCACCAAATAAATTACGTTTTTATTGGTGGGTAATTAATAATAACCTCATTTATCCATCCCTCTAGATTTTCAATTCTTTTCTTACTACTGGGATGCGTGCTTAAGAATACGGGGGGTTCTTTGCCTTTATTTTTTTCTGCCATTCTTTGCCAAAGTTTTACTGACTCTCTGATATCATATCCAGATAGGGAAGAAAAAATTAAACCCAAATAATCAGCTTCAGTTTCTTGTTTTCTACCAAAAGGATTCATAATACCTAATTTAAATATATCTAATCCAGTATTTTGACCAACTGTATTTCTTGTTCTGTTTATTGCGCCACCTAAAAAAATATCAGCAACAGTTGTTCCTAGATTTATGGTCATCGCGTGACTCATTCTTTCTACAGAATGTCTTGCAACAGCGTGAGCTATTTCATGACCCATTACGATCGATAAAGCGTCAGTATTTTTTGTAATTTTTAGAAGACCAGTGTAAACCGCAATTTTACCACCAGGCATACACCAAGCATTAACTACTTTATCGTTATCTACAAGAATATAATCCCAAGCAAAGTTTTTTGTGGGGTCAGGTTTGCCCTGTTTCAAGAAAAAGGCACTTACCGAATTTTCCATCTTTTTTCCTATCTCTTGGATTTTTAATAATTCTTTTCCAGCAGTAACTAATTTTGATTTACTTCTAAAATTTTCGTAAGCAGCAGCTGCCTGTTGATTAATTTTAGCCTCAGGTATAATGCTTAATTGTTTTCTATCTGTTATTGGAACAGTTGAGCAAGAAGGCATTACAATTGAACAACAGCCACAACCAATTAAGCCAAGAAATTTTCGTCTGTTTATGTTATACATTTCAAAGATTCATGATTTTAAATAATAAATTATTAATTGCAATTTTTATATTAATTATAATATTTATTATTTATTCAAGCTATACTTAAAAATGGATAAAAAAAATATTAAAAAATCAATTTTTGCTCGTATTAGAAACAATTTTATAGCTGGAATTGTGGTACTTATACCGATTGGAATAACTCTCTATCTTACAATATTTTTTGTTAGAGTATCTGGAAATATTATACCTAAAGAAGTGAATCCTAATAATTACTTGCCGTTTAATATTCCTGGAGTCGAAATCTTTGTAGCATTAATTTTTATAACTATAGTAGGTTGGTTATCTTTATCTTTTTTAGGTAAAAAATTTTTTGAGATATTTAATAATATTTTAAAAAAGATACCAATACTTAGAACAATTTATTCTGCCATAGGTCAAATGACAGAGAGTTTTACTAAATCAGATAATAAATCAAAGAGCGTTGTTTTACTAGAATACCCAAGAAAAGGGATATGGGCTGTAGGTTTTGCAACAAATAAAAATGAGGGAATAATTGAGGACAAAGTTAATCAGGGACTTGTTAATGTGTTTGTGCCAACCACTCCGAATCCTACAAGTGGTTTTTTACTTATGGTTCCAAAGAAAGATTTAATTTATTTAGATGTATCATTTGAGCAAGCATCGAAATTTATTGTGTCAGCAGGCACCACAAACTTAAATTAAACTTCGCCAATATTTATAATATCAGCTTTATCGAATAACTTGAGAAGAAAATTATATTTATTTATGTCAACATCATTATTTATTGAGAATATAAATTCCTCAGCTAATTTAAATAAATCATTATGTAAAACCGGATCCGCAAATCTAAAAATTTTCATTCCACTTTGTTGATAACCAGTTAAATCCCCAAAACCTCTTAATTTTAAATCTTCATCAGCTATGTAGAAACCATCATTAGAATTTTTAAGTATTTTTAATCTTTTTATTGCATTTTGGGATAAACTTTCCTTAAATAATAAAACACAAGTTCCTTGTTTACTTCCTCTACCAACTCTTCCTCTGAGCTGATGTAATTGGGCTAAACCAAATTTATTGGCATTTTCAATTATTATTAAACTTGCGTTAGGAAAATCAATTCCAACCTCAATTACTGTTGTTGATACAAGTATGTGAATTTTTTTATTAAGAAATGACTTTAATACATCTTCTTTTTCTCCTTTTTCTAAAGAGCCATGAATTAACCCTACTTTATTTGAGAATTTTTTTTTAATCATATCATATCTTTTTTTAGCAGATGAGTAATCTAAAAACTTAGATTCTTTAATTAAAGGACAAACCCAAAATATTTGATTATCTTCCTTAATTTGTTTTTCGATAAAAGGCCATAACTCATTTATTTTTTTTTCAGGCTTACTTAAGGTGATTATCTTTTTTCTATTAGATGGTTTATTTGTAATTTTTGATATATCCATATCACCGTATATTGACATCATCATTGTTCTCGGGATTGGAGTAGCAGACATTAGTAACACATCACAATTTTTACCTCCTTTAGACGCTAGTTCAGATCTTTGCTTTACTCCGAATTTATGTTGTTCATCAATTACGACATAACCTAAATTTTTAAATATTATTTTTTTTTGGAACAAAGCATGAGTGCCAATTAATAATTTTGTTTTCCCTTTAATTAAATTATCTAAGATTTTTTTCCTAATTTTTGAATCCGTTTTACCACTAAGAAATTCAACATTAATATTCATGTTTTTAAAAATTTGTTTAGCTTGTTCGTAGTGCTGCCTTGATAAAATTTCAGTTGGGCCCATAAGCGCACATTGATATCCAGCCTCGATTACATTAGCTATGGAAAGCAAAGAAACTATTGTCTTACCTGATCCTACGTCTCCTTGCAAAATTCTAAACATTCTATCACTATTCTTTAAGTCAGAGTTAATTTCATTAAGAACTTTTTTTTGGTCAAAGGTCAGATTAAAAGGAAGATTTAATAAAACTTTTTCAGCATAAGTGTTATTAAATTTTTTAACTTTTTTAGTTTTTTTAATTCTTTTTCTATTTTTAGATAAAGTAAGAAAATTCGCACAAATTTCGTCAAAAACAAGTCTCCTAAAACTTTCTGACTTTAAATTTCTACTTTCATCAGTGTTATGTAATTTTTTTATAGTTTCGTTCCAATTTAATAATTTATTTTCTTTGATAAAATTCTCACTTAACCAGTCATCAATATTTGGAAGATTTTGAGTGACTTGTTCACTTATTGACCTATATTTTTTCTCATTTATTCCTTTTGTTAAATTATATTTAGGTATATTTTTTAATACATATTCTTGATTATCTATTGTTGTAACGTAATCAGGATTTGTAATTTGATATTTTTTCTTAAAAAAATTTACTTTTCCGCTGACGATAATCCATTTTCCTAAAGGGAATATCTTTCTTAAGTATCCCTCACGACTGTTAAAATATACAATATCTATTTCACCAGTATCATCTCTACAAATTATTCTATTTGGAAGGTTTCTTATTCGAGGGAAATTCAGTCTTTTTACATTGACTTTTATTGTTTGAATTTTTCCAATTTCAAGTTCATTTAGATTTGAAATTTTTGATCTATCAGTTTCTGAGTAAGGTAAATTCAGAATAATATCTTTGATTTTTTCTATCTTTCTTTTTTTTAAGTATTTTGATAACTGTGAGCCAATACCCCTTAATTTTCTTATATCTTGAAATAAAAAATCTTTTTTTATTAAATCCATAGATTTTTTATATATTATATTTATATGACTGAAAAATTAGAAATACTAAAAAAAAGAATTATCTACAGAGCCTCATATCGTGGGACTAAAGAAATGGATATTCTTTTAAGTTCATTTGTTAAAAAATATATAGAAATATTAAATCACGAACAGTTGTTTGAATTAGAAAAATTTTTAAAATTTGAAGATGAAATAATTATAAATTATTACAATTTAGATGTAACAAATCAAGATATTGAAAAAAATAAGATCTCAAAAATTTTTAAACAATTTAAATTATGATGGCGGAGAGGGTGGGATTCGAACCCACGAACGAGTTGCCCCGTTGCTGGTTTTCAAGACCAGTGCTTTCAACCGCTCAGCCACCTCTCCAAAAGTTGAATTGTATTATTTATTACTATCTATGAACGAAAATAACAATAAATAAAATGAGATTTCTTTAGCTAGTTAATAAATTACAAATATGTTAATTAAAAAAATGTCTAAAATATTTATTATATTATTAACTGCAATTTTTTTATTCACGAATATCTCCTTAGCTGAAACACAAAGTTTTAATTCATGGTTAACAAGTTTTAAATTAACAGCTGAAAAATCAGGTATATCAAAAAAAGTAATTGAAGATGTACTGACAGATGCCAGGTTTCTACCGAAAGTCATAGAATATGATCGATATCAGCCTGAATTCTACGAGGATACATTTACCTATATTAAAAAGAGATCTACAAAAAAAAAAATAAGAGATGGTTTAAAATTGTACAAAAAAGAAAAATCTTTAATAGACAAAGTTGAAAATGAATTTAATGTTGAGAAAGAACTTTTATTAGCCTTGATGGGAATAGAAACAAATTTTGGAAAATATCTTGGCAAGATGGATATTATTTCATCATTAGCTACATTAAGTTATGATAAAAGACGAAGTGAATTTTTTACTAAAGAGCTATTAATATTATTAAGATTGGTAGATCAAAATTTGATTAACAAAGATATATTATTTGGATCTTGGGCTGGAGCCTTTGGTAATTTTCAATTTATGCCAAGAACTATTAGAAACTATGCAATAGATTATGATAATAATAAAATGATAGAATTAAAAAAAACTCATGATTCATTTGCTTCAGCAGCTAATTACCTTAAATCGATAGGTTGGAAAAAAAATCAACCTTGTTATATGAAAATTGAACTTAAAAAAAATATTCCTGATAAATATTTAAATTCATCAGCCAGAAATATTAAAAACAAGCGTAAAATGAATTTTTTTAAAAAGTATATTCATAATTTTGAAAATCTAAAATTTAAAAATAATATTAATTCAGCCATAATAATACCAGATAAAGATATTATTCCAGGGTCAAAAAGTCTATCACCAGCTTATTTAATATTTGAAAATTATGAAAAAATTCTAAATTGGAATAGATCTTTAAGATTTGCATTGGCAGTATGCACTTTAAAAGATAATTTTAAAAATGAAATTTAAAATTTTAATTTTTCTATTAATATTTAATTCTTGTACTGTAAATTATACTAAACAAGAAAATAGAACTGCGTACAATACAAGGGGTTTTGCTTATATTTATAATACTAGTGATTATGAGAACAAAATAATTAAAGATAAAATGAATAATGAGATCTTACAAATTTCTCATTATGCTTTAAAATCGGGGACTCTAGTAAAATTAATAAACCCCAAAACTAAAGACACTATTGTTTTGAAAAATTACAGGCAAATAAAGTTTCCTGAATTTTATAAGATATTAATAACCAAACCTGTGGCCGAAAGAATAAATCTGAATAAAGATTTACCTTATGTTGAAGTACTTGAAATCAAAAAAAATAAATCTTTCGTTGCAGAAAAAGCTAAAATTTATAATGAAGAGAAAAAGATATCAAATAAAGCTCCTGTTGCCTCAGTAGAAATTTCAAATATATCGAAAAATAAAATAAAGACGACTAAATTGAGAGGTGAAAAAATCTTTATTTTAATAGCTTCTTTTTATTCAAGTGATGTAGCTGATTTTTTGAAGAAGAGAATCGCTAAAGATATCCCTGCTTTTGATATTAGAAAACTTAAAACTAAAAAAATCAACAATAAGAAAATAAACCTAATATCAGGACCATATAAAGCTATTAATTTAGTAAAAAATGATTACATTCTACTAAAAAAATTTGGTTTTGAAGAATTAGAAATTTATATTTATGAATAAAATAGTTTTAATAGTTTTGATTTATTTATCGTTTATTTTTAAAGCTGTCGCTAATCCAAATATTAATGCAAGGACGATTATTTTGATGGATTATCATTCTAATGAAGTTTTATTTGAAGTTGATCCTGATGCTGAAATATATCCCGCATCAATGACTAAAATAATGACATCCATCATAGCTTTTGATTTGTTAAAAAAGGGACAGCTTTCATTAGACGACAAATTTGTAGTATCAGAGAATGCATGGAGACTTTCGCAAAGTGGATATTCATCAATGTTTATAATGGTTAATGACCAAGTTTCGGTTGAAGATTTATTAAGAGGAATTATTGTTGCATCGGGTAATGATGCATGTGTTGCTCTAGCAGAGGGTATAGCTGGTTCTGAAGAAAATTTTGCGGAAATGATGACCGAAAAAGCTTATGAGATTGGTATGACTAATACAAATTTTACTAATTCCTCAGGCATTAATGATCCTAACAATTTATCAACTGTAAGAGATATTGCAGTAATGTCCAAATATTTGATAGAAAATTATCCAATTTACTATGAAATTTTTAAAGAGAAAAACTTTACTTGGGATCGAACTGGAGGAGACCCAATTAAACAGGGAAACAGAAACCCACTGCTCTATAAAAATGTTGGAGTTGATGGAGTTAAAACTGGCTATTTAGCTGTTGAAAAATATTCTTTAGCTAGCTCAATGAAAAAAAAGGATAGAAGAATTATTGCAGTTGCTTCAGGATTTCCAACAAAAAATTTGAGAAGCTCAGAGTCATTAAAGCTACTTAACTGGGGCTTTAGAAACTCAAATACATTTGAGGTTACAAAAAAAAATGAAACCTTTTTTGAACTAGAAACTTGGTTGGGTAGAAAAAATAAAATTAGGGCAATAAGTAAAGATGATTATTATTTAACATTAAATAAAAAAGATATAAGAAACCTTAAAATTTCTCTAAAATATGATGGACCTATTATAGCGCCAGTTCAAAAAGATCAGCGTGTAGCGGAATTAGTAATTTATAATAAAAATAAAATTCTTAAAACATTACCTCTTTTTGCAGCTGAGGATTTAAAAAAAGTCAATTTTTTCAAAAGTTTATTCACTTCCCTCAACTTTTTAATATGGGGTGATGCGTAAAAAAAAACCTTTTCTAATTGTATTTGAAGGAATAGAAGGTTGTGGGAAATCTTTCCAAAGTAGAAAACTTCATAATAAATTAAAAAAACTTGGAATTTCCTCAATACTTACACGGGAGCCAGGCGGCACAAAAAGTGCTGAATTAATAAGAAATTTAATTTTGAAAGACTATTTTAAAAGTACACAGAGAGATAAATTTGACAAGTATACTGATACATTGCTTTATTTAGCAGCTAGAAATGAGCATATTAAATTTAAAATTAAACCTGCTTTAAAATTAAATAAAGTTGTCATATGCGATAGGTTCATAGACTCTACCACAGCTTATCAAGTTTATGGTAAAAAAGTTAATAAAAATTTTATTAGCAGTATACACAAACATATTTTGCATGGTGTAAAGCCAAATATAGTTTTTGTTTTAAAAGTTTCACAATTATCCGCAAAAAAAAGGTTGCTAAAAAGAAAAAGTAAAAATAGGTATGATAATCTTGGTAAAGCTTTTTATAATAAAGCTCAAATGTCTTTTTTGAAAATAGCTAATAGAAAAAAAAACTACTATATCTTAAATTCTTCAGATAATGATAATTCTTTAGAAAAGAAAATATTTGAAATAGTAAAAAAACAACTGAAGATAAAATGAACATTGATGAATTTTTCGATCCAAAAAAATCACTTGAGCTATATGGCCTTAAAAATTATTTTAAATTTTTAAAGGATCTTTATGATAACAAAAATTTACCAAAAGTGCTTTTGCTATCAGGTGAAAAAGGTCTAGGTAAATCTACTTTAGTAAATCATATTTTATATTACATTTTCGACCGTAACAACTATAATCTAGAAAAAAATTTATTAAGTTATAAAAGTTCATTTTATAAACAATTTACCAAAAATATTTTTTCGAATATTATTTATTTATCTGGCTCATCTTTTACAAATATAAAAGTAGATGAAATAAGATCTTTAAAAAGAAATATCCTAAAAACGTCGCTAAGTAAAAAACTTAGATTTATAATTTTTGATGAAATTGATGTATTTAATAAAAATTCTTTAAATGCATTATTAAAAATAATTGAAGAGCCAGGAGAAGATACTTCTTTTATATTAATTAACAATAGAACAAAAACAATTCTCGAGACTATTAAATCTAGATGCCTAGAAATTAAGATTCATATGAATTCACAAACAAAATTAAAAGTAACGGATCTTTTGTTAAAAAAATTTGATTTATCAAAAAAATTAGATTCGTATGGATCAATATCACCTGGAAATTCTATTAAACTTAACTATCTCCTAGAAAATGATAAGTTTGATATAAATCAAAACTATAATAAAAATTTAAACAAACTTATTAACTTATATAAAAAAGAAAAAGAAGAATTTTATAATAATGTAATTTTACTTTATACAGATTATTATTTTGAAAATTTAATGAAGAAAAAAATTTATCCCAACCAAAAAATTATAGAGGATAGAGTTTTTACTATAAAGAGTATTAATGATTTTTTTATTTATAAACTAAACCAAAATAGCTTATTAACAAATATTAATGAGAGATTTAATGCGTAAAAATTTTTACATAACAACACCAATTTATTATCCATCAGGAAAACCTCATATGGGTCACGCTTACTCAAGCATAGTAGCCGATATTTTTGCAAGGTTTAAAAGGATAGAGGGTTATAATGTTTTGTTTTTAACCGGAACTGATGAGCATGGGCAAAAAATTCAAAAAGAGGCAGAAAAAAACAACAAAGATCCAAAAATATTCTGCGATGAAATATCTGAAACATTTAGATCTTTAACTAAAACATTAAATTTAACTAACAGTGACTTCATACGAACATCAGAGACCAGGCATTTTAAATCAGTTAATGAAATATGGAATAGATTGATTAATTCAGGAGATATTTACTTAGACAAATATAGTGGTTGGTATTCTGTATCGGATGAAGCTTATTACGATGTGGACGAAATCGAAGAAAAAAATGGTAAGAAATTATCAAAAATTTCTGGGTCTACTGTAGAATGGGTGGAAGAAGAGTCTTATTTTTTTAAATTGTCTGCATTTCAAAATAAGTTATTAGATCATTATAAAAAGAACCCAGATTTTATTTTACCTACTTCAAGAAGAAATGAAGTAATAAGTTTTGTCCAAAAAGGGTTAAAGGATTTATCAATAAGCAGAACATCTTTTTCTTGGGGGATACCAGTTCCAGGAAATAAAAAACACGTTATTTATGTTTGGCTTGATGCTTTAACGAATTATTTAAGTGCAGTAAATTTCCCTAATACAAATGACGATAAGTATAAATCTTTTTGGCCAGCGGATGTTCACATCATTGGTAAAGACATTTTGAGATTTCACGCTATTTACTGGCCAGCCTTTTTGTTTGCTGCAAACTTACCACTACCGAAAAGAGTTTTTGGACACGGTTGGATTCTTTCAGATGATAAAAAGATGTCAAAATCTCTTGGAAATATTTTGGATCCAATAGAAGTAATTAAAGATTATGGGATCGATCAGCTAAGGTATTATTTGATAAAAGAGGTCTCTTTGGGAAATGATGGGAGTATTTCTATGGGAAATTTGGAAAAATGCATTAATAATGATTTAGCCAATAATTATGGTAATTTATGTCAAAGAGTTTTTTCATTCATTAAAAAAAATTGTAATAATAAAATTCCACAAAAAGATAAATTGAAAGATACTGACGTCAAAATCATAACAAATATTAAAGATAATATTCCTAAACTTATTGAATATATTAATAAACAAAATCTAAATGAATATATTAGAACAGTAGTCAATTTTTCATTTGAAGCTAATAAATATTTTAATGATTCTGAACCTTGGCATTATAAAACAAAGGACCCTAGTAGAATGCATGCTATATTATATACAATTGTAGAACAAATTAAAAATATTTCTATTTTATTAAACCCAATTATACCAATAGCTACTAAAAAAGTTTTAAACTCAATTAATATATCTGATAAAGATATTTTAATAGATAATATCAAAAAAAATAACGCTTTGGACTGTAGTTCTGAATTAAAAAGTTTAGAAATCTTATTTAAAAAAATCGAAAATGATAATTGATTCTCATTGCCATTTAACATACGAACCTATGTCAAAAGCTTTAGATGAAACTATAAATAGAGCAAATAGGGATGGTGTTAGGTATATGCTCACTATTTCGACTGAGGATAAAAGTTTTGATAAAATATTAAAGATAGTCCAAGATCATAAAAGTGTTTACGGTACCTATGGTATTCATCCTCATGAGGCAAAATCTCACCAACATATTAAAAGTGATGATATAATTAGCAAAGTCAATCAAAATACAAAAATTATAGGTATTGGCGAAACAGGTTTAGATTTTTATTACAATCACTCTGAAAAAAAGGATCAAATTAATAGTTTTGAGGAACATATATTAGCCGCGCAGGAAAAAAATTTACCACTTATAGTCCATACAAGGTCTGCAGAAAAAGAAACTCTTGAAACTTTAGAAAAACATCTAAAAAATAAAAATACTAAAATTCTTATTCATTGTTTTACTGGAACAAGGGAATTTGCTTTCAAATTATTAGATTTAGGTGCCTATATTTCTGCTAGCGGAGTAGTAACATTTAATAAATCTAAAGACTTAGCCAATACTTTTAGAGATATACCAAATGACAAAATATTAGTTGAAACTGATGCACCATATCTTGCCCCTGTGCCTTTAAGAGGTAAACCAAATGAACCTAGCTACATTATTCATACAGTAAAATTTTTATCCAAAATTAAAAATTTATCATTTGATGAATTTTCAAAAATTACAACTAACAATTTCTTTAATTTATTTGGTAAATTAAATTGAAAAGCAAATTTACAATATTAGGCTGTGGAAGTTCACTTGGATCCCCGTGGATAACTAATTACAGAGGAAATCTTAAAGTAAGTCCAAAAAACTTAAGAACTAGATGTTGTGCTCACATACAAAAAGGAAATTTGTCTGTTTGTATAGATACATCCCCAGATATAAAACATCAATTTTTAAGAAATAAAATTAAAAATCTTGACTCAATAATTTACACTCATGAACATGTAGATCAAACAGCAGGCATTTTTGAGATGAGACCGTTTTATTGGAAAAATAAATCAAAGATTCCTATTTACGGAAGTCAAAGAACGATTCAAGCTTTAAAAAAATCTTATAGATTTTGCTTTATTGAAGAGCAAGGTTATAAACCGATTATGAAAGCCAACATTATAAGAAAAAATTTTTTTATTAAAAAAAATAAAGTTAAATTATCAATAAGAGCTTTTCAAGTTACTCATGGACTAATAAAATCAACTGGTTATGTAATAGACAAAATTGCATATATTAGTGACTGTAATAAAGTGCCTTTGAAAAATTTAAGATATCTTAAAAATCTTAATTATCTTGTATTAGATTGTCTAAAATTTAAAAAACACCCATCTCACTTTAATTTAGATGAGGCTTTAGACTTAATAAATATAACTAAACCTAAAAAAGCTATACTTACTAATTTGCATACAGATTTAGATTACTTTGAATTAAAAAAAAAATTACCAAATAATATAATCCCCGCGTACGATGGATTAAGTTTTACTAGTTAAATCAAGTTCTCAATTACTTTAATGAATTTTTTAGATGAAGGTTTTGTTATTGAGGAAAATGTTTCTACAACTTTTCCATCTTTTCCAATTATAATTTTATGAAAATTCCACTTTGGTATTGCACCAATACCATAATCTTTTCTTGCCCATTTATAAAATGGATGCGAATTATTACCTATTACACTAATCTTTTCCGTCATCGGAAATGTAATTCCAAAATTTGTTTCACAAAAGTTTTTTATTTCTTTATTGCTACCAGGTTCTTGTCTGAAGTTATTAGTGGGGATCCCTAAAACAACTACATTTCTACTCTTATATTCAGACCACAATGTTTGAAGATCTTCGTATTGAGGCGTGTAACCACATCTACTCGCAACATTTACCACTACAATTACCTTTCCTTTGTACTGACTTAATTTGATTAAGTCTCCATCTATGCTATTAAATTCGTAATCATAAGCGGTGCCATTATTCCCAGCTATAACTTTTGAAAAAAAACCGAACATAAATAAAATAATGAATATTTTTTTCATAATTTTAATGCTTTTAATACTGCATCAATTGGCAAAAATATACATTTAAATCTATTAAAATTGTCGCTATTTAGTAATTTTTCGAAATCAGATAACCTTTTAGGAATTTTTACATTTTTTTTTAATGATATTTTTTTTAAGATTGTTAAATCATTTTTAATATCTTTTAATTTAACGTTTTTTATTTTTCTCGATAGAAGACTTGCTGAAGCCTCACAGTATACACAAGATATAGTTTCGTATTTCATTGAGCTTATCTTTTTTTTATCTGCTATTAACTCTAAGGTAATTTTGTCGCCACATGTTGAATTTTTTAAAGATATCTTGTGTGAGTATTTTTTTTTAAGACCTACATTTGAAGTATTAGAGGCTAATCTAATGATATCTTTATTAATCATTTCTTAGAAGAAAATAACAGCAAGAAATATCCAAAGAGTGTAGAAAGAAGCGAGCCAGTTAACACTCCAATTTTAACTCCATCCATATATTCTAAATTATTTACAAAAGCTAAATTTCCAACAAATAAACTCATTGTAAATCCAATACCTGTTAATATTGAAACTCCATAAACAGCTAACCAAGTAGAACCGGATGGTTTATCTGCAAATTTAAGCTTAACAGATATATAAGAGAGGGCAAAGACACCAATTTGTTTTCCAAAAAATAGACCTAAAACAATTCCAAGAGGTACAGGATTTAACAAAGTAGCAAAAGTAAGCCCTTCAAGTGAAACTCCTGCATTTGCAAAAGCAAAAAGGGGCATTATTCCAAAAGCCACATAAGGTGACAATCCATGTTCTAATTTGAGTAACATTGACTCTTTACTCTTATTTTTGTTATGTGGAATTGTTAGGGCTAAAAGAACACCTGCAATAGTAGCATGTATTCCTGACTGATGAGTAAAATCCCACAGAAAAATTCCTACAATAAAAAAAGGTATAAAACTTTTTATTTTATATTTATTAAGAGCTATTAAAACAATTAAAGACAGTAACATCAGAACTAAATATTTTGCTTCAATATTTCCAGAATAAAAGAAGGCAATAATAACAATTGCCCCTAAATCATCAATAATTGCTAGAGCGGTCAAAAAAACTTTAAGCGATATTGGAACCCTTTTACCTAATAATGATAAAACTCCTAAAGAGAAAGCAATATCTGTAGCTGAAGGTATAGCCCAACCATTCAATGTTGTGCTGTCAGAATAATTTACAACGATATAGAATAATGCCGGCACCGCCATCCCTCCAACTGCACCAATGATAGGTAGCATAGCTTGTTTTGGATTAGATAATTCCCCCTGAATAAATTCTCTTTTTATCTCTAATGAAACAAAAAAGAAAAATATAGCCATCAGAACATCATTTATCCAATGAAGAACACTTAGTTTTAGACCAAATTCTTTAGTACCAAGTGTGATATATTTTTCTAGGGTAGAAAAATAAATTTCACTTAAACCACCATTACTAATTATAAGCGCTAATATTGCAGCAAATAACAAAACTAACCCAGAAGCAGCTTCAAGTTTAAAAAAATATTTAAATGGTTTTGTAATATGCTGTATCATTGGTATTATTTACTTCTATAGAGACTATCTTTCAATTGCCAAAATCACTTAATTAACCTATAAAACAGACGTTCGGGGCGTAGCGCAGCCTGGTAGCGCATCTGGTTTGGGACCAGAGGGTCGCAGGTTCAAATCCTGCCGCCCCGACCATTATAAACATGAAAAAAGCTAAAATTTATATACCTGCTAAAACTGCGATGCAATCGGGCAGGGGCAAAATTAAAAATTGGGTATTAGAATTTATAACCAAAGATCCCTCAATAAATCCTTTAATGGGGTGGGAGACATCGAGTGATACCCTAGAAGAGGTTATTCTTAAGTTTCCATCGAAAGAAAAAGCTATAGAATATGCTGAAAAAAATAATATTTATTATAATGTTATTGAACCCAATAAGAAAGAATTTGTTATAAAATCATACGCAGATAATTTTCTTAAAGATTAAATATGTGGAGAAGTTTTTTCAGAGACAAAAAATGGTTTTATTGGTCCTACGGAGGAGGTTTTTTTATTATTTCTTTGCTAGTGTTGCAAACCTATTTAGATGTTCTCTTCAATAGTTGGTACAAGGATTTTTATGATATTCTCCAAACAGCTGAGAAACGTGAAATATCTGAGTTTTGGGAGTCAATTAAAAGATTTTTATACATAGCACTTCCGTACGTAACACTTTTTGCTTTTACTAATTGGTTTACTAGGCTATGGGCATTCAGATGGAGAGAGGCTATGACGTTTTCGTATATGCCATATTGGAGAGCTACTGAGGCAAAAGTAGAGGGTTCATCTCAAAGAATTCAAGAAGACTGTATGAATTTTGCAAAAATTGTAGAGTCAATAGGATTGCAGGTTGTCAAAGCTATTATGACATTAATAGCATTCATACCAATTTTATGGGTTCTATCTTCAAATGTTACTGTTCCTTTTTTAAACAATGTATCCGGATCTTTAGTATGGGTAGCGCTTACTCTAAGTTTAGGTGGAATACTTATTAGTTGGCTAGTTGGAATAAAATTACCTGGTCTCGAATATAACAATCAAAAGGTTGAAGCTGCATTTAGAAAAGAATTAGTTTACGGTGAGGACGACAGAAAAAACTATGTTCAAGCTCCTACGATTTTACAATTATTTACTGGAATAAAATTCAATTACCATAAGTTGTTTTTACACTACGGATATTTTGATTTATGGGCTATTTGGTACAGACAATTATTTGTAATTGTACCATTTTTAATAATGGCGCCAGGATTGTTTACTGCAGCGTTCACTTTGGGTATTATGATGCAAGTGGTAAATGCATTTGGTGAGGTAAAGGACGCTTTTTCTGTATTTCTATATAATTGGACAAGAATTACAGAACTAAGATCAATACATAAGCGATTAATGGAGTTCGAAACGGCTATTAATTATAACACTAATAAGTTGAGAAAGCCTCGAAAATCTGATGTAAGAGTTTAATGGAACTCTATATCAAACTGATAGACGTCATACTTCCAGTATTTTTTGTAATTGGTATAGGCTATTACCTTGGAAAAAAAGATCCAAATTTTAACACCGATTTTATAACTACATTGGCTGGTAATGTGGGTACTCCTGCAATGATATTTTACACTATTACTTCTACAGGTGTAACTCTTGAAACATTTATAGAATATTTTACATATGCTTTAATTATAATAGGCGGGTTTGCTGTAGTAGGCTTAATTATTCTTGTTTTAATGAAAAAGGACTTTGTAAGTGAACTTCCTCCGTTAATATTGCCAAATACTGGTAATATGGGTATACCAATTTGCTTATTTGCCTATGGTACAAAGGGTTTAGGTATAGCCTCAGCTATAGCATCAGTAATTATTTTGCTTCACTTCACATTAGGTGTCCTTTTAGCAAAAAAGAGTTTTTCACTGAAAATATTAATAACTAATATGCCTATTTACGGAATAATAGCGGCTGTGATTGTTTTATATTATGATTGGGAAGTCCCTGGCTTTGTAGTAAACACTACCTTTTTATTAACCTACGCTACAATATTTCTGGTTCTCATGTCCCTAGGAATTGCATTGACAAAATTAAAAGTAGTATCATGGTTTAATGCATCTATTTTAAGCTGCGTAAGAATTATAATTGGTCCCATAATTGGATTTGGTTTAATTAAATATTTAAACCTTACTGGATTATCTGCTGGTGTGCTTTTAATTCAATCTGCTATGCCAAGTGCTATTTTAACTTATTTAGTGGGCTCTATGTATTCAGAGAAAAGGGTAGTCGACAGTATTGCTAGCGTTATAGTTACTTCCACACTAATGTCATTTATAACTATCCCAATTGTTGTATATTTTAGTCTCAAATATTTTCAATAAATACAATTACTTACAGTAAATAGTTAAAGCAATTAATTAAGAAATAAGTCAATACTACTTATATTTTATTTAAAAAAATGCAGTTAATGATTGGAAAATAAAGCTTATTATCATTGATAAAAAATAAAAATCAGTAAAAAAGCTATCAAAAATTAAGTACTGATTATAAAAAACGGTAAGCTGTTCAATTGCTGTAAGCTAAAATTAACTAAAATTCAGTGTTTTAGACCTATCTAAAAGCATTTAAAATTAACAATTCTACGAGCTTTGCGTTTACTGAATATAGCGTTTAAACGGTCATAGAGGGTGTTTTTTTTGGAATTACTCATTTCAGAGTACAACTAACTGGTGTGTGGATAAAAAAAACAGTGAAATAGGGGTCATTAGACCCGATCGCCTGTCAAATAACAATTCTAGAGTTTTATACCCTCTTTTTTTAGCAAAAATCTCTTAGTTTTTACACCTCCTCTACCTGAATAGCCTCCGAGCGACCCGTCAGATCTTATGACTCTATGACAGGGTATTTTGGGTGCATAGGGGTTTTTTCCTATAGCATTAGCCACAGCACGTACAGCGAGCGGTTTTCCTATAGCTTTTGCCACTTGGGAATAGGTTTTAACGCTTCCACGAGGTATTTTTCTCAAATAAGCCCATACTTTAACCTGAAATACAGTACCCATTAACTTCATTAGTCAAATAACAAGTAAATTGTTAGAGATATTCCTATTAAAAGGGCTATTATTAAGCCTATAGCTATCATTTTTTTGCCCTTTGAACTCGAGTTAGTCCAGAAGTAAGATATTCCATAAACCGCAGCTATAAATACCACTATAGGAAGAATAAATTTAATCATAGACTCAGAAATTATATGTATTGACATCTAAAATCACTTAATATATTACTAATGATAATTAATTGTTATCAATAGTAATTAAGACATATGAATGAGTTGATTACAGATATTAAAAAACTTCATGAGGATACGCTAAACAACCTCAAGTTATCTAAAGCTAATAATACTCTAAGAGCTTATAAATCAGACTTTAAAGATTTTGCAGCATTTTGCGCAAAACACGGATTTAATTCAATTCCATCTGAACCTAAGGTTGTATCATTATACCTTACACATCTATCTTCTAATTCAAAAATAAGTACTTTAAGACGTAGGCTCGTGTCTATTAGCGTTGTTCACAAACTAAAAGGACATTATTTAGATACTAAGCATCCAATTATTATTGAAAATTTGATGGGAATCAAAAGAAAAAAAGGAAGTATTCAAATAGGCAAAAAACCTATATTAATCAATCATTTAAAACAAATAATTAATGCAATAGACGAACAAAAAATAGAAAAAATAAAAAAATTAAGGAATCGAACATTAATACTTATTGGTTTTGGCGGGGGTTTTAGGCGTGCAGAATTAATTTCTATAGACTATGAAGATTTAGAATTTGTCGATGAAGGTGTAAAAATAACTCTAAGAAAGTCTAAAACGGATCAATTTGGAGAGGGTCTAGTAAAAGGATTGCCCTACTTCACCAATGAAAAATATTGTCCAGTTACAAGTTTAAAAAATTGGATAAACTTATCAAATATAAAAACTGGTCCAATTTTCAGAAGATTTGCAAAAGGATCAATATTAACAGGACATAGGTTAACAGATCAATCGGTTGTATTAATTATTAAAGATTATTTAAAATTAGCAGGGATAGAAAATCAGAATTTTTCAGGACACAGTTTGAGATCAGGATTCGCAACAGTAGCCGCAGAGTCTGGTGCTGACGAACGAAGCATTATGGCAATGACCGGTCATAAGACTACACAAATGGTAAGACGTTATATAAGGGAAGCAAATATATTTAAAAACAATGCGTTAAATAAAATAAAACTATAAAAAGGCAATTAGATTATTTTTTTTGAATTAAAACTTGGTGCCAAACTATTAATTTATTAATCTGACTAATATTTTTTTCAATAAAAGAATTTACCGAGAAAGCTGGATTATTTTTTAAATCTTTGTAATACCACCACATATAGTCATCTATTAGCAGGAAACCATTTTTATTCAAAAAGGACCAAGCATTTTTTAAATCTTTTAAGACCTGATCATTAGAATGATCACCGTCTACGAATATAAAATCAAATTTGTTTTTATTTTTTTTAAAAAATTCATCAGAGGTCATTTTAAATTTATAAATTTGCATATTATCTTTTAGAGATTTAATATTATAATCAAAATTACTTTCAATAGAATTGAAATTGACTTCCTTATGTTCATCGCTTCCTACCCATGTATCAACACATGAGATCTTACTATTTTTAAAAAGATCTAAAAAAAATAAGGCACTACGACCTTCGTATGAACCGATTTCAAGCAAATTGTTTATAACACGATTGGAAAGATTTTTCTTTAAAAAATAAAGATTATTTGTAAACCATTTTTTGGAAATATCATCTGATCTAAAATTTGAATATATTTGTTTCTCAATCTCAAAACATTCTTTTTTTTTCCTATAATTTGGAAAATAATTTTTTAAATAATTAATTATTATATAATATGGTGTTCCTATTAAAATTAAATTAAATATATTTCTTATTAATTTTTTCATATATTTAAAAAAAATAGTTTAAATTTATCTTTAATAAGATCTAAAAAATAATTGATATTTTTTTGAGGATTTTTTAACGGTCCATCATACTTATTGCATAGAATTCTTTTAAATTTTGTAGTTTTACAACCTCTTAAATAATGTTTTGTAAAAAACCTTATAGAAAATCCCCATTTTTTTAAAAAAATTTTTCCTCCTTTACTACCTGACTCTGTAATAACTGTTTTATCATCCTTAAATTTTTTTCGAGTTACTATAGAGCCAAAATGATAAACTTTTGACTTTCCTAAGCCTTTAAAAATTCTAACTCCAATATTCCATAATTTCATATTTAGGTCTGGGTCTGAACCAGTGCCAGGAAAAAACTCTTCACTAAATCCCCCCACTTTATTCCACACTTCTTTATGAATTACATGTGGAGCCCAAGTTGATCCTTGAAAATCGAAATAATCAATTTTGCTATTATTTAATAATAACTTTTCTTCATCAAAATCTTTAATATTTTCTCCACAATTAAAATCTACTTGACCATTTTGAACCATAGTACCTGATAAATAAAATAAATTAGTTTTAAGATTTTCAATTTCTTTCTTAAAAACGACATCCCACCCTGGAAGAAAGTAAAAATCATCATGAGCATAAACTATATAATCTGTGGTTGACTTTTTAGCACCTAAATTTACACCCTCACATATACCCGCATTATAGTCTGTTTTTGAGTAAGTTATCTTATTTTCTTCAATAAAATTTGAGGGCAATTCTTCTTTACCGTTGTTATGAATTATAATTTCATGATCAAATTTTGAATTTTTTTTAATACTTTTTATACAAAGCTTTAAATAATCCAGATTGTTAAAAGTAGGAATTACTATAGAAAATCTCATGATTTATTTCATCCATGACATTTTAAATTTTGGTTTTTTATCGAACAGGCGAGCGCATATATAATCTGAAATTATCTTATTATTAAATATCCTGAAATATTTTTCTTTTCCTTTTTTTGCTATTTGGTTTCTTTTTTTTGCATTGTCTTTATACAAATTAATTTTTTCAGATAGATCACGAATATTTTTATAAAAAACTACCTCATCGTTTGAAAAAAAATCATTTAATTTTGTATTTATATCAACAAAAGTTAAAATACCATTTCCTATAAGCGAGGCAATTCTGTTACTTGAATAATATTTCACATTATTTATTCTGCTTAGATTTAAAGCCATTTTTGATTTGTAAAGCGCATCATAAAAATCGTGAGACCAAATTGGTTGTTGGTTTTTGTATCCATAAATGTCAAAAATTATATCAGGATTTAATGAAACTAATTTCTTTACAAACGGTTCTCGTACATCTATTTTATTCTTTCTTAAAACTCCTTTATTTACTCCATGACTCATTGTAAAAAATACATCTTTAATTGGATTTTTATTTTTATAACATTTCAAATATTCAATATTTTCATCGACTGGTATTGGTAGATAGCTACATTTATATTTTTTATCTAGATTTAAGAAGTGAGGATCAGAAGTAACAAAACTATGATCTAAAAAATCTATATATTTTAAAAAATTTTTTTTATTTGTAATCGGATCAGGTCCATTTTTAGATAGATTATCCTCAAACCATTGAGATATTTTTAGGTTTTTATATTTTTTTTTTGCAACTTCTAAAGTTTGTTCTTGTATATTGTTAACATGACCTAATATTATTGCATCCGGCTTATAGTTATCAATTGTCTCAATTATTAAATTATTAAGATAATCTGATCCTTTACTAAAATTTTTTAATCCTCTATTAAGTCTCACTACATCCCTATCGCTTACATTGATTACATCGTGTCCATTTCTAATTAATCCGTTGGATATTTTTTTCGCAATTGAAATATTATAAAGTCTATTTGCCTGCCTTTGTCCAAAATTAGAAATATGAATTATTTTAAATTTTTTATTTTTATTAATATTGAAATTAAAATCTTGTAAAATTTCATCTCTAATTTTATCAATCTTTAAAGTATTTTTGCTCAATTCATGAATTACATTTCTAAAAGATGCTATTTGTATTTTTTTTGCTTTTTTTTCGTTCTTAATTAAAAACTTTATATTTTTATAAATTTCTGAAGCTGTTAATCTTTTTAAAATAATTGAATTTAAATTAGTTTCAGTGATACCACCCCTATTCGATATTATAGTTGCACAACCTCTCGAACCAGCTTCCATTGATGTTCTTCCAAAAGGTTCCTCCCATGTCGATGGGCTTACTGCAATTTTGGATTTTTCGTAAAATTTTAAAGTTTTATCATGATTAATCCACCCCAATAAATTTAAATTTTTATGTTTAAAATTATATTTTTCACGTGGTTCATCTCCGATTACAACAGATTTCCAATTATGGAACTCGTTTAAAATCCTCTTAATAGCCTCTCCAAATATATGATAACCTTTGGATTTATTAAGTTTGCCAACAAAAATAATTAAATTTTGTTTTTTTGGAAATTTTTTTAATCTATTTATACTTGGGTAAATAACTTCACATTTATTATCATTTTTTATTTTAAACCCCTCAAAAAATCTTTGTTTGACCCAATTACTAACAAATAAAATTTTTTCACAACTATTTATAATATTTTGTCTTTCTTTAATTGTTTCTGACCCACTCAAATTTAAGGGATCATTATGAAATATCAAAATTTTTTTAAGATGTTTGTCTAAATAGTTAATATAGTTTGGCCTATTGTGAAGTTCTACTAAATCGATTTTTTTATCTTTTATTAATTTATTAAATATTTCTACGTATTTTTTATTCTTGCTTCCTAAGTAATAATCAAAGTTATAATTAATATTTATATAATTTTTTTTATCAATTAAGAGATCTTTATTTAATTTATTTATATAACCATAAACATAAATATTTTTTTTGTATTTCGATTTCTTTATGAAATCTTTAACCCATATTGATGCAGATCCAGCCTTATCTTTTGTATAAGTATCCTTAAATGGTAATAGAATTGCTATTTTCATTTTTTATTTTTTTTCTTAGACTTCTATTATTCTTTATATAATATTCTCTAGAAATTGCCTCTTTTTTAGTCCTATATACTTCTTTGTAAATTAATTTCCACTTTCGCCCTCTTGTAAATTTTGCCCCTTTACTATTATTATGAAGATCTATTCGTCTTTTTAAATTATTAGTATAACCAACATATGTTATAGTTTTCTTGCCCTTTGATTTGAGCATATAAACGAAATAAGTCACTTAAACTTAATATCCTTTAGAATCTGGACCTTTTTTTGCTCCTTTAATTTTTTCTATGGCAGTTTTTGCTCCTGAGCTCATGAATCTTTGATCTGATCCTACAGTTACCAAATTGAAACCTTTTTCGATCATTTTTTTAGCGTACTCAGCGGTTCCATTATGGATACCAGCGAATAAACTTCTTTTTTTTGCGGCTTCTAATATTCTTGTAATTTCTTTGTAGGCGACAGTGTTCTCTTGTTTGTCAAAGCCAGGTTCTTCTCCAATTGCTAAGCTAAGATCAGCGGGCCCTATATATATACCATCTAAGTGTGGAGTATCTAAAATTTCATCTAAATTTTCAAGCGCCTCTTTGGTTTCTATCATTGCCAATTTTAAAATTTCATTGTCTGAATGCTTGGCATAATCACTTCCGCCATATAGCAATCCTCTGATTGGCCCAAAACTCCTATAACCTTTAGATGGGTAGAGGCATGCCTGCACAAAATTTTCTGCTTCTTTTCTATTGCTTACCATTGGACATATAACTCCATAACAACCTGCGTCTAATATTTTCATTATTTGACCAGGTTCATTCCAATTTACTCTTGCTAATGGAGTCACATTTGTTGTTGATATAGCTTGGAGCATATTTAGTGCATTCACGTAATCAACAACGCCGTGTTGCATATCAATAGTGCAAGAGTCCCAGCCTTGGTGGGCCATAACTTCAGCAGAAAAACCACTCGGAATTTGTAACCAGCCATTTACAATTGGCTTTCCTTCTTTGAACATTTCTTTAAGTTTGTTTTTTCTCATTCGTAAGAAATGCCAAAGTGAGTATATTTAATATTTAAGTAATCTTTAATTGCCATAGATCCACCCTCTCTTCCATATCCAGTTTGTTTAATTCCTCCAAATGGAGCTTCTGCAACGGCAACTACGGGTGTATTAACTGCTACACAACCAGTTTCTAATTTTTCAGATGCTTGATTTGCTTTTTTTAAATCAGTTGTATAAACGTAACTTGCTAAACCCAAATCATTGTCGTTAGCTCTAGTCATTACTTCATCAAAATCTTTAAAACTAAGAATTGGAACTATAGGTCCAAATGGTTCTTCTCTCATGACTGTAAAATTATCTTTGATATTATCAAAAATAGTTGGTTCATAATAATAGCCTTTGTTAAAGTTTGCGGCTCTTTTACCACCCAAGAGAACTTTTCCACCCTCTTTTTTGGTTGTTTCAACCAACCTTTCAACACCCTCTAATCTCTCTTTTGTGCATAAAGGTCCGAGCAAAGTGTCTTTGTCCATACCATTACCCATTTTTAGTTTCTTTGTTTTTTTTACCATCAGCTCAGCAAATTCATCTTTCTTTTTTTCATGGATATAAAATCTGTTAGGAGAAATACAAACTTGACCATTATTTCTAAATTTTGCTGTTATAGCCATATCTGTTACTTTATTTAAATCAACATCATCAAACACGATAAAAGGAGAGTGCCCACTTAATTCCATCGTTACTCTTTGCACCTTATCAGCAGCTTGTTTTAGAATTAACTTACCTACCCTAGTTGATCCAGTAATAGAAATTTTTTTAATAATATCAGATTGAATTAATTCAGAAGAAATAGCTGCTGGATCGCCAGATAATAAGTTGACCACGCCTGGAGGAACACCAGCTTCTTTACATATATCGACAATTTCCATAACACTACCTGGAGTTATTACATCAGGTTTAACTATAACTGAACATCCAGCAGCTAAAGCAGTAGAAATCTTTCTTGATGCTAAAATAACTGGAAAATTCCAAGGAACTAATGCAGCCACTACGCCAACAGGCTGATAGATCACATGTATTTTTGTATTAGGAAAACGACTTTGGTTTATTTCACCAAAAATTCTTTTTGTTTCTTCAGAGTTCCATTCAAATATATCAGCTGCACCCCCTACTTCACCCGCGCCTTCAGATAGAGGCTTGCCAACTTCTAAAGTAAGCCACTTAGATAACGTATCAACTTTTTTTCTCATCAGATCGGAAATTTTTCTAATTACTTTTGATCTTTCCCATGGCGATGTATTTTTCCAAATTTCTAAACCTTTTTCTGCTGAGTTAAGAGCTCTTTGAATATCTTTACTATTTGCCTTTGATGCTTTACCAATAATCTCTTCAGTAGCTGGGTTGATCACTTCATAAGTTTCACCACTAGATGATTGTTGCCATTTACCGTCGATAAACTGACCAAATTTTTCGTACATATATTATATATAATTATTGAATATATTAAGTTAATTAACTATCTTATAATGAATTTATGAAAAACATTCAACTTACTTGTGCTCACGCGCTTGTTAAATTCCTAACAAAACAAAAAATTTTAATTGATGGAAAGAAAGAACCATTATTTCCAGGCGCATTTGGAATTTTTGGACATGGTAACGTGGCGTGCTTAGGGCAAGCACTTCAAGAAAATCAAAAAGAACTTCCCACATGGAGAGGTCATCATGAGCAAAATATGGCTCTAACTGGAATAGCTTACTCAAGAGCAAAAAGAAGAAAACAAATATTCATTGCAACCAGTTCAGTTGGACCAGGTTCTACAAATATGATTACAGCTGCAGCTGTTGCTATGAGCAATAGACTTCCAATATTATTTTTACCTGGTGATACATTTGCAAATAGAATGCCAGATCCAGTGCTTCAACAGGTTGAACATTTCAACAATCCTGGAATTACTCAAAATGATGGATTTAAACCTGTTGTAAGATATTTTGATAGGATTATACGCCCTGAACAAATTATTTCTACTTTACCTCAAGCTATTGAAGTTATGCTTGATCCTGCCGATTGCGGCCCTGCTTGTATTTCTTTAAGCCAAGATGTTCAAGGTGAAGTATTTGATTATCCTGAGGATTTTTTTAAGGAGAGAGTACATTCAATTAGACGACCACGACCAGATGATTATCAAATAAAAAAAGCAGTTGAAGTTATTAAATCTTCTAAAAATCCAATAATAATTTCTGGAGGTGGTGTTTTTTATTCTGATGCAATGAAAGAATTATCTGACTTTGCAAAAAAACATAATATACCAGTAACACAAACTGTTATGGGTTACTCTACCATGAAAAGGGATCATTCTCATTTTTTAGGACCAATTGGTGGTCTTGGTGGAAAAGCAGCAAATAATATGGCAAAAAAAACAGATTTAGCAATAGCTATCGGAACAAAACTAGCAGATTTTACAACTGGATCCTGGGCAAATTTTGAAAACCCAAATTTTAAACTTGTATCCATCAACGCAGCAAGATTTGACGCAAACAAACATATGGCGCAGGCAGTAGTTGGTGACGCAAAAGTTTCATTATCAGAACTATCTCTAGCTCTTGGAAGTTGGAAAGCAGAAGATAGCTGGAATAAAAAAGCACAAATGGAATTAAAAAGTTGGAATGAATATGTTGATAAAGAGAGTGGCCCAACAAATCAGAAGTTACCTAGTTATGCTCACGCTGTTGGGGCAATTTATAGAAATTCTCATCCATCAGACATAGCAGTAACTGCTGCCGGTGGTTTAGTAGGTGAAGTTGTTCAAGTCTGGAGGCCTAGAGAGCTAAATACTCATGAAACTGAATGGGGTTTTAGTTGTATGAGTTACGAAATTTCAGGTGCATTAGGAATAAAAATGGCAAATCCAAATAAAGAAGTTATAGCTTTTGTAGGTGATGGATCTTACCTCCTATATAACTCAGATATATATAGTTCAGTAATAACTAATAATAAATTGATTATTATAGTTTGCGATAACGGAGGTCATGCAGTTATCAATCGACTTCAGTTATATAAAGGTGGTAAAGAATTTAACTGTTTATTGAAGAGCTCAAAAACCCCAAATCTTGTTCCGGTTGATTTTGCCTCACATGCAAAAAGTATGGGAGCAGATGGTGAACAAGTTAATTCGATATCTGAACTGGAGGAAGCTTTTAAAAGAGCAAAAAAATCAAAGAAAACATATGTTATAAGCATTCAAACAGACGGTTATCAATGGTTAGAAGGCTCTGCGTACTGGGAAAGTCCCACTCTTTCTCTACCTACGACTGAGGAAAATAAAAGAGCCCTAAAAGAACACCTAGACGGGAAGAAAAAACAGAGAAAAGGTGTATAAGCTTTTTAATGGGTAAAATTTTTAAAGTCGGCTTAGTCGGCTGCGGTCATATAGCTGAGACTTATTTTAGAGCTCATAAATATTTCAATAATTTTAAAATAATTAAATGCGCTGATATAAATAAATTTGCTGCTCAAAGGTGTGCAAAAACTTATAAGATAAGTTCAGTTTCAGTCAATGAATTGCTTAAAGATAAAGAGATTCAAGTAGTTCTCAATTTAACAATACCTAATGCACATTATTTAATAGCTAAAAAATCATTACTTAATGGTAAACATGTTTATTCTGAGAAGCCTTTGGCAGTATCATTTAAAAATGGAAAAGAACTTATAAAAATTGCAAAAAGAAAAAAACTTTACATAGGAAATGCTCCAGATACCTTCTTAGGTGGAGGAAATCAAAAAGCAAGAGAGCTTTTAGATAAAAAAGTGATAGGTAAAGTGAAATTTGGGACAGGAATATTTGCCTATCCAGGAATACAATCCTACCATCCTAATCCAGAGCCTTGGTTTGCTAAAAAAGGAGGTGGTCCTGTTATAGATATGGGTCCGTATTATTTAACTGCCTTAGTAAATTTATTAGGTCCAGCTAAAGAAGTAACAAGTATAAGCTCAAAAGGAGTTAGTATGCGCACTATTGGTATAGGTCCGAAAAAAGGTAAAAGATTTAAAGTGGAGTGTCCAACAACTTACTTTTCTACTATAAAATTTCATAATGGCACAATAATTAGATTAACTTTATCTTTTGATGTTATTTCTCATCTAAGGAATCATATAGAACTTTATGGAGAAAATGGTTCTATGATAGTTCCAGATCCAAATATGTTTGGTGGATCTGTTTTAATCAGTAAGAAATTAGGCAGCTCATGGAAAGATCATCAAACAAATAAAATGACTCTTGGAAAAATAAATATTAGATCCCAAAGCTCTAGGGCAAATGAGTCTCCTACTAACGCAAATTATAGAGGCGTAGGATTATCAGAAATGATAAACTCTATTCAAAATAAGAGAAAACATAGGTGTAATGGAGTTTTATCTCTTCACGTTTTAAACATAATAGAGGCAATTCATTTATCTGCAAAAAATAATAAAAAATATAGAATTTCTATTATATGTGAAAAACCAAAGCCGTTTTTAAACCAAGAAATTAGATCAATAATTAAATAGCATTTTGCTTACTCAATATTGCAGCTCCTCGAACACCACTGGCATCACCAAATTTTGGTTTCAAAAAAATCGTTTTTAAATTCACACTTTTGATATTATTAAAATTTGATAAATATTTCTCTGTAGTTTTTTTAATTTCATCTAAAGATTCAATTTCATTTGACACTCCACCGCCAAAAACAATTGCATCTGGATCAATTACATTAATAATTAAGGATAAACTTCTTGCTAGTTTTTTTTTAAATTCATCAATTATTTCTATTTCATCTTGACTATTATTTTTTGCATTCTTAAAAATTTTATGTGCAGAAAGATTTTTATTAAATCTTTCTGTAAATTTTCTTTCTAAACCTTTACCTGAAATATATTCTTCGATGTTGGTTTCGCTATCAGGTTTTCCTATGGGTATATGACCCCATTCACCTGTAAATGAATTTGGCCCAATAATTATTTTTTTATCAATTACTAATCCCCCGCCACATCCTGATCCCAAAATTATCCCAAAAACTGTTTTAAAATCTTTTGCAGATCCATCAAAAGCCTCTGATAAAGCAAAACAATTTGCATCGTTTTCACAATAAACATTTCTATTTAAACTTTTAGATATATCTTTTGAAAATGTTTGATTGTTCAACCATGGAGAGTTAAAAGCGTTTTGAATAAATCCTGTTTCTAAATTTGTTGATCCAGGATGACATATTCCTACATTTAAATTCTTTTTAAATTTCTTTTCAATATTGTTTACTATATTTGTGATGTCACTAATTGTTTTCTGATAATTTTTTGGAGACTGTATTCTATCTCTATGTACTTCAAGACCATCCTCTTTAAGAAGTACTGACTCAATTTTAGTTGCTCCTAAATCAATACCGATTTGCATTTTAATTTTTTCTGTTTATCTCTTGAAGTTCAACTTCTAATTTGTTTAATTCCTCACCACCTGCCATCATGCTTAATAATTTTTCTCTAGATATATTCTTTTTCTCATAAGTGCCTAAACTTTTGCCTCTATTTAGTACGGTAAAACTATTACCTACTGGATATGCATGATGAACGTTATGTGTTATTAAAATTACAGCTAACCCCTGAGAAGCAGCCTTGACTATGTATTTTAAAACAACTGAAGCTTGGTGAACTCCTAAAGCAGAAGTAGGCTCATCTAAAACAAGAACTTTTGCTCCAAAATATATAGCTCTGCTAATTGCTAAACATTGTCTCTCACCACCTGACATTGTACCAACTGCTTGAGATGGATCCCTAACATCAATACCTATTTGCCCCATTCTCTCAGCAGCTATCTTGTTTGCTTTTTCTATATCAAACGTTTTGAAAAATGGTGGGCCTTTCATGGGTTCTCTGCCCATAAAAAAGTTTCTTGTTACACTCATTAAAGAAACTAAGGCTAAATCTTGATATACAGTAGCTATTCCCATATCCAATGCATCTTTGGGACTATCAAATATAGTTTTTTTTCCTTCAACAATAATTTCACCTTCATCAGGTCTGTGGACTCCAGCCAATGTTTTAATTAAGGTTGATTTACCTGCACCATTATCACCAAGTAAGCACATGATTTCACCTTTTTTTAATTTCATGGTTACATCTTTCAAAGCTATAACCTTTCCAAAAAATTTACTAATATTATTAAATTGAACTAAATAGTCCGACATTTATTTACTCTCAGTTACCTTTCTTCTTATATAATTATTAAAAATCACCGCAATCAACATCATTGCTCCTAAAAAAACTTTAAACCAGTCTGTATCTACATCGGTGTAAAATATCCCCATCGAAACTGTTCCGAAAATCAAAGCTCCAAATGCTGCACCTATTGCTGAACCATAACCGCCAGTTAATAAACACCCTCCAACAACTGCGGCGGCAATAGCCTCTAATTCCTTTAAAGTTCCACGCATTGTATCAGCTGAACCAGCGTCTAAAACTTGAATTGTAGCAAAAATAGTTGCTGCTACTGCAGTACCTATAAATAAACTTATTTTTACTCTACCAACCGGTACCCCAACATTGTTAGCACCATTTTTATCTCCACCAGATGCAAATATCCAATTTCCATATCTTGTTTTCATTAGTATCCATGTTGTGATAATCGCTAAAGCTATGAACCATATTACAGATGGTGGTATTCCCGTAGCGAGTGGAGTCCCATCAGTTCTTAATGCTATTAGATTCATAGAACCTAACCAAGTAAAAACCCATTTAAAAGTATCAGTTGCAAATATCCATGCTAATGGATCATCTTCGATTAAAACTCTTAGGCCAGGAACTTGAGTTCGACCAGTAATCAATCTTGTTATAGCTAAAGTTGCGCCTCTTAAAATAAAAAGCATTGCAAGGGTAACGATAAATGATGGCAAGCCTGTTCTTACAACTAATATTCCATTAAAATAACCTACTAGAACTGCCATTGAGAATGCAAAAACAATACTCATCCATAGTGGCCACCCCCAATAAATTGCTGGAATAGCTATACATATACCTGCAAATCCAATCATTGATCCAATGGATAAATCGAATTCTCCACCTATCATTAACATAGCTGCGGCAATAGCTATTATTCCAAGATTAGCTGAAACATCTAAGAAGTTTAATACTCCATATGCACTAAACATTCCCGTATCCCCAGCAACTATACCAAAAAATATAAATACAAGTATAGCTCCACCAAGTGCACCAAGTTCGGGTCTATTTAACAATAATCTTAATTTAGAAACTTTTTTGAGTCTTTCATCCTGATTGAAATCAGTTTTTGTTTCAATACTTTTAGACTTTGTAGACATATAAAAAAACTTAAAAAAAAAGGCCTAGTGATTATTCACTAGGCCTTTTTAATATTTTTCTTATCTATAACCCTGAGCAGCCCATTTTATTACACTCTTAGCGTTTTTAGGTGTAACAAAACCAGGACCTGTCATAACAACGCCAGCCGGCATTGTTCCATATCTCATATATTGAGAAAAGATAGCTATAGGTAAATAACCTTGTAAATACTGTTGTTGATCAATTAAAAACTCAACTTTTCCAGCAGCTGCAGCTTTAAGCATTCCTGGCGACATATCGAATGTACCAAGTTTTACACTTCCAACTTTACCAGCTGACTCCAAAGCTTTTAGAGCAGCTTCTCCTGCAAGGCCAGCTCCTAAAGTAAGAATAGTGTCATATCCACCACCTAACTTAGCAGCTACAGCTTTTTGAATTTCAGTTGGGTCATTTGATGTACCTAATATGTCTACAGATCCACCAAAACCTTTTTTGAAACCAGCACATCTTCTATCTAAAGCGACGTTACCTACTTCATGGTTAACACATAGTGCTTTTTTACCACCAGCAGCTTTCATTTTTTGTCCGCCACCTACACCAGCTTCGAACTCTGTTTGTCCTACGTGAGCACTAATACCTAGTTTCATGTAGTCGTCTGAGCCTGAATTCATAGAGATTACTGGAATGCCCGCAGATATTGCAGCTTTAACAGATTTACCTAATGCGGCAGCATCTGGCAAAGTTATTACAATACCTTTTGGTTTTTGAGAAACAGCGTTGTCAATTAGTTTTGCCATCTCTACCATGTCAAATGTTGCTGGAGCAGTATATTTGCAAGATACTTTCATATCTTTACAAGCTTTATCAACTCCATTTTTTGCAACAGACCAGAAAGGGTCATTTGCTTGTCCATGAGACACTACAATAATATCAACTGCTAAAGCAGCTACTGACATCATTGCCCAGCTCATTAGAGCAGCAATTGTTAAGTATAGTTTTTTCATGATTATTTCCCTCATTTGTTTGTTAAACTTGCGCAATTAAAACAAAAAATTTATTAAAATTCAAAAGGAAAAAAAATATATACAACTAGAGGTAGTTCAAATTACTTTAATTTTATTACCTTTTTTTTCTTCAGAGATTGATATGCAGCATTAGCAATTTTTAAAGCTAAATAACCATCTTTGAAAGTTGATCTAGGTTTTATTCTTTTTTTGTGAAGAGAAATCAGTTCATCCAATTGCAAATTATAAGCTTCTTTGTATCGTTCAATAAAAAAATTTAAAAATGGTTTTTGTGAATGGGATTGATTTGAATTAAATATCTCTGTGGTTATGCTTTTTTGATTGCCTGATAAAAGCATTCCTTTTTTTCCAAATAATTCAACCCTTTGATCGTACCCAAAAGAGCAATGTCTAGAATTTGTGATTACACATATAACTCCTTTTTTTGATTTCATAGATACCGTGGCTAACTCATGATCTTTAATTTTTTTATAAAAATTCTCAAACGAGCTTACAAATGAGCTTATTTCAGAAATTTCATCCTCCTTTAAATAATATCTACATAAATCAAAGTCATGAATCATCATGTCTCGAAAAATACCCCCAGAATATTTAAGGTAAGACTTCGAAGGAGGTGCTGGATCTCTACTTGTGATTATTATTTTTTCCAATCTTCCTATTTTGCCTTTTTCTAAATCTTTTTTAATAGAATGGTGGCTAGGATCAAATCTTCGATTAAATCCCATCTGTATCCTCGAATTATTTTTTTTAACTTTTTTGAAAGTTTTAACAATTTTATTTATATTTAAGTCCAAAGGTTTTTCACAAAATATAGTTTTATCATGTTTGATGCCTTCTTCGATGAATCTAATATGAGTGTTTGTAGGACTAGAAATAAAAATAATATCTACTCTTTCGTCTGAAAAAATTTTTTTATAATTTTTTTCAATTTTACAATTATAAAGATTTTTAGCCTTTTTTCTTAATTTATCAATTTTTTCATACACATATAACAAATTAAGCATTTTATTTTGATATATATTTTGAGCATGCATTTGACCGATTCTACCAAAACCCAAAAGTGCTACATTGATCATAAATTCTTTTGTAACTTAATTATTTATAATATAAAATATTAATACTTTCTAAAAAATATGTCGATAAAATTAGGAATAGCGCCTATTGCATGGAGCAACGATGATATGCCTGAATTAGGTGGCAAAACTCCATTAGAGCAATGTTTAAAAGAAGCAAGTATGGCAGGTTTTACTGGAATTGAATCTGGTGGAAAATTTCCAATGAATTCGAAAGAACTTATTCCAAAACTTGAAAAAGAGAATCTTAAATTATGCTCAGGTTGGTATGGAGCTAAACTATTAAAAAGATCACCTAAAGAAGAATTTAGTCTTATGCAAAAACAACTTAAATTATTCAAAGATTGTGATGCACCGTGCATGGTTTTTGCTGAGGTAACAGACTCCATCCAAGGAGATCCGATAACACCGTTATCAAAAAGACCTAAGTTAGATAAAGATGATTGGAAAAAATTTATTAATTCAATAAATGAAATTAGTAAAATGATGATAGATGAAAATATGCCATTAGCTTATCATCATCACATGGGAACTGTTATAGAAACTGAGGAAGATACTTCTAGACTTATAGAAAACACAAAGGATACAGTTAAATTATTGGTAGATACTGGTCATATGTTGTTTGCACAAGGTAACTCTATTAAATTAGTTGAAAATTTTTCCGAGCGTATAATTCACGTTCATTGTAAAGACATAAGAAAAGATATTTTAGAAAAATCTTTGAAAAATGATGCATCATTTAGACAAGCATTTTTAGATGGGGCATTTACTGTGCCAGGCGATGGGTGTATTGACTACATTCCTTTCTTAAATACTTTGAAAAAAAAAAATTATTCTGGATGGCTGGTAGTAGAAGCAGAACAAGATCCTGTTAAAGCAAATCCATTTGAATATGCAAAAATTGGTTTCAACTATTTAAGTAAAACTGCAAAACAATGTGGTTTCAAAATTATTAATTAACGGTATACAGAGACTAATTCATTATTACCGGCAGCTACGCAAGGTGACTTTATACAAGTACCAACTACCCATTCAGAGCCTGGCTCTGACTCAAAGTTATTTGAAGAAACAAAAATTATACCTTTATCTGTAGATTGACCTGCTTTACCTTCGGCCTGAATTCTTGGATCTTGAGAAGTTTGAATTAGCGGTTTATTAATTGAATATGGATTTTTTAGATCGATATTAGTAATCACATAACTTACGATTTTTTCAGAAGTCCAAGCAGAATTACATTTCTCACCCCAAGATGTTAAACTCTCTTCATTTGAGCTGCAAATATTTACCTCATCATTAATGAAATCGACCACAGACTTATGATTTGATTTTATATCATTTGCATTTTGTAGAACTTCTGATCTAGTCGAAGCTGTCCACAATAACATTACAACTACGTAAGTAATAGAACTTAATACTAAAACTTCTAAGGGACCGAAATTTTTTAATTTCCTACTTATATATATCATAATTTTACAATCATTGATTTATCAATCTTCTTACCAAAAAAATCAATAATATTTTTTATTGTTTCTAAAGACATTCTAGATTTACATTCATTAGTAAATGTTGCTGAATGTGGGCTTAATAAAACTTTTTTATTTGATAGCAGAGGATTAGTTTTATCTACAGGCTCTTTTTCAAAAACATCTAATCCTGCTCCAAAAATTATATTCTCTCTTAATGCCTTGTCTAA
Source organism: uncultured Pelagibacteraceae bacterium (assembly GCA_902598315.1). Lineage (GTDB taxonomy): Bacteria > Pseudomonadota > Alphaproteobacteria > Pelagibacterales > Pelagibacteraceae > Pelagilacustribacter. Next base: position 51,920 of record CACKBP010000003.1, read on the forward strand.
ATCTTTTTCATTAATAATTCCACCTCTTGCAGTATTGATAACGATTGCCTCCCTTTTCATATTCTGAAGTTTAGAATAATTAATTAAATTTTTAGTTTTTTCATTTAGTGGAACATGTAAAGAAACAAAGTCACAAATTTTTAATCCATCATCGAGATTTTCAATTTTTTGTCCTCCAAATCTCTCAATGGTTTCTTTATTTACAAAAGGATCAAATACTTTTACTTTCATTTCGAAACCTTTACATCTTTTAATTAAACTTTGTCCAATCCTTCCAAAACCAACTATTAAAATCTCTTTATTAAATAGTTCTAAAGTTGTAATAGTAGATGCGCTTTTCTTAAAATTTCCAATTCTAACTTCATGGTCATATTGATTTATACTTTTAGATATAGATAGCATCATAGAAATTACATGTTCTGCTACAGATACTGCATTTGCAGTAGCAGTAATTAATAAAGTTATTTTGTTTTTTTTAATATAATTTAAATCAACATTATCATACCCAACCCCATGTCTAGATATAACTTTTAAATTTTTACATTTTGATAGAATTTTTTCGTTTAATTTAGAAACTCTTAGTGTACAAGCATCAAAATTAGGAAGTACTTTTATTAAATTTTCTTCGGAAGTATCTTCAATTATTTCAAATTCAAAGGCTGAGTTCTTCTTTAATAAATTTATCCCGTCTTGGTGAATTTTTTCTATTATCGCTACTTTATGCATTTTTTTTGGCGGTCCCAAGGGGAATCGAACCCCTCTTTGTTGGATGAAAACCAACTGTCCTAACCGATAGACGATGGGACCGTATTTTTGATTGTCTTATTAACAGAAATATCATCGATAATAAACTCCACATTTGATTGCCCTTGCCACTCGTTTAAGGATAATTTACCAGCAATATTAAATAATTTTTTATCTTTTTTGAGCAAATAGGCTCCAATTTCATTTTCTACGCAGTTAAATGCTATTGATTTGACAGTAGATCCATCCAATCCAACTAAAACTGATTTTATGTGTTTATCCTTTATAATCTTATTATTTATTGATTTCATATCTTTTATAACAAATTTCGGCTCTGGATTTCCTGAACCAAAAGGAGCAAGTGTATTAACCTTATCATAAAATTGAAGATTTAATGCGGTTGGGGCTATTACGCTATCTAGATATAAAGGTTTTGTATTCATTTTGCTATTACTCATTCTTTCAAATTTTTTTAAGATAAATTTTTTAAATTTTTCAACGTTTTCAGTTTTAATTGTAAATCCCCCAGCCATTTTATGTCCTCCCCCTTTAATCAAGATATTTTCTTGAACAGCAGAAATAATTACTGAACCCATATCAAAACCCACAATAGATCTAGCTGATGCTTTTCCGATACCGTTATCATCTATTGAAATAATTATTACTGGTTTATTGAATTTATCTTTAATTCTAGATGCAACTATTCCAATTACACCTTCGTGCCAATTTTTTCCAAAAATGACTATTACGGACTCATGTATTTTGTTGTTTAAATTCTTCAAAATTTTGTCCATAAGGTCTTTTTCTAAAATTTGTCTCTCTTTATTAAAATGATCCAATTCAGTTGCAATCTTAAAAACATCTTTGGGATTATTGCTAATTAACAAATTTGCCCCATGAGAAGACTTTCCTACTCTACCTCCAGCATTAATTCTTGGTCCTAGTTGATAGCCAATATGATAAACATTTGGTTTACTTTGGATATCACAAATATCAAATAATGTTTTCAATCCAAGATTTTTTTTTGATTTTAGAATTTTTAATCCTTGTGAGACAATTGCTCTATTTAAACCAATCAAAGGAACAACATCGCAAACTGTTCCTAAAGCTACTAAATCCAAATATTCAAGCAAATTTGGCTCTATAATTTTTGATTTGATAAACCAATCGGTTGATCTAAGTTCTTTATTCAAAGAAACTAAAAACATAAAAGTAACCCCAGCAGCACATAAATATTTTAAATTAGATTTATCATCTAGTCTATTTGGGTTTACTATAGAGTGAGCTTTAGGCAGATTTATTTCTGATTGATGGTGATCAAGAACAATTACATCAATGTTATTAGAAAACGCAAATTCTATTGCATCAAATGATAGTGTTCCACAATCAACTGTAAAAATCAATTTTGTTCCGTTATCTATTAACTTTTTAAAAGATTCTTCAGATGGTCCATAGCCCTCTTTTTTTCTATCTGGTATATAAATTTCGTAAGGGACATTTATTGAGTTAAAAAAATTTGCAAGTAATGCTGATGCTGAAGCACCATCAACATCATAATCTCCAAAAATACCAATTTTATGCTTTTGAGAAATTGCATGTATTGTTCTTTTTGCTGATTTTTGCATATCTTTTAAAATCTCAGGATTGGGCAGAAAATTCTTTATAGACGGGTTTAAAAAAGCTTGAACCTCATCTTTTTTAATATTTCTAATTGATAAAAGCTTTGATGTTAATTCATCTAATGAGTAATTTTCTTTATAAAATATAACATCTTGTTCATTGTATTTTCTAAAAATCCAGTTTTTGTTACTTACTGAATTTGAATTCATTTATTGTATATATTTCTAATTATTTTGTTAATCTTTTTACTTTTGTGCAATGCAAAAGTTGTCACCTCAAATTCATTTCCAAGGTCCTTCACTCCCTTAGTTAAATCACCATCTGTTACACCAGTTGCACAAAATATAACATCTCCTTTAACCATATCTTCGATATTATATTTTTTTTTAAAATCAGTAACACCAAGTTTTTTTGCTCTAATTTTTTCTTCTTCATTTAGAACTAAACGACCTTGTATTTGACCGCCAAAACAAGATAGTGCTGATGCTGCTAAAACCCCTTCTGGACCTCCACCTGTGCTATAGTATATATCATTTTTTGGTCTTTCTCCAATTACACTCAAAACACCAGCTATATCACCATCTGTTATGTAATTTATTGTTACCCCTAGTTTATTCATTACTTCAACAATTTTATCGTGTCTTGGCCTTTTCATTACACATGCATTTATCTCTGAAATTTTTTTATTTTTTGCTTCAGCTAGTATTCGAATATTTTTTTCTACTCCATTATCAATATCTAATAAATTTTTTGGTAAATCAGATCCAATTGCTATTTTTTCCATGTAAGTATCAGGAGCAGATAATAATTCACCTTTTTTTGCAACTGCAATCACAGAGAAAGCGTTTGGTTGATTATTTGCTGTGAATTTTGTTCCTTCTAACGGGTCCACTGCTATATCAAATTTAGGTCCATTTAGTGTACCTAATCTTTCGCCAATGTATAACATAGGAGCTTCGTCCATCTCCCCTTCCCCAATAACAATTGTTCCTTCCATATTAATTTTATTTAACTCTCTTCTCATTGGATCAACAGCACCTTTATCAGCAGCAATTTTATCATTTTTACCTATAAATTTTGAAGCTCCTATTGCTGCCTTTTCGGTCGCTTTAATAAATAAATTCAAAAATTTTTGATCTATTGACATTTATTCGTCATCTATTCTTATCAATTTAGATCTTTTTTTAACATAAGATCTTTTATCAATAGTCTGAATAATTCTATTTAATGATTTATCTTTTGAAGGATGAGTTACGATTATAATTGATGACGAGCTCTTATTTTTATTTGGGTCTTGAACTAATCTTTTTATAGAAACTTTATTTCTTGAAAAAATTTGAGTAATATTTGACAAAACACCAGGTTTATCAGTAACATTAAATCTAAAGTACGCAGAAAATAAACGCTCTGATATATCTTTAAAATTTAAATTTTTTCTTTCTTTGTTTGATATTGAAAAAGGAAATTTAATGTTTCCTCTTAAAATTGATGAGATATCAGAAATTAATGCAGAAGTTGTTGCTGAAGGTCCCGCTCCCTCACCTTGTATTATACTTTGACCAACCGGATTTCCATCCACAATAACGGCATTCAAAACGCCATCAATACTTCCTACATAAGAGCTGTCTTTAATTAATGTAGGGTGAACTCTTTGATAAATATTTTTTCCTATAAGTTCTGCATAACCGAGTAACTTAATTTTATAACCAAGCCTTTTAGCATAATTTATATCTTCCTTATCTATATCTTTAATTCCCTCAACGTGGATATTTTTATTTAAAAATGAATTAAAACAGAGGGACGACAAGATTTTTAATTTTGCTGCTACATCCTCTCCATTCAGATCCGCTGTAGGATTTGACTCTGCATATCCTAATTTTTGAGCATTTTGTAAAACTTCTTTAAAAGATCTATTTTCTTTATCCATTGAAGAAAGTATATAATTTGAAGTACCATTAAATATTCCAAACACTTTACTAATTTTGTTGGCTATCAAACCTTCCTTTAAAGATCTTATAATTGGTACTCCACCGCAAACTGACGCCTCGAATTCCAAATTCACTTTATTTATTTCAGCAATTTTTGATAATTGATCGCCATATTTAGCAATTAAAGCTTTGTTTGCAGTTACGACATGTTTTTTATTTTTTAACGCATTAAAAACTAGTTTTTTAGCCGGTCCTTCAGATCCACCAATAAGTTCGATTATTAAATCTACGTTTTTATTTTTTGTAGCTGATAAATAATTATCAAGCCATTGATTTTTATTTATCTTTATACTTCTCTTTCGATTCTTATTTTTTGCAGAAACATATAAAATATTAGGAATGCAATTATTTTTTTTTGATAAAATCTTTTTATTTTTATTAAGATACTTATATAAATAACTGCCTATATTTCCTAAACCTATTATTGCAATATTTAACTTCTTCATAATTACATTCTATTTTCTCTTAAAGTAATATCAGGAAATTTTCTATCCTTACTTTGCTTAATCAAATATTTTGATATTTTATCAATAGTGCATTTATCAACAATAGTACAAACATCAACTATTATAGTACTATTATTTTCTAGTTTTTTTTGACTTGTTTTGTTTAAAGGATCTTTATTATTGATAATTTTCTCTGTTTTTAAAACTTTTTGATTTTTTTTTAAATTTATTTTTGCAACATTATCGATTTTCTTTTCCTTTTTCATTGCTGATTTTATCTGTTTAATTTCGTCTTTTGAAAGTTTTTTTATTTTTTTATTTGTTTTATTTTTAGTTGAAATAAAGACTTTTTTTTGATGTGGTGAATTTTCTTTTAGGTTTAACTCAACTAAACTAATTTCTTTTTTCTTTTTAGAGTCTAAAACTCTTATTTCTATTGATAGATTTTCCTCAAAATATTTTTTAGCTTCAGCTTTATTAACACAGACGTGATCGCCACAAATAGTAACTGTTTGTGGTTTGCTACAATTAGCTAAAAAAATTATAAAAAAAAATACTATTATTTTATTCATTTAATACCTAGTTTTTCTGAAAAGCCAAACAGTAAATTCATATTTTGAATTGCTTGACCGGAAGCACCTTTAATCAAATTATCTAATGCTGAGAAAATTATTATTTTGTTTTTTATTCTTGTTTCACAAACAGAAATCTCACATTTATTTGTATTTAAAACATTTCCTGAGCCAATGTGTGAATTAAGTTTTAAAATTTTGATAAAACTTGCATTTTTATAATATTTGACTAGTTCATTTCTAACACTTTTTGCACTTTTGTTGTTTGTGTATAAGTAAATGGAAGAGAGAATCCCTCTAAAAGTTGGAAGTAAATGTGGATTGAAAGAAAAATTAATTTTTTTTCTTATTTTTTTTTGAAACTCTTGATCAATTTCACTAATGTGTCTATGTTTTTCAATTCCATAAGCAAAAGTTGAGTCAAATAAATTTTTATGGTTAAATTTCTTTTCAAAATTCTTTCCTGCTCCAGAATATCCTGACTTTGAATCAATTGTAATATTATAAGTTTTTACCATATTTTTTAATAAAATTGGTATTAGTGCTAATTGGATCGAGGTAGGGTAACAACCAGGATTTGATATAATTCTATATTTATAAATTATTTTTTTATTAAATTCACTTATTGAATAAATTGATTTTTTTAACAGATCTTTTGATTTGTGTTTTATTTGGTAATTTTCATAATAAATTTTTGGATTTTTTAATCTGAAATCAGCTGACAAATCTATATATTTTAAATTTTTATATTTATAATAAGTTGCTTTTAAAATCTTTTGCGCCTCACCATTAGGCAATGATAAAAATACCAAATCTAAGTTTTTCCAATTAATATCTTTAATAGAGGTTAACTTTGGTAATTTTTTTTTAATTCTATTATCAAAAGAAGAAATTTTTCTACCTAATTTTTTTGTTGCACAAAGGTACTTTATTTCTACCTTTGGATGTTTAGTTAAAAGATATACAAGCTCTAATCCCGTATATCCTGTAGCTCCAATAACAGCAGTTCTTAATTTATTTGTTTGAGGCATAATAATTTATACCATTGTCTTTATAATATTAAAATTAAATGATTATCTTTTAGAAAATTGAAAGCTTCTTCTTGCTTTCCTATGTCCGTATTTTTTTCTTTCAACTACACGGGAATCTCTCGTAGTTAATTTGTCTTTTTTTAAGCTTTTCTTCAGATTTTCATCTTGAGATATTAAGGCTTTTGATATCCCCAAAATAATTGCGCCAGCTTGACCAGATAAGCCTCCACCTCGCACAGAGCATTTTACATCATAATTATTTGTAACTTGAGATATCTCTAGAGGTCTTGTTACAATTATTTGATGAACTGGTCTTTTAAAATATTCGTTCATTTTTAAACCATTGACATGAATATTTCCTGTTCCCTTTTTTACCCAAACCTTTGCTATTGATCTTTTTCTCCTTCCAGTAGCATATTTACTATCTTTAAAGTCTAATTTTGTTTTTTTTATTATCGGTGTGTTTTCCATTAAATTACTATATTTTGTTTATTTAATTTTTCAAAATTTATGATCTTTGGTTTTTGCATTTCATGAGGGTGTTTATCTCCTTGATAAATCTTTAATTTTGTCAATTGTTTTTTTGCTAAAGGGCCGCCCGGTAACATTCTTTTTACTGCGAGTTTTAGAATTTCTTGAGATTTATTTCTACTAGTTAAAGAGAGCGGAGTTGTAAACTTAATTCCGCCAGGATGTCCTGTGTGCTTAAAATATTTTTTTTCTTTAAATTTTTTTCCTGTAAATTTAATTTTTTCAATATTTGTTACCACTACAAAATCTCCGTTATCAATATGAGGATTAAATTGAGGTTTATTTTTTCCTCTTAGAATTTTTGATATAAAAGCAGCTAACCTGCCTACCGAAGCATTTTGAGCGTTAATTAAATACCAATCTTTTTTTATTTCTTTTTTTTTAATAAACGGTGTCATAAATATGGGCGATAAATACAAAGAATAATCTTTAAAGTCAATTTAATTTATGTTGTAATAGTATAGAGTTAGACTGCTAAATACTAATAAGACACTACTAATTTGATGAGCTGATGCTAGGAACATATTTAGTCCGCTTATTAAAGTAACTATTCCTAAAATTATTTGCAAAAAGAGAAAAAAAATTAAAAAAAATAAAGGATTATAAAGTTTTTTATTTTTTTTTTTAAAAATTAAGATTGAAAGCAAAAAAACATAAAAAGTTATAAAATACGCTAGATTTCTATGATAAAATTGAACTAATGAATGATCATTAAAATTAAATAATTCTTTAAAATTTATTTCGTTTAGGTCATCTGGAAAAAAAGAGTTTCCCATTAATGGCCAGGTTTGATAAATTTTTCCTGCATCCAATCCTGATACAAATGCGCCAATAATTATTTGTAAAAATAATAATAGTATTAAAAAAAGATAGGGAATGTTCTTTTTGGATATGTAAAAAAAAGAATAATAAGTGTTTTTTTTTAAATTTATTATTATCCAATAAAGTGAAGAAATTATTATTAAAGCAGTGCTTAAATGGATTGATAATCTATAATGACTTACAGTAATATCATTTACTAAACCACTTTTAACCATATACCAGCCGATAACGCCTTGGAAAATAATTAAGATTGAAATTATCAAACAAGGAAATAAATATTTTTTTTCTATTTTTTTACTAAGATAGAATAAGATTAGAGGTACTAAAAAAAATAATCCAATTAATCTAGCTAAAATTCTGTGAAAGTATTCCCAATAAAAAATGATTTTAAATTCTTCTAAGCTCATGTTAAAGTTCAATAATTTATATTGAGGTATTTCTTTATACATCGAGAAATAAAAGTCCCAGGACGATTCATTTAATGGAGGCAATATACCTTTAAACAATTCCCATTCAGTAATTGAGAGGCCTGAATTAGTTAATCTGGTTAATCCACCAACAATTATTATAAAAAAAACTAAAATTAAAGACGTTGAAAGCCAGTAAGTAAATAAATCTTTAATTTTTTTAACGTGTTTAAACATTAGATTTAATATATATATAATTTTAACAATCAAAAATTAAAATATGTCGCTATGGTCAATAAAAACATATTAAGCATTAGGCAAAAACTTGACAAATTAGATAATAATTTTCTTAAGTTATTAAAAAGAAGAACCTTGTTAGTTGATCAAGTTTTAAAAAATAAGAAATTTAAAAAAGACATCATAGACAAAAAAAGAATACGCGTAATATTAAAAAATATTTTGATGAAATCTAAGAAATACAATATTGATCCAAGAATAACTAACAAGATTTGGAAATCAATGATTCGAGCTTACATTGATTATGAGTTTAGAAATTTTAAAAATAGGTAAATTATTTACTGTGTGGTGGTAATTTTTTTTCAACAAAAAATTCGTGCTTTCTTGTATTAGGATTATATTTTTTTAACTTAAGTTTCTCTTTTGCCTTTTCTCCTTTTGTTGGTTTTTTTGCATAATAAATAATTTTGCTATCTGGGTTACTTTCAGGAACCATTCTTACTTTAATATGTGTTTTTTTTGCCATTATTTTTGAATTTTTTAATTTTATCTAATAATTTTAAGCTTTTATTTTTCAGCCTTTCTTTGTAATAGTCAGCTTTTAAACTATGTGAATTATAATCGTCAAGTTTATTTATGTTAGAATTTAAAACATTTTTAACGCCAAGAGTAGTTAGACCCTTATTTTTTATTAAAAAATGAATTAATCTTACTATCTCGACTTGGTCAGATGAATAATATCTACGATTATTTATTTTTTTTGGTTTGATTTGCTTAAATTCTTTTTCCCAATATCTTATTACATAATTCAGTGGTTTTTTTTTAACAGGGTCTACAAGGTTAATTAATTTTGATAATTCTCCAATAGTTATTAATTTTTTATTACTCATTCGTTTAAAGAATTTAATAATTTTTTTGAGGCAATAAAACTAATAGATTTTCTTTTTGATATTTTGAAAGATTTACGAGTTTTAGGATTTCTGCCAACTCTCTCACTTTTATTAATTATTTTAAATGTGCCAATATTTTTTAATATTAGATTATTTTTTTTAATACTTTTGCTAAGTATCATTATTAAATCATTTATCAACTTTCTTGAATAACTTACAGGTAAGCCAAGTTTACTGCTTAAATTTTTAGAAATTTCAATTTTCTCAAGATTATTTCTGTTCACTCTTTAAGTGGCTCAAGTTGCTTTTTATTTGTTTCATTAAATCACCTTTTACAATTTTATAACACAATTCGATAGAATGGTAAAAACCTAATGCATCTGTGCCTCCATGACTTTTTACCACCGGGCCATTTAATCCAAGAAATATTGCTCCATTATATTTTCTTGGATCTAAACGATCTTTGAACTTTTTTAAAGAAAAATAGGAAAAAATTAGTGATATCTTTGAAAAAATGTTTTGAGTCAAAGATTGTCTCAGATTATCAGTTATGAATTTAGCTGTACCCTCTGCTGTTTTAAGAGCTACATTTCCTGTAAAACCATCTGTAACAATTACATTACTATCGCCGTTCATTATTTGATTGCCTTCAATATATCCATTGAATATGAAGTTATTTTCATTACTCAAGTTATTAAGCTTTTTATATGCGCTTTTTAATATTTCAGTTCCTTTAATTTCTTCTGAGCCTATATTTAAAAGTGCAACAAATGCTTTGTTGTCATAAAGTGACTTATATAAAGCAGAACCTAATTCAGCAAAATCTACTAAATTTTGTTCGTTACACTCTATATTAGCTCCTAAGTCTAAAACAACATTCATACCCTTTTTATTTGGCCATAAACCAGCAAGAGCAGGCTTATTAACATCATTCATCATTTTTAAAATCATTCTTGATATAACCAAAAGAACTCCTGTGTTGCCCGCAGATAAACTAATATCCGACTCTCTATCTAATTGAGATTTAATGGAATTCCACATACTTGTATTTTTAGAATTTTTGATTGCGGTCAAAGGTGTTTCTTCATCAGATATAACAGAGTCTGAATGAAAAATTTTTATATTAGAAAGATCAGCATTTTCTTTTATTAATTCATTTTTAATTTTTTCTTTATCACCGAATAAATTTAATGTGAAATCATTATGATTGTTATATTTTTTTAAAAATAAACATGCTCCTTTTATGGTTTTGTGTGGTGCGTTTTCACCACCCATTGCATCAATTGCAATAGTTATTTTTTTAGTCATTTTAATTTATTAAATATCTAGGATCTTCTTTCCGTTATAATATCCGGATTTAAGATCTATGTGATGAGACAATTTATATTCACCACTCTTTTTATCCTCGACAATATTAACAGAGGAAATCTTATGATGAGATCTTCTCATTTTTTTTTTTGAATAAGAGGTTTTTCTTTTAGGTACAGCCATAATTATCAAATTTTAATGCATCTCTTATCATATTATCAAGAGATAATTCAAAACAAAAATTATAAAAATTAGTAAAATATCTTTCAAAATCATTGAATTTGGCATTTTTTTGATCATTAAATTCTTTGAAATACTTAAATATTATTTTTTCATTTACTTCGAAGCCTTTTTTTTCATTTTTATTAATTTTTAGTAAAATATCATATAATAACTTATTTAAATCTTTCATTTTTTTATTTACTGATACATCTCCAAATCCCAATTCTCTTAAATTGTTTTCTATATTGAAAAAAAGTGAGTCATATGATTTTTGATCGAATTTTTTTCCTTTTTTTTTAAAAATAATCATCATAATTGAAAAATGGATAAACATTAAATAAACCCTGGACTCAAAATTATCCTTAAATTTTAAATCTTTATAGAAGAAAATGTTTCTAGATAAACTAAGTAAAGTATTATACAAAGTAGATGTATGCTTATTCGTATTAAAAATCATATTATTTTAATATTATTTTTCATTATTTCCATTAGTTTACTTGGATGTCAATTACAAGAACCATTAAAAACGCACGGTATTTTATATTTAGAAAATCGGTCAAATAAATTAACCTTAAATAAATCAAATAAAAATGACGTAATAAGAGTTATGGGTCAGCCTCACATTAAAGATGAAAATACTGATAATTCTTGGATATATCTAGAAAGAATTATTGCTAAAGGTAAATATCATAAATTGGGGGACCATGTGCTAAAAGAAAACAATGTTTTAGTGCTCAATTTTGATAAGTATGGAGTTCTTTCAAAAAAAAATTTTTACAATAAGGAAAAGCTAAATAAAATTGAATTCTCAGAGGATATAACTGAAAATGAGTTATCGCAAAAAAGTTTTGTCCAAAAATTCTTACAAAGTATCCAACAAAAAATGTATAGGAATAGAAAATAGATCTAATGAGCTATAACTGCTAATAATAACAACGCTACAATATTTGTTATTTTTATCATTGGATTGACAGCCGGTCCAGCTGTGTCTTTATAAGGATCTCCGACAGTATCTCCCGTAACTGCTGATTTATGTGCCTCTGATCCTTTGCCACCAAAATTTCCATCTTCAATATATTTTTTTGCATTATCCCAAGCCCCGCCGCCAGCGGTCATAGAAACTGCAACAAATAATCCTGTTACTATCACTCCAAGTAGCATTGCTCCTAGTGAGGATAAGGCTGCTTCTAAACCACCAATTTGTAATATAATAAAATAAAGTATTATCGGTGATAAAACTGGAAGTAGTGATGGTAATATCATTTCTTTTATTGCTGCCTTAGTCAATAAATCGACTAGCTTGCCATAGTCTGGTTTTCTCTTGCCTTTCATTATGCCAGGAATTTTTTTAAACTGTCTTCTTACCTCAATAACCACTGACCCACCTGCTCTTCCAACAGCTTGCATTCCCATTGATCCAAAAAGATAGGGTAACATACCTCCTATTAATAAACCTGCAACAACAAATGGATTCGATAAATCAAAAGTTACATTTACACCCTCTAGAGCTGAATTTTTAACATTTGAGAAATACTTTATGTCTTCAGTATAAGCTGCAAAAAGCACCAATGCTCCTAACCCAGCAGAACCAATTGCATAACCTTTTGTTACTGCTTTAGTAGTATTTCCAACTGCATCTAGTGCATCAGTTGTTTTTCTTACATTTTTCGGAAGTTTAGACATCTCTGCTATACCTCCAGCATTATCAGTAACTGGTCCATATGCATCTAAGGCAACAACCATTCCTGTTAGAGCTAACATTGCAGTTACTGCTATAGCAATACCGTAAAGTCCAGCCAAACTATTGGTATATAAAATCCCAGCAACAATTATTAATGCAGGAATTGCTGTGGCTTCCATAGATATAGCCAATCCTTGAATAACATTAGTTCCATGACCCGTTGTTGAAGATTTCGCAACAGTTTTTACAGGTCTATAATCTGTACCTGTATAATACTCTGTAACCCAAATTAATAAACCAGTGATGACAAAGCCGACTACTCCACACAAGTAAAGATCAAAACCAGAGAATGAAGCACCAGAATTATTGTTGTAGCCATTATCTAATCCAATAAGTTTTTCTGTTACTGGATACATTATAATTAAGGAAGTTATGGCAGTAACTATAAATCCTTTATAGAGAGCACCCATAATACTTTTGTTTTTTCCTAGTTTTACGAACCATGTACCTACGATTGAAGTAATAATACAAGAACCACCAATTGCTAAAGGATAAACCATTAAATTATAATCTTGAGGGGAGAATATAGAAGCTAAAACCATTGTTGCCACTATAGTAACCGCATAAGTTTCAAATAAGTCAGCTGCCATACCTGCGCAATCTCCGACGTTATCACCAACGTTATCAGCTATTACAGCTGGATTTCTAGGATCATCTTCTGGAATTCCAGCTTCAACTTTACCTACTAAATCTGCTCCAACGTCAGCTCCTTTAGTAAAAATTCCACCACCTAGTCTTGCGAAAATTGAAATTAACGACGCTCCAAAACCTAAAGCGACCAACGCATTAATTATTTCACGATTATCAACTTTAAGATTAATTAATATAATGTAGTAAAGAGTGATAGCCAATAAGGCTAGTCCTGCGACTAATAAGCCTGTTATAGCTCCAGATTTAAATGCGATCGTTAAACCAGATTGTAAGCTTTTTCTAGATGCTTCTGCGGTTCTAACATTTGCTTTTACTGAAATTAGCATTCCTACATATCCAGCTACACCTGATAAAAAAGCACCAATGAAATATCCTAAACCTACTAAATAATTAAAAAAATAAGTGACTATTGCTAGAACTATTACACCCACTACCGCTATCGTTTTATACTGTCTATTTAAATATGCTTTAGCACCAATCTGTATTGCTTCTGCAATTTCTTGCATTTTAGCGTTACCAGGATTTGCTGAAATAATTTGCCCAGATAATAAGTAACTATACGCTACAGCTATTATGCCAGTAAAAGAAATTAAATAAAGAAGTTCTAAATAATTTGTCATTTCAATACCAGGATAAATGCCAAATAAAGTTTAAAAACGCAAGCTAAAGTTACATTTTTTTTTGTGTTTTATTCACCTTTTCTTATTACTTTAGCAATTTTATCTAAAATAGCATTTAAATAACCAATTTGAACTTTTTCTAAAAAATACTCAGATGCTAACAAGTATTCACTAATAATAACCTTTTTTGGATTATTGTGTTTAAACAACAGCTCAAAAATTGCAGCAAATAATATTATTTTGAGTAATTTATCAGTTTTTTTTAGATTTATATCATCCTTTAAATTATTATTTATAGTTTCCTCAATTAAATCTATTCTTTCCAAAGTTCCAGAAACTACATCTTTAATAAATTTCTTATACTGATTTTTTGGGTAGTCAATTTCTTCATTTGGATTTAATAAAGCATTATAAATTTTTTGAATTATTTTAATTCTTGGTGAAGGATTTTTAGATTTTTTTATTACCATTTTTTAATACTGATAAAACTGCTAATGCAGCTTCTAATCCTTTATTTTTTTTTTTGGATTTAATTATTCCACATCTTTGTAAAGCTTGTTTTTTGTTTAAAGCAGTTATTATCCCATTACCAATAGGTTTATTATAAATAATACTCAACATCGATATTGAGTAGAAAGAAGATTTACAAATTAGATCAAAATGCGGGGTATCACCTTTGATAACACATCCAATAGCAATAAAAGCATCAAATTTTTTTATATTTTTTCTTATTGTTATCGGAATTTCAAATACACCAGGAACAACTGCTAAATTTATCCTAATCCCCCTTTTTTTTAGTATTTTAACAGTACTGGTTAAAAGTTTAGTAGTTACTTTCTTATAATAGTTTGCATTTATAATTAAAATTTTTTTCATTTTATTATTATTTGTTTTGAAATTCTAAGACCAAATCCTTCGAGTGCAATAAGTTTTTTTTTACTACGTGAAATTAAAATCATATTTTTTACATTAAATTCCTTAAGAATTTGAGCTCCAATTCCATAATAACGCAACGTTAAATCTGTATTCTTTTTATCTTTTAAAATCGGACTATTTATAATTACTAAAATAAATTTTTTAAATTTTGCCATTACTTTTAATGTTTTTTTTATTTGTCTATCGTTAAACAAATTTTTTTTAATTATGATTTTCGATAAAACTCTAGTTGGAATTGGTTTATTTTTGGAAAATTTACCTTTTGAAAAAACATAGCTCTCTAAATTATTTAGCTTGTTTTTAAACACACTTAACTGAGTATCTTTTAATGTATTAGTATTAAAATTTTTTGAGTAAATTTTATAAACTAACTTTTCAAATTTTAATCTATGTGCAATTAAATCATCAATAGATGCAATTTTGATCTTATGCTTTTTTGAAAACTTTACTAAATCATCTAATCTTGCCATTCTTCCGTCTTCATTCATTACCTCGCAAATTACTGAACTTGGATTTAATTTTGATAATTTTGAAATATCTACTGATGCCTCCGTATGACCTGCTCTTTCTAATACACCACCATTTCTCGCCACCAAAGGGAAAACATGACCTGGAGAGACTAAATCAGTTCTCCTGCATTTAGGATTAATAGCCACTTTAATGGTTCTCGCTCTATCAAAGGCTGAGATTCCAGTTGAAATACCTTTTTTAGCTTCAATGGAAACTGTGAAGGCTGTTTGCATTCTAGATCTATTAATTTGCGACATTAGGGGTAGCTTTAATTTTTCAATTTGTTTTTTTGTTAAAGCTAAACAAATTAATCCTCTGCCATGTTTAGCCATAAAATTTATAATTTTTGAGTTACATTTCGATCCGGGAATTACTAAATCTCCTTCATTTTCTCTATTTTTATCATCTACCAAAATGAACATTTTTCCTTTTTTGGCATCCTTTAAAATTGAAGATATTGAAGAAAATTTATTGTTATACATATTGCCTATATAGAATATTTATAGATATATTTTCCGAATATATCTAACTCAACATTTACTAAATCATTAGATTTTAAATTTTTTAAGTTAGTAAGTTTTAAAGTATGTGGGATTATATTTAAAAAAAAATATTTTTTTGATATTTTAGAGATTGTTAGAGAAACACCATTAATTGAAATCGAAGCTTTTTCTTCAATAAACTTTATAAGATTCTTATTTATTATCTCTAATTTTAAATTCCAGGTTTTATCTATAATTGATATTTTTTTAACTTTTGCGGTCGTATCGACATGGCCCTGGATAAAATGTCCTGAAATTTTTTGTCCATACACTAAAGATTTTTCTAAATTGACCTCATGTCCAATCTTTAAATCTTTAAGATTAGATCTTTTGATAGTTTCGTTTGATACAAAAAAGAAGATAATGTTTTTTTGAATTTTAGTGACCGTTAAACAAACACCATTACAGCTTATCGAAGAACCTATTTCTTTTTTTTTTAGTAATAAACTAGATTTAATTCCTAATTTTATACTCTTCTTATTTTTATCAAGAAATACGATTTTTCCAATATTATAAATTATGCCATTAAACATTAATTAATTCTAATTTTGTAAAGACTATCATTTTTTAAATTAACATTGATCTTATTATTAAGTTTTAGTTTTTTTATAAAACTGTTACTTGAATTGTTTTTGCCAAGATTTCTTAATTTTTCGTTAGACTGAAAGAAAAATAGATCATTTATCATTTTGTATTTAAATAACTTATTTAAAAAAGTTAGTCCAGTCTCTACAAGAACTCTATTTACTCCTAATTTATAAATTTTTTTTAATAAATTTAAGAAATCAATTTTAGATTCCAATTTATCTATATTGATTATTTTTATTCCTTTTTTTTTAAAATACGTTATTTTTTTTCCATTTTTACTAGCTGTAAAGATATAAACTTTTCTTTTTTGTGATATCTTAAATAGTTTTAATTTTTTTTTTAAATTTAAATTTACATCAATAATAATTAAATTTGGTTTATTATTATTTAATCCCTTTATACGACAGTTAAGCAATGAATTATCTATATTAATCGATTTTGAGGTTGAAATAATACTGTCATACTTTGATCTTAATAAATGAGATACTTTTCTTGATCTTGTGTTCGTTATCCATTTTTTTTTTTTATTTATAGTAAAAAAATCTTTAGATATAGCTATTTTAGCATCAATTAATGGAAGATTTTTAAGCTTATTTAAATAGTAACTCTTATAAAAATTGTTAAAAACATCTACTTTTTTAAGTTTTATATTTGATTTACCTAATACTTTTTTGGCTTTTTTATGAGTTCGTTTATCTAAGTCTTCAAAGCAATAAAATATATTTTTTACTTTTTTTCTTTTTATAATGTCAGTGCATGGAGGTGTAAGTCCATAGTGTGTACAAGGCTCTAGAGTTAAATACATTGTTGATTTAGAAAAATTTAGATTTTTGTTTAAAGCATTATATTCAGCGTGAGGTCTACCATTTATTGAGGTAACACCTGAACTTATTACTGAGTCATTCTTAACTATTACGCATCCAACTGATGGGTTTTCTGCTGTTTGTCCTAGGTGATTTTCTGCTAAATTGAAAGCTAATTTTGAATAAAAACTATGACTTTTTTTCATCTAAATTACCTACAAATTCTTCAAAATCTCTCGCTTCTTTAAAATTTTTGTAAACAGAAGCGAAACGAACATAGGCAACTTTATCTAAGGACGAAAGACCTTCCATAATATATTTTCCTATGGTTGGTGTTGGTATTTCACTTTCACCTAGCCCTTCAAGATTTCTTACAATTTTTGAAATAAATTTTTCAATAGTATCAGAATCTATTGGTCTTTTCCTTGTCGCTATTCTTATAGATTTTGAAATTTTATCTCTGTCAAAGGGTTCTCTTTTTCCATTACCTTTAATTACAGTTAATTCTTGAAATTGAACTCTTTCAAAAGTTGTAAATCTTTCTTTTCTATCACATCCACATAATCTTCTTCTTCTGATTGCTGTACCATCCTCTGTAGGTCTGGAGTCAACTACTGATGTGTCTTTTTCTCTACAAAATGGACAAAGCATAAATCTTTTAACTACTATATATAGGAAAAGATGAGCAAAGTTCAATTATTTCTTTTTGAACTTCCTTTTCTACTTTGGAGTTATCTTCTTTATTTTTACTTAGACCTTGAATTACCTTTGATATCAAATCTGCAATTAACTTAAATTCTTCAGGTCCAAAACCACGTGTAGTGCAAGCTGGTGTTCCTAATCTAATACCTGAAGTTATCATTGGACTTTCACTATCGAATGGTATTCCGTTCTTGTTACATGTAATATTGGCTCTTCCTAATGATGCTTGAGCATCTTTACCTGTAACTCCAAAATCTCTTAAATCTAACAACATTAAATGAGTATCTGTTCCTCCAGAAAAAATTTTGAATCCTTTATCTTTAAGTCTATCAGACAACACTTTAGCATTATTGATAACATTCTTAGTATAGTCTTTAAAATCATCTGACAAAGCTTCTTTAAAACAAACCGCTTTAGCAGCTATTACATGCATCAAAGGTCCTCCTTGAAGACCAGGAAATATTGCACTATTAAATTTTTTGATTAAATCTTCTCTGTTTGTTAATATTATTCCACCTCGTGGCCCTCTAAGAACTTTATGGGTTGTGGAGGTTACTACGTCAGCATATTTTGTTGGATTTGGATAAGCTCCACCTGCAACTAAACCTGAAAAATGGGCCATGTCGACGAGCAAATATGCTCCGACTTTATCACAAATTTCTCTAAACTTTTTAAAATCAATTATTCTCGAATAAGCGCTCCCTCCAGCTATTATAAGTTTTGGTTTATGATCGACAGCAAGCCTCTCAACATTTTTATAATCTATTAAGCCAGTTTCTTTTTCTACTTCGTAGTGTAATGCATTAAACCATTTTCCAGATTGAGCTGGTTTAGCCCCGTGAGTTAAATGTCCTCCAGAATTTAAACTCATTGCAAGAGTTGTATCTCCAGGCTTTAATAAGGCAAGATAAACTGCTCCATTGGCTTGAGCACCTGAATGGGGTTGAACATTAGCAAATTTACAGTTGAACAATTCTTTCGCTCTTTCAATAGCTAAATTTTCTGAAATATCCACGTGTTCACAACCGCCGTAATATCTTTTTCCAGGATATCCTTCAGCATATTTGTTTGTCAGAACTGAGCCTTGAGCTTCAAGTACAGCTTTTGAGACAATATTTTCTGATGCAATTAATTCTATATGATTTTGCTGTCTAATAAATTCACTTTCAATAGAATCGTAAAGTTCTTTATCAGCGTCTTTTAGTTTAAGTTTAAAAAAACTATTAAGATATTTATTTAATTTTATTGCAATTGACATTGTTATATTTTTTTAACTCTCCTTAAGTGTCTGCCCCCATCAAATCTTGTTCTTAAAAATATATCCACTAATTTTAAGCACAATTTTTTTTTTGTTAATCTTGCTCCTAAAGTTAATATATTAGCATTATTATGTTGTCTAGACAATTTTGTTGACTTTTCGTTATAACATACTGCAGCTCTTACTTTTTTGATCTTATTAGCACACATAGCCATTCCAGTCCCGGAACCACAGACCAAAATCCCAATATCACTTTTTTTTGATTTAACTCTGTTTGCCACTCTTTTTGCAAAATCAGGATAATCTACAGAGACTGAAGTGTGAGGTCCAAGATCATAAATAGAAATATTTTTATCAATAAGATGATCTTTAATTGACTCTTTAAGATTATAACCTGCGTGATCTGAGGCAATACATACAGTTTTAAATAGGGCATTTAGTTTTATATTGCTCATAATTAATAATTAAAATACACTAAGCAATGTTATAATAATATTTATCGCATTACATTATAAATAATCAAGGCTTTACATGAAAATTATAGGTTCTTTCCCTAAAACCAGACTCAGAAGATTAAGAAAATCAAGTTGGATAAGAAACCTGGTATCGGAAAATGCAATATCTAGCAATGATCTTATTTTACCTATTTTTGTTAGGGAAGGAAAAAATAAAGTCGAGTCTATTAAATCCATGCCTGGAGTCAACAGATATACAGTTGATAAATTAGCAATAATTTTATCCAAAGTAAAAAAATTCAAAATACCAGCGGTAGCGCTCTTTCCTTTTACACCTAATAATAAAAAAAATATTAATGGGTCCGAAGCTTTGAGTCCAAATAATTTGATATGTAAGAGTCTTAGGCTAATTAAATCTAGATTTCCTGAGATAGGAGTAATGTGTGATGTTGCTTTAGATCCTTACACATCCCATGGACATGATGGTATTTTAATAAATAACGAAATTGATAATGATGAGACCATAAAGATTTTAATTAAGCAGGCCATACTTCAAGCTAAAATGGGATGTGATATCATAGCACCATCAGATATGATGGATGGAAGAATCGGAGAGATAAGAAAAGCTTTAGATAAAAATAATTTTAAGAATGTGAGTATTTTGTCCTACGCTGTAAAGTATGCATCTAATTTTTATGGTCCATTTAGGGATGCTGTGGGTAGTAAATCTAAATTAAAAAAAGATAAAAAAACTTATCAAATGGACTATAGGAATATAACAGAGTCTTTCAGAGAAGTAGGTTTAGATATAAAAGAAGGAGCTGATATGATTATGGTTAAGCCTGGGATGATTTATTTAGATGTAATAAGCAAAATAAAAAATCAATTTAAGGTGCCAGTAGTTGCTTATCAAGTTTCCGGTGAATATAGTTTGATAAAAAGCGGTATTAATAAAAATTTAATTGATGATAACGCAATAATCGAAAGTTTACTTGCTTTTAAAAGAGCTGGTGCATGTGCCATTGTTACTTATTTCGCTCTAGATCTAGCTAAAAAATTAAATAATTAAGAAAAATAATTTTCTAAAAGAATACGTGACTTTGGAAAAGTTAAATTATTTGGAGTAAAAAATTTATTTTGAATTATACTTCTGGTAAAATTTAGGGATATCTTTACTATTTTTTTATCAATAATTTTCGGTATCTTTTTCAAAATTAAATATTCTGGAATATCATAATTTATATTATCAATTTTTATTTTTTTAATTCCTGATTGAGATGGAGTTTCATTTATAAACTGACTAAGGTTTGAGTCATATCCTAATTCTTTTATTAGATTTAATTCAAAAAATATGAATAAAATTATCCAATTATCTAACTTTAAAGAATCAATAAATTTTTCAAACGATTGATATATATTTATATTAGGCTGTGACTCAGGTAATAAAGTATTTAATATTGAGCATAATGAAATTAATGCTGTCGTTCTTCTTTTATCATCGAAATAAATAGGTGAAATTGGTCTTATTAGTTCTGTTTTAAAATAACCAATTTTATTCTCATTTTTAATATTATGTACAATGAACAGTTTATTGGCTAATTGAAGATAATTTCTTATTTTTCTAGAGGTTCCGCCATATACTACACCCGAGATTTTTCCTTTTGATTGTGAAAATACGTTAATTATATTTGCGTTTTCTCTAAATTTTTTTTTAGATATTAAATAACATTCACCTTCCCAATTCATATATTTAAAATTTTAAGTAATTTTTCTGCAGCATCTTGCTGAGAATTTTTTTTAGAAGTACCTGTGCCTAATATTTTTTTTGATTTTGGTATTTCTACTTGGGTTTTAAAAATTGGCTGATGCTGTGGCCCTGTTTTTTTAAAAAAGGTATATTTGGGTAATATTTTAAATTTTTTCAAACTATATTCTTGTAATTTTGTTTTTGAGTCAATAAGAGTAATATTTGACTTGTCAATGTAACTATTCCAATTACTCAAGACAAATTTTTCAGCAAATTTGATGCTAGAGTCTAAGTATATTGCTCCCACAATTGCTTCTAAACAATCGCTGATTATTTTATCCAAAGATCGATCTAAATTCTTATGAGACTCACCTAAATATAAATATTTTTTAATATTTAATTTTTTTGCGATATCTATACACGTTTTTTTATTTACAAGATTTGCAAACTTTTTATCAATTATCCCCTCTTTTTCATTTGGAAATTTTTCAAGTAATTTTTTTGAAATAATCAAACCTAAAACTCTATCACCAAGAAATTCTAGTTTTTCATTATTTGTGATATTATCATAACTTTTATGAATAAAAGATTGGTGTAATAATTTTTTATTTTTAAATGAATACTTAATTTTATCCTCAAATTCTTTTATAATTATGTTCACTTTAATCCTTTAAAGGTTCTTTCGGCTCTAAAAGATTTACTTATATTCCATATTTTTAGTAAACTACTTATATTTGTATCATTTGAAAAAAAAATTATTTTTGCCTTTCCAACTAAATTTTGTTCAGTAACGTAACCTACTTCATTTAAAAATCTACTATCTTTTGAGCAGTCGCGATTATCCCCCATTAAAAAGTAATGGTGATCTGGAACTTTATACAGGTTAGTGTTTTGTAAAGTTCCATCACGATTATATGTTGCTAAATGTTTGATGCCGTTGGGTAATGTTTCAAGATAAGTCACAGAATTTACAATAAAATTACCACACCTGATAAATTCATTCGATACAGTCTTCTCTCTTATCACTTTTTTTCCGTTAATGAGTAAATTTCCATTTATAAATTGTATTTCATCGCCAGGTAGTCCTATCAGTCTTTTAATATAATCAGTTCTATTGTCAGCAGGAGTTTTAAAAACTACTAAATCACCTTGTTTTGGTTTTTTAGAGAAAAAACGATTATTTGAAAAATTTGGACTAAACGGGAATGAATGTTTGCTATAGCCATAAGAAAATTTTGTAACAAATATTCTGTCACCTACAAGAAGAGTTGGTTCCATCGACGATGAAGGAATATAAAAAGGTTGAACAATTAAAGATCTGATTAAAATTGCAATTAATAAAGCCCAGAATAAAGTTTTTATATTGTCAATAACTGTAGTAATTAATTTTTTATTTTTCATAAAGATATAGTCACAAAAGCAACGGCATAACTTTCTTCATCAGTTAATGAAAGCGAAATCTTATATTTCTTTTTTTTTAACTTTTTTTCGACAATTTTTTTAGTATTAGCTATAAGTTTTATAAAAGGTTTTCCATTTTTTTCATTTAAAATAATAATCTCATTGAAATTTATACCCTTTGAAATACCTGTGCCTAATGCTTTAGCAAAAGCTTCCTTAGCAGCAAATCTTTTTGCATAACAATTATTTGTTTTTTGTGTTCTGTTGCATTTTAGAATTTCATTTTTATTAAACAATCTATTTATAACAGTTTTTTTTTGTAATGTTTTTTTTACTCTACTTACTTTGACAATATCTGTACCTATTCCAAATATTTTCATTATTTAATAGATTTTTTAAATTTTTTTATTGTATTGCCAATACCATTGAAGATGGACTCCCCAATTAAAAAATGTCCAATATTGAACTCTTTAATTCCTCTTACTTTTGACAATATTTTAGCAGATTTAAAAGTGAGACCATGCCCTGCATGAACTTCTAAGCCTAAACTAATACCTAAATCAACTGCTTGTTTTATTTTTAAAATTTCTTTTTTATATTCTTTATTTTTATTAATCAGATTACATAATTTACCTGTATGAATTTCAACACAATCTGCATTTAAAAACTTGGATAACTTGATATCTCTTACGCTTGGTTCAATAAATAAACTAACTCTAGATTTATTTTTTTTTAATTTTTTAATCATTTTGTTCAAAAAATTTTTTTTGTAATTTAAATTAAGACCTCCTTCTGTTGTTATTTCTTGTCGCTTTTCAGGTACTATACAAATAAATTTTGGTTTTCTTTTTAAGGCTATTTGAAGCATTTCTCTTGTTGCAGCTATCTCAAGATTTAATGGGATTTTTAATTTTGATTTTATCTCTTTTAGATCTTTATCATTAATATGTCTTCTATCCTCTCTTAAATGAACAGTAATCGAGTCAGCTCCCATTTTCTGAGCTAACAAAGCAGCTCTAATTGGTTTAGGATATATCTCTCCCCTTGCATTTCTAACGGTAGCAACATGATCGATATTAACTCCAAGTCTAATTCTCGACATTAAAGATTTCTACTTCCGGGTTTTACTGCTTTTAAAGATTTTAGTGAGTCTGGTAAACTATCTGCTTTGTACGTAGGTATATCTAATTTAACTTGAGCCACTATTTTTTTATTTATTAAAGATTTTCCATTAGATCTGTCTATTAAACATGCATATCCTATTACATTTGCATCAAAATCTTTGACTAGTTGAGCACATTCTAGGCTTGATTTACCAGTGGTTATTACATCTTCAACAATTAATATATTTTGATTTTTTTTAATTAAAAAATCTCTTCTTAAATTGAATTTACCATTAACTCTCTCTGTAAAAATAGTCTCTTTTTTAAGTATCCTTCCTATTTCGTAACCAATTACAATGCCTCCCATTGCCGGTGATAAAATTAAATCAAAATTTTCAAATTCGTTATTAATTTTTTCAGATAGAGACAAACAAATTTTTTCAGCTTTATCTGGTTTGCTCATAAGTTGAGCGCATTGAACATACTTTGGACTATGTAGTCCAGATGTCAAAATGAAATGCCCCTCTAAAAGTGCATTAGTTTCTTTTAAAATTTTCAAAGATTCTTCTAATGAAAGCATTTTTTTTCTGTTTGTGTCGAATAATTTTAAAATTTAAATTACTTTGCTTTATTTGACTTATCAAGTTTGTGAAATTTTTCAAATCTTTAATTTGTAAATCGAAAGAAAAAGTTAAATGTTCTTTATGCCTCTTAATTATTTCTAAATTTATGATATTTCCCTTATTAAGGCCTATAAGAGAGGTTATGTGTCCTAAAACCCCTGGTTTGTGAGGTAAGTCAACCTCAATTGTGCTCGTATAGTTTTTTTTACTTTCTTTTGATGATTCTGTAGATTTATCTTGCCAATATCTTCTTATGGCTGAACGTGCTTTACCAGTAGTAGATGATGATAACCAATGTAATGAGGGTGAAGCATTTTTTGATGTTTCAATGTTTACTAAGTCTCCATTCTTTAAAATAGTTTGTAATGTTGCATTGCTTCCATTTATGCTGCAACCTATTGCGCTATTTCCAACTTTTGTATGAACGGCGTAAGCAAAGTCTATAGGAGTCGCTTTTTTTGGTAATTTAATAACAGCTCCTTTAGGTGTAAAACAAAATACATTTTCTTGAAACATTTGAAGTTTAGTAAACTCATAATAATGTTCTGGACTTGTACCAGCTTCGATAATTTCAACAAGATCTCTTAACCAGTCATACTCTTTCCATGAAAGTTCTGAAAATTTTTCTGATGATTTATATTTCCAATGTGAAGCTATACCCCTTTGTGCAAATTCATGCATATCATGAGTTCTTATCTGAATTTCGATCCTACTCTTTTTAGGGCCAATAACTGCCGTATGTATAGATTTATATTTGTTTATTTTAGGTGTTGAGATATAATCCTTAAACTTACCTGGAATAGTAGAAAATCTGCTGTGGAAAATTCCTAATGTTTTGTAACAATCTTCAACAGTGTTAACTATTACTCTAAATCCTATGATATCAGTTAATTGTTCTAAAGATATTTTCTTATTTTGTATTTTTCTCCAAATTGAAAAAGGTGTCTTTTCTCTACCAGTGATTGTTGCAATAATTCCATTTTTTTTTAATATTTCTATCAACTCATGTGAAATGGTTTTAAATGTATCTTGTTTATTGTTTTTTATAAAATTGAGCCTTTTAATAATTAAATCTCTTGCTGGTTTATTTAAAACAGAGAATGAGAGGTCTTCTAATTCATCTCGTATACGGTTCATACCCATTCTGTCAGCTAGTGGAGCATAAATTTCCATTGTCTCTTTTGCTTTTCTTATGATTTTTTCCTTATCTTTTACAAATTCTATGGTCCTCATGTTGTGTAATCTATCTGCTAATTTTACTAGTAAAACTCTTATATCTTTTGAGGTAGCTAATATTAATTTTCTAAAATTTTCAGCTTTTGAGTCACTTGATGCTTGATCTTCTAACGCAGAAATTTTTGTGACGCCTTCAACTAAATTAGCTACTTCTTCACCAAATTCCTTTTTAACAGTTTCATAAGTAACATTAGTGTCTTCAATAGTGTCATGTAGTAAACCAGTTGTAATTGTAGCGCTATCAAGTTTAAGTTCAGTTAATATTTTAGCGACAGCTACTGGGTGTATAATATATGGAACACCTTCTTCTCTTTTTTGATTTTGATGAGCTTCCATCGCAAAACTGTAAGCTTTTTTTAAAGATTCAGAATTTAGAAATCTGTTGTAAGATTTTATTTTATCAATTAATTCATTATTATTAATCATGTTTGAATATTAACATTTTTACGCAATCTTGTAATCTCAATCCTAGATTTTTGACTTAATTTATTTATTAAAAATCGGGCATTTTGCTTTAATATTGGATGTGTCCAATTAGGATCAATCTGAAAAATTGGATATAGGACAAAATTTCTTAAATGTGACTTTGGATGCGGTAATGTCAATTTTTTTGTATTAATAACTAATCCTTTAAAATCTATAATATCAATATCAATAATTCTTGGTTCATTTTTTTTTTTTCTTACTCTTCCTAATTTTTTCTCAATAAAGTGTATTTCTTTAAGTAATTTAAGATAATTATATTCGTAATTTGCGTATATACCAATATTTAGAAATTTAGGCAGTTTTTGATTTGGATACGAAGGTGTTTCATAAAAATTTGAAATTTTTTTTATCTTTAATTTTTTTTGACTAAGAAGATCAACGGCAATTAGAATATTTGTAGATTTTGATCCAAAATCTGAAACTAAATTTGAGCCTAAGTTTAGATGAATCATTTATTATTTTTAGTTAACAATCTTGCTCTTTCTCTATTCCAGTCTCTTGTTTTTTTTACATGTCTTTTATCATAAAGTTTTTTTCCTTTTGCTACTGCTAATTCAACTTTAACTTTTCCTTTTAAAAAATACATTTTTGTTGGAACTAGTGTTAGACCATCTTGGTTTATACGGCCAATTAACTTATTAATTTCTTTTTTTTTAAGGAGTAATTTTCTATCACCTTTTGGATTATGATTGTTATACGAAGACTGTCTATAAAGGGGTATATGTGAATTAATTAAATATATTTCTCCGTTATTATCTAAAGCATACGCATCAGCGATACTTCCTTTGCCATCTCGTAGCGATTTTACCTCAGATCCTTTCAAAGCAATACCAGCCTCGATAATTTCCATAAAAAAATAATTAAAATTAGCTTTTCTATTCAAACAAATTATTTTTTTTCCAGGAATTGAATTTTGTTTCATTAAAGTAATTTTGCTACTTTAAGAGCCTCAGATACTTTTTTTTTGGTTTCCTCTCTTATTTCTACTAATGGCAATCTTACAGTCGGCTCGCACATTTTAAGCAATGAAGCTGCATATTTAACTGGAGAAGGGTTGCTCTCAATGAAAAGTGATGAATGTAAAGGTTGAAGAATTTTATCTAGCTCAATAGCTTTATTAAAATTTTCCTTACAGGCTTTTTGAAATTCAGAGGATAGTTTAGCTGCTATATTTGCAGTAACACCTATAGCACCCACTCCACCTCTTTTATTAAATTCTAAAGCGTTATCATCATTTCCTGTTAGTTGAATAAAATCTTTACCCATCGTTTTTAGTTGCTGATCAACCCTATTTAAATCACCAGTAGCATCTTTCACCCCAACAATATTTTTAAGCTCATATAATTTTGCCATTGTATCAACCGTCATATCTATAACCGATCTTGATGGAATATTATAAATAATGATTGGTATACCAACGCTATCATTGATCTTTTTGTAGTGCTGATAAAGTCCTTCTTGAGTTGGTTTGTTGTAATAAGGAGTAACTACTAATAAAGCATCTGATCCAGCTTTTTCTGCAAATTTTGATAGATCAACTGCCTCATCTGTAGAGTTTGAGCCTGTCCCTGCAACGATAGGTATTTTACCTTTACACTCACTAACAGCAATTTCTATTATTTTTTTGTGTTCAGTATGAGATAAAGTAGGTGATTCTCCAGTAGTGCCTCCAGGCACGACTCCATTAGTACCATTAACTAAGTGATAATTTATTAATTTCCTGTATGTATCTTCGTCAAGTTTATCATTTTTAAATGGTGTAATTAATGCAACAATTGATCCTTTAAGCATAAAATAATATAAGATAGATATCCTTAAACTTATGCTTAATAGATTAATTAGTCTAGTATTTTTATTATCATTTTCAAACATTAACGCTGTTTATCCAGAAACTAATTTTCTATTTCCGCAGAAAAAACCATCAATTTTTAAAAAAAGTCAACAGGAAGTTCAAAAAGATATAAATAGAAATCTGCCTGTACCAAAACCGACGCTAAAAAAACCGGATGACGAAAAAACAAAACAGGTCGAAAAAAAAGAGCCATCAGGGACAAAAATTGTAGAAGATGATAAAAAACAGTTAGAAAAAAATTTTACAGTATTTGTCTTACCGAAAAAAAAACCAATTACGTACAAGGTATCAAAAAAAGAAATTAAAACATCAAAAGTACTGAATAAAAAAGATTTTGAAAAAGCGAAAGAAACTATTTCTTTTATTAAACAAAAAAAATGGAATAGTGCTTTAAAAACTTCACAAAAGGTCAAAGATAATGAATTTCGTAAATTAATTACGTGGATGCACTTAAAGACAACACGAAATGGCGCTTCATTTAATGAATATAAAAAATTTATTGAACAAAATGATTATTATCCAAGGATTAACAGAATTAGATATTTGGCTGAAGAAAAAATATATTTAAGAAATAACTCACCTACATCAATAATTAATTGGTTTGAAAAATATCCTCCATTAGGTGGGTTAGGAAAAATAAAATTAGCCGAAGCTTATTTAGAACAAGGTAAAAATGACAAAGTAAGAGATTTAGTAAAAGATGGTTGGATCACTGCAGATATAAGAAAAAATGATTTGGGGTATTATAGAGCAAAATTTAAAAAATTTCTTACTTCAGATGATCACGTTAAAAGAGCTGACTATTTAGCTTGGGAAAGAAAGTATTGGGATCTAAAAAGAATGCTTAAATACTTACCTACTGATCAGAGAGCTTTATATAACGCGAGGCAAATTCTTATGAGTAATTCATATGGGGTGGACAATGCCATAGCTAAAGTTCCTCAATATTTAAAAAAAGACCCTGGACTAGAATTTGATAGATTAAGATGGCGAAATAGAAGAGGAAGACTTGAAGGATCTTTAGAAATTCTTTATCAAAATGCCAACAGAACAGAGTCACAAATGATCAGGCCTGATAAATGGTGGGAACAACGAGAAAGTGTTACCAGAAGTTTAATTTATAAGAAAAGATATAAAACCGCATATAAAGTTTCAAGTGAACATTCCTTAGCATCTGGGCCATCATTTGCTGAAGCAGAATGGCTTTCTGGATGGATTGCTTTAACCTTTCTAAAATCGCCTGAGTATGCAATTAATCATTTTCAAAATTTTTATAACAATGTTGGATATCCAATAAGTTTGGCTAGAGGAGCATATTGGTTAGGTGAATCCTATGAACAACTTAATGATAATGAAACTGCTAATAAATTTTTTTCTGAAGCTTCAAAATTTCCAATGACTTATTACGGTCAATTAGCTTTTAATAAAATAAACCCCGGAGGAAATTTCGAACTTAAAGATGAAAGTATTTTTGACAAAGAATACGAAAAAGAATTTAAGAAAAATAAATTAATCAAACATGTTATATTGCTACACGAGCTTGATGCCAGTCAATACGCTAAAGATATTCTTAAACATCTAGCTGAATTGAATATTGAAAAAGGTAGTGAAGTATTAGCAGCTGAGCTTTCAACATCAGTGGAAAGATATGATTTTGCTATTCAAATTTCCAAAAAAGCTTCATACGAAAAAAGATTTTATAACAAATATAATTATCCAGTTATATCTACTCCTAAAGTTGTAAATAATAAACAAATGCCTAAACAAGAAATTATACTTGCAATAATAAGACAAGAAAGTGAGTTTGATAGGAAAGCTAATAGTTGGGCTGGTGCAAGAGGCATGATGCAACTAATGAAATACACAGCAAAAATTGTTGCTAAGCAGGCAAAACTTCCTTACAGTATTAGTAGACTCACTCAAGATCCTGAATACAACATAAAATTAGGCTCTTATTATTTTGATGGATTATTAAATGATTACAATGGAATCTTTCCATTTGCTATAGCTGCCTATAATGCTGGTCCTAACAGAGTTAAGACTTGGAGAAGAGTAAATGGCGACCCAGCCAAAGGTCAAATTTCTTACATAAATTGGATAGAGCAAATAAGATTTGAGGAAACAAGAAATTATGTACAGCGAGTATTAGAAAATATAAATGTATATAAATTTATTTTACGGAAAGAGCCAGTTCAAATAGACAGTTATTTTAATTAATGGCGGTGAGAGAGGGATTCGAACCCTCGGTAGCATAGTTAAATACTACGGAAGTTTAGCAAACTCCTGGTTTAAACCAACTCACCCATCTCACCTAAAGTATAAACTTATAAGATAATATATTAAACAAAGCAATTACACTTCTTTTAAAAAAGAATAGTAATTAGTTTAAATCCAATTCATTTAGAATTTTCTTAACGAAAATACTTAATAATTTGGCATCCTCTGGGTCTAAGATTGAATTTTTATTGTTATTCTCACGTATATGTTCAAATAATTTTTCTTTTACTTCTGCTAAATTAGATGATGAAGTATAATTTGTAAGTTTATTTTCATATTCGTTAATAGTGGAAATAATAGTAAATCTAAAAAGCAATAAACCGAATATAAAAATAATAGCAGTTTTTAAAATAAATACCTTCATTATTTAGTAAATACCTCATTAACAACAATGTCATTTATTATCAACTTATAATAACTTTTGTAATCTTTTGGAATTTGAAATTTATCCATATTTTTCGGATTTTTGTTATAATAGTAATTAGTAAAAACGTAATCTGAGCTATCTTTAAATTTCTTTTGAGTTCCAAAAAAATTTATATTGTCTATATAGGAAAAATTATCATTTTTTGAAAATTGAAGGTTTACAAGTGGTGTAAAACTTGAATTTGATATACTAAATTTTTTGTTTTTTTGGATGATATGATCTATTGTTTTTTTGTTACCCAGCCCCCAATAATCAATCGGTAAATTATTTTTAACAAAATGTTTTGAAATAAAATTGAA
Source organism: uncultured Pelagibacteraceae bacterium (assembly GCA_902598315.1). GTDB lineage: Bacteria > Pseudomonadota > Alphaproteobacteria > Pelagibacterales > Pelagibacteraceae > Pelagilacustribacter. The sequence continues at coordinate 82,995 of CACKBP010000003.1, forward strand.
ATATATATTTTGCACTGGATGAGAATTGTATATAAAAAAAATATTGCTTAAAATTTGTATAATAATTATAGTATTTATCAATCTTATAAAATTATTTTTTAATAAATTTGACAATATAATTAGACCATAAATCGATAGATATATTAAATAAGGATAAACAAAAAATAAATGCCTCCAACCATTGTATAATGTTGAATTGAGAGTGATTACAAAAAAAATAGGAATAAAAAAACTCATAAAAATAAATAAATGCAACATTTGATTTTGATTCTCCCATAAATTTAAATTATTATTTAACTTAATCTTAAAAAAGTGAGATGTATATTTTTTTAAAAAAATAAATAAACCAACAAAAATAATTACTAAAAAAAATATAGGTGTAGTGGCAATAAACCAAACAAAAAAATAGTGCCAAGGTAAATTTTCAGGATTTATATAATTTCCTAAATATAAAATTTCAAAATTCCAATGAATAGGGTAAGATGCAGATTCCTCTAATATGATAAATATATTTTTTATAGGATTTTCCCAAAGAAATGGCCAAGAAATATATAAAAATAATAAATAGATAAAAAAGAAAAGAAAAAAAAATTTTAAGTTTTCTTTTGTCTTTAGATTTTTTACTGAAAAAATAAAAAAAATATAAGTCAGAACAGGTAAATATATTCCTATAATTCTAATATTTGATGCTAATGCACAAAAAAGACAAGAAAGAATTAGGTTTTTTATTGAGAGTCTTTTTAATAACTCTAGACAATAATATGTTGCTATAATCATTAATGAAAGAAAAATAATATCTTTTCCATTATAAAAACTATGAGAAAAAATCCGCGGTGTAGTAATAAGTATTATAACTCCTAAAAGTGCAAATTTTTCATCTTTTAAGTTTGTTTTCAATAATAAAAAAAAATAAATATTTGAAATAAAAAAAATTACAAAAATAAAAAAATGTCTAAGTAAAAATGAATTTTGAATATCAATTTTAAATATTAATTCTAATGCAGACATTGGGAGATCAAATATAACTCCATAAGTCTTTCTCCAATCATTATATAAATTAGGAGTATTTTCGAATTCAGAAAAATTATTTAGATTTATTGAGAATAGTTCGAATATATATTTTAGAGATATAAATCCGTTTTCTCTATGAAGTAGTTCATCAGGCGTGACTGCATAATCACTAAAAATATTACAACCAATTAAAAAAAATATTAAAAAAAAAAATATACTAATATAATTAAATTTATTTTTAAGAATCATTTAAATTTACCAATAAAAATTTGAAGCAAAACTGGAAAAAAATGATAGAACCGAATTTTTTTACCCTCAGCTATATTTCTACCGTTATAATTGATTGGCACCTCATAAAACTTAGATCCATTTTTGATTATGTTTGTTAAGATTTCAGCATGTTGAGCAAATCCATTAATTTTTAAATTTCCATAATTAATTAATTTTCTATCAAATGCAAAATAACAGGAGTAGATGTCTGTAAATGTTGTGTTATATAGAATATTAAAAATAAAAGTTAAAATATAATTGCCAATCTTATTTAAAACACTATGAGATCTTGTGTATTTATCATAAGTAAATCTTGATCCTAAAACACCATCTGCATTAAATTTCAAAAAAACTTTTTCAAATTTTAGTAGATCATTTGGATCATATTCCAGATCAGCATCCTGGAAAACTATATAATCTCCTCTGGCATTTTTTAATCCTAATCTAACAGCTGAACCTTTTCCCATATTTTTTTCATTAAAAAATAATGAAGTGTATAGATCTTTATTTTCATCTAATAATTTTCTTGTAGCATCTGTTGAGCCATCATCAATAACGATTATCTCTTTTTGAAATTTAGTAAACTCGACTTTTTTTAGTTCATTTAGAACTTTTAAAATTGTTTTTTCTTCATTGAATACAGGTACTATTATAGAAAAGATCATGTAATTTTTTTTTCTCCAAAAATTAGTAAATTTGAGGTTAAACCAAAAAGCTTAACATTAAAAATCTTTATTTCAAATTTTATATTTTGTTGATCTTTAATTAATTTATTTATTGTGGTTTTATCTAATAAATTTAAATTTTCTTCCTTTGCAAAATCTTTTAAACCTAAAACTAAAAGAATTTTTCTGTGAAGTGATTTAGGAAACATATGAATCAAAGGTAATTTAGTATGAAAGTCTATAGGAAAAAATCGGTTAGGTGTCGTTATAAAAAAATATTTTTTTGATAAAGCAGCTATATTTGTAATCATCTTCAATTGATTCTCATAAGAACCTACATGTTCAATTGTTGCAGATGATATAACTAAATCAGATTTAAAGTCCTCAATTTCTTCATTTTGAAAATCAGTTGTAATTGATTTTTTTAATATTTTTGAGAAAATACTGTCTTTAATATTTTGATCTGAAATAGATTTTTTCTCCTTAATGTGGGCAAATTTATTTACAAAGAAATTTGAACTTTTTAACTCGTTTTCTTCTGTGGTTCCAATATCTAAAAGGCTATTTATTTTAGTCTCATTTATATTTTTTTTCAAAATATTAAACATTTCAAATCTTTTGCTTTGTATGATATTGTCAATAGATTTTAGATTTAAAATACCATAATTTTTATTTTTCATAATTAATTTATTTATATAGGAACATTTATTTTTTACTATCTGTTTATTCTCAAAAAAAAACTTTTTCTAAAATATGAAAAAAAAACAAATTTCAGGAATTTTTTATGCTGCATTTGCTTCTCTATGGTGGGGAGTAATTGGAACAATTTTTTTTAAATTTGTATCCTTTGCATCATTTGTTGAGCTAACTGTTCACAGAACTATATGGACTGCAGTTCTTTTAATACTTACAACAAGTTTTTATAAAAAATGGCCAGAATTTATCAGAATTTTCAAAAAGAAAAAAAATCAATTATTGCTTTTTTTATCAGGTCTATTGGTAAGTATAAATTGGGGAACTTGGCTTTATGCTGTCAGTGTAAACAGACTCTTAGATTCAAGTTTGGGTTACTATATCTACCCAATAATAAGTGTTTTTTTAGGTAGAGTTTTTTTAAAAGAAAAACTTAATGGAAATCAATTAATTGCTGTATTTTTAGTTGTAATTTCTTTGTTTTATTTTTTATTAAAGTTAGGTGAATTACCTTGGATTGGTTTAACCGTTGCAATAACTTTTAGTTTTTACGGGTTAATAAGAAAAAAAATAAAAGTTTCATCAGATATTGGTCTATTAATTGAAACTTTGCTTATCTCCCCTATAGCCATTGCACTTTTTATCTATCTTATAAATTTAAATTTAAATGTTTTTTCATTTAATGAACCCCTTTTGTCTTTTTATTTATTTTGGTCCGGCTTTATGACTTTGGTGCCTCTTTTTTTGTATACTTTAGGTTTTAAGATTATTGGCATTGGTCCAGCAAGTATGATTTTATTTTTAACTCCTACATCTCAATTTCTTTTAGGAATAACTTATTTTGATGAAATTTTAACCTTAGAAAAGTTTTTTGGTTTCGTAATAATCTGGATAGCTGTATCTATTTATCTTAATGAATTACGTAAAGAGTAAGACGTAATTATAATAAGCTGTACAATTATAGCTACAATAAATGAAATAAATAGTAAGTTTGACGAGATAATTGGACTAAAATTTTCTACAGACATAATATTTCCTACTAAAAGACTTGATTGAAAATTCTGACTTGGAAAAAATAATAAACCTGAAGTTAAACCAAGAATAATTGATACTAAAGATAATTTTGTATTAATTTTTTTATTAAAAAAACCAAAGAATATTGTTACAACTGCTGCACAACATAAAAGGTCAGCAAATAAGAATAAATATAAAATACTGTAGCCTTTAGAAGCAAAAATGAAAACAATCGCACATAATAATAATATTAATTTATTGCATTTTTCTTTTATTTCTCTGCCACCTAAAAATTTATTTATTTTTTTTCCATCGATAATTATTAGACTTGAAATAGCATTTATTAATGTATCAATTGTACTTAATGTTAAAGCTAGGGCCAAAATTAAAATAAAAACAATTATTAAAATATTATTGTTTAATAATATTAACTCGAAAAAAGCTAAATCGGGTTTTATTTTAGGGTCGAGAGAAAAAGATATAAGACCCGTAAAACCCATCCATAAAACAATCAAAAAAGAGAGAATTGACGAAAAAATTAAACTTTTCTTTAAGATTAGATTATTTTTTGCAGCAAATACACGTTGCCAATTACCCTGGTGGAATAAATTTGTTGCTGCTACAGCAATAAAAAATGTCAGTCCTGCAGTGTAATTTGGAATATAATTTTTACTTATAAGTTTTGCAGAATTTTTTTTAATTAACTCATAACTGGTTATTTCTAAGTTTCCTAAAATATAAATTATAGAAAATAATATTATGCTTAAGACTATTATGAATTGGTATTTGTCAGTAATAATTGAAAGCTTAAATCCACCTCTTAAAATATACAAAAGACATATAATCAAAGTTAATCCAGATGTTATCCATAAAGGTGTTTTTGAGATTAAATTCAATAAAAAAGCTATTGCCGTAATTTCTGCTATCAGAAAAATCGTTAAGTAGAAAAGAATTAAAATTAATATTATCTTTAAAATTCTTGTGCCAAATCTTCTTTTTACAAACTCAGTTAAAGACATCCCATTTGGAAATTCTCTCCTAATTTTTGGTCCAAAATTTAATAGAAATAACATAGGTGCAGCCGTACCTAATGCATAACCAATTACTGCCCCTATTCCTCCCCAGGTGGCGGCTGAAGCTGGTCCAAATAATATCCAAGCTCCCAAAGCAGATGCTGATAAACTCGTTGTTAATGAAAAAATACCCTCATTTCTTTCACCAACTATGTGGCTTTTATTATCTGAAATTTTTTTTAAATTTATGTAACCCAAACCGATAAAAAAAGCTCCTACCGCTAGAGTAATAATTAGGGTTGTTTGTGTTGTTAGGTATATATCTTTCATTTATCCCTCACTGAATTACCGGTCAGGTTCGTTGGGTATGATCTCAGTCTTAATGACACCCCTTATACAAATTATATATTTATTTTAGGCAAGAAGTCAAATGAAGCTGTATCTATCCTAGATGAGTGTTCTCTTCTCATTTTCCAATCGTTACTTATACCAGCTTGAGCTATACTAATTGCATTTCGGCCGTATTTTGCATTAGTAAAATCGATTGCTCTCATTAATGGTTGAGATTTTTTCTCTAAAATTGGTGCTAATAAATTTAGCTCTTTTTCAGAAGCGTCTCTAAGCTTCGATAAAATGACTCCAGCTTTTTGATAGAAATAACCATATTTATAAATCTTTCCCAGTCCGCTAATTGCAGTTTTTACAAGTTCAATACTGTTATTAGTTGCCACAGGTAACTCAATAGTAATAGAATTTGAATAGTATTTTCTATTTTTGTCAAATGGACTTGTTCTTATAAATATAGTGACAGCTCTGGTAGTTTGTTTATCTATTCTTATTTTTTCTGCTGCATTTAAACAGTGAGTAGTTATAGACTCTTTTAATTTGTCTAAACTCTCAATTTTTTTTCCAAACGATCTTGATACACAACAGCTTTTTCTTCTCGTTTCCTCGGTTTCTAAATCTATACAAGGAATTCCTCTTAACTCCATTACTGTTTTCGCACCTAAAACATTTGTACTTTTCTTAACCCATGTGTTTGAAATATTCTTTAGTTTATAAGCATTGTCTATTCCGTTTTTGATATATAACTTTGATAACTGTCTTCCTACTCCCCATACATCAGCAATATCAAAATCTTTTAGTATATTATCAATATTTTCTTTTATAAATATTACTCCTGTTTTATTTTTTTTAGCTATATGATTGGCAACTTTGCTTAAAGTTTTTGTATTTGAAATTCCTACACTTGTTGGTATTCCTATCCATTTTAAAACTCTTTCTCTTATTTGTTTACCATATTCTTCAACTTGTTCATCTTTGATATGCGATAAATCTAAAAATGCTTCATCTATAGAATAGATTTCAATTTTATCAGTAAATCCTTTTAAAACTTTCATCACTCGTCTAGAAAGGTCCCCATATAATGCATAGTTTGAAGAAAATATCTGAACGTTGTTCTTTTTAACTAAATCTTTAACTTTAAAATATGGTTCTCCCATTCTTATTCCAAGTTTTTTTGCTTCAGTAGATCTTGATATTACACATCCATCATTATTAGATAGCACTACAACTGGTACATTTTGTATTTTAGGATTAAATAATCTTTCACAGGAAACATAAAATGAATTACAGTCAATTAATGCAACTTTTTTTCTACTGCTGTTTGTGTATGACATATGTTACTACTCCCCAAATTATTATTTCTGGATTATCTGTTAAATTAATTCGATCCGATGTGTTTTTTGAACCTGATGTTAAATAGTTGTTACCCTTACTTTTAACCAGAGTTTTGACTACAAGTTCTTCGTTGATATTTGCTATAACAGTGGAGAAATTTTTTGGATTTAAACTTTTATCTACTATTAATAGATCTCCATCATATATGCCTACATTAGTCATAGATTTACCTTGTACTCTAATGATGAAAGTAGCTGGTGCATTTGTTATGAGATGAGAGTTTAGATCTATATCGTCCTCAATATAATCTGTTGCCGGAGAAGGAAAACCAGCTCCCACTTTATGTAAATAATAAGGTATTGTTAACTTCATAAATGTTCTTGTTTTGTTCTTTATAGCTGATAAACTGCCTATCAGTCAACCCCTTTTCAAAAGATTGTTAAAGTGGGTCAAATTGCAAATCGAAAAAAAGAGAAAGATTAGCTATTAACACAGAGTGATTAAAAAAATATTTTCAATATTATTAATATTATTTATAACAACAAGTGCTCAAGCGGCATCTAAGCTAGACTCCATCAAAAAAAGTGGTGAACTAAGAGTTGGTACGACCGGAGACTGGGATCCAATGTCAATGAAAGATCCAAAGACAAACAAGTACAAAGGGTTTGATATTGATGTGATGAATGAGCTAGCTAAAGATTTGGGCGTAAAAGTAAAATTTGTGCCTGCAGAATGGAAAACTATTGTTGCAGGAATAACAGCTGATAGATACGATATATCGACAAGTGTAACCAAAACACCAAAAAGAGCAGAAGTAGCTGGGTTTACCGCTACTTATTATAAGTATGCAACAGTCCCTCTTGTTTTAAAAAAGAATTTAAAAAAGTTTTCAACTTGGGAGTCTTTAAACAATAGTAGTGTTACAATAGCTACAACGTTAGGTACTTCTCAGGAAGAAAAAGCAAAAGAATTTTTTCCAAAATCAAAACTTCAATCAGTTGAAGCTCCTGCAAGAGATTTCCAAGAAGTTTTGGCAGGTAGAGCTGATGGAAATATTACAAGTTCAACGGAAGCAAATAAACTAGTTATCAAATATCCCCAATTAGCTATAGTTCCTGATGGAGGAAAAAATCCAGCATTTTTAGCCATGATGGTTCCAAAAGGTGACAAAGTGTGGAATGATTACGTCAGCAATTGGATTAAGAAAAAACAATCATCTGGATTTTTTAAAACTTTGCTAGCAAAGTACGATCTAAAAAGCTTATAATTTAAGTTTCAATACCCTCAATTAACAAATATAGTCAATTAGTGAGATTTTTAAAAATAATTTCTATTCTATTTTTGCTTCAAGGATGTACTTCAAACTATGAATGGGGTTGGTATATTCTAAGTCCAGATAATATAGATGGTTTAACTAACCTAAAATTTTTAATTAGCGGAATTACAACTACGATTTATATTTCAGTAGTTTCAATATTTCTAGCAATGATTATCGGTTTAATAGTTGCTCTACCTTCATTGTCAAATAATAAATTCTTAACTTATTTTAACATAACATATGTAGAAATTGTTAGAGCCATTCCTTTATTAGTCTTAATTCTTTGGATTTATTATGGCCTTCCAATCATGATTGGAGTAAGTTTCTCACCATTTGTCTCTGGAATAATAGCTTTGACCATTAGTGAGAGTGCGTTTCAAGCAGAAATTTTTAGAGCTGGAATTAATTCAATCTCAAAAGGTCAACATGAAGTATCTGAGTCACTAGGAATGGATTTCTGGAGAAAGATGAGATTAGTAATTCTTCCTCAAGCAATTAAAGTTGTACTTCCAGCCATGGGAAACCAATTTGTTTATGTTTTAAAAATGTCCTCTCTAGTGTCAATTATAGGAATAGGTGATTTAACAAGAAAAGCTAATGAGCTAGTCACAACAACCTACAGGCCTTTAGAAATATATACTTTTTTAATTTTAGAATACTTAGTGCTTATCTTGATAGTATCTTATTTTGTAAGAAAATTAGAGAATAAACTAGAATACAAATAATTTTTTAAAAGAAATCCTAAATATTCTCTTTAAAAAGAATGGTACAAAAGTCAGTACAACTACTCCCATCATCCAATTTGTCACTAAAATCGTATAGAAAATATCTTGATACTCACCATTTCTAATATTTATGACATACCATAATGACATAAATGGAATTAACGTTAGCCTTAGAATTGTCATGTATAAACTAAAAATTGGTCTTTTGAGTGCCTGGAATAAAGCAGAGGTAATAAAGAAGACTGGATACACGGGCCCAATTAAAGCCGCAACTTGTAAGTAAAGAGCACCTCTTCGGATAACTTCTAAATCATTAGTAAAAAAAGAGATTATAATTTCTGAAGTTAGATAAACAAATATGCCCGCCAACACCATAAACCCAGAACCAAACATTAAAGCTTTTCCATATACTTCTTTTACTCTGAAATACATTTTTGCTCCAAAATTTTGACCTGCAATTGACAAAACAGCGGTATTTAAACCGATGACTGGTAACAATAAAACTTGTTCTATTCTTACAGCAGTACCATAACCCGCTGTAGCTAATTCTCCAAACTGACCAACAAAATAGAAAATATTGAATACTCCAAACATTATCATCAACATAGTAAACATTATTGGCACTGATTGTTTAAAAAGCGAACTTAAGTAATCAATTTTCGGTTTGAAGCATTCTGGATAAAGGAATTTTCTTAATTTACAGCAATAAACTTTATTAGCTAAATATATTAAGCCAATAAACTGAGAAACTAGCGTAGCGATAGCTAAACCAGCAATTCCAAATGCTGGTATAAATCCATATCCAAAAATAAATAATGGATTTAAAAAAATATTTAAGAAGAAAGTAAAAATTAAAACATTCCTATAACTTTTTGTATCACCTTGGGCATTTAAAGTTCCGTTCAAAGATAATTGAACTAATACAATGATAGCTCCAAAAAAAATAATATCTAAATATTCACGTGTTAAGATTATACTTTCTTTAGTGGAACCCATAATTCTTAATAGTTCATCAGAAAAATTTAATCCAAATAAAGTTACGAAAATTGAAATTACAATTGCTAATACTATTGACTGAGCAACGTACATTGACGCTTTCCTATCTTCTTTAGCTCCAATTGAATTACTGATTAGAGCTGTAGTTCCGGCTCCAATACCAACTGCCACAGCAATTGCTATAAAATAAATTGGCCATGATTTTGCAATTGCTGCTAGAGCCTCTGGTGAAATTCTTCCAGCAAAATAAGTATCAACTAAATTATAAAAAGTTTGAAAAAGAGACCCTGTGCTTGCAGGTATGGTTACTTTTCTTAAAAGTTGCCAAATCGAACCTTTAGTCAAATCCATAATTAAAATTCCTTTTGAAACTTATGCTTTCTTCCAGCTTTTTTAGCAAGATTAATTTGACTTTGCCTCATTCGAAATCTAATTTTTTGTGAATTTGAGAGTGTGTCATAACACCTTGGGCATGAGACACCCTCTTCATACTTGTAAGATTTTTTATCTTTTATTGAAAAAGTCATTCGACATCCGCTGCATACAGAGTAAGTTCCCTGTTTTAATTTGTGTTTGAGAGATACTCTATTATCAAAAACAAAACATTCTCCTTTCCATAGACTGTCTTTCCTTTCAGTTTTTTTCAAATAATTAAGTATTCCACCTTTTAACTGAAAAACATTTTTAAAACCTTTTCTTTTTAGAAATATAGATGCTTTTTCACACCTAATTCCTCCAGTACAGAACATTGCTACAGGTTTGGCTTTATCAATTTTTTTTAGATATTTTGGAAAATCTTTAAAGTTTTGGATATTTGGATTTACAGAATTTTTAAAAGTACCCACATCATATTCAAATGGCTTTCTAGCATCTATGACTAAAGTTTCTTTATTTGAAATAAGTTTATTCCATGACTTTCCAGATTTATATTTATTAAGTTTTTTATTCTTTGAGTTAATTTTTAGACCTAATGGAACAACTTCATTTTTGATTTTTATTTTACCTTTGTGGAACGGTTGAAAAAGACTCTTAGAAATATTCTTACTATCAAAATCCTTTAACCGAAATTTTTTTTTTATAATCTTTATTATTTTGTTTATATCATCTCTTTTGCCTGCAATTGTTCCATTTATACCTTCTGCTGATAAAATTATTGTACCCCTGACATTGTTTTTAAAAATTTCTTTTTGAAATAATGATTTATATTTCTTCAAAAATTTAATCTTTTTAAACTTATAAAAACCAAAAATTGTATACATTATTTTTTAATACAAATTGTAAGTCCATCACCGATTGGAATAATATTTTTTACAACTCTACTATCTTTCTTAATGTGTGTATTGAATTTCCTTATAATTTTTGTGAATTTATCATTTTTCGTGTCATCTATTACTTCTCCGTGCCATAAAACATTATCTATGACAATAATACCTTCTTTATTAATAAGTTCTAAACATATTTCGTAATAGTTAAGGTAATTTTCCTTGTCAGCATCTATAAAAATTAAATCAAATCTTTTACTTGAATCTTTTAATTCATTTAGACTTTCAATAGCAGGTTTTATAATTTGCTTTATTTTTTTTTCTTTCGCTTTTTTATAAAATGATTGTGCTTTAGTGCTGAATTCAGAACTTTTATCTAAGCTAATTAGAACACCATCAGATGGAAGGGCTAAGGCCATAGATAAAGCGCTAAAACCTGTAAAACTTCCTATTTCTAAAATCTTTTTAGTATTAGAGATTTTAATTAATGTTTGTAGAAATTGTGCTTGAGAAACTGAAATCTGTAATCTTTGTTGATCACCAAGATTTATATTATATTGAATTATCTCTTTCTGAACATCGGTCAGAGATTCTGAATGATCAATAATGTAATTTTCAAGATTTTCAGTTAAATCTAATTTTTTAGGCATAATTAGCCTTTTAAAAGTTTTTTTAGAATTTCATTTGTTAATTGAGGGTTAGCTTTCCCTCCAGATAATTTCATAACCTGTCCAACAAAAAAGCCAAACAATTTTTCTTTTCCAGCTTTATATTGATCAACTTTATCTTTATTTTTTAATAATATTTCATTAATCATTTTCTCTAATTCTTTAGGATCGCTTTGTTGTTTCATCCCCTTTGACTCTATAATTTTTTTCGGATTATCACCGCTTTCAACCATAATTTCGAAAACTTCTTTTGCTATTCTTCCTGAAATATCTCCAGATTTAATTGATTGTACTAGCTCAGCAAAATTTTTTGCAGAAATTGGTGAGTTAGAAATATTAAGTGCTTTATCGTTTAACATTGCAAATAAATCACCCATCATCCATGTAGCTACAAGTTTTTTGTCAGATAATTTTGCAGCTTCTTCATAATAATCAGAGATTTCTTTTTCAGAAACTAAAACGTTTGCCTCATATGAATTAAGCCCATATTCTTGAATAAATCTCTCCTTCTTGCTATCTGGTAACTCAGGTAAAGATTTTTTTAAATCATCAATTAATTTTTGTTCAAGTTTTAATGGCAAAAGATCTGGATCAGGAAAATACCTATAATCGTGAGCATCTTCTTTTGATCTCATTGATCTTGTTTCATTTTTTTTAGTATCAAATAATCTTGTTTCTTGATCTATCTGTTTTCCTTCCTCTAGTAATTTAACCTGTCTATTTGCCTCATATTCTATTGCCATTTGCATGAATTTAATTGAATTTACATTTTTAATTTCGCATCTTGTACCAAATTTTTTGTCTCCAACTATTCTTACTGATACGTTTACATCTGCTCTTAATGAACCTTCCTGCATGTTGCCATCGCAAGTACCCAAGTATCTCATTATAGTTCTTAATTTTTTAATATAAGCATTAACTTCATCAGGAGAACGAAGATCAGGTTTACTAACAATTTCCATCAGAGCAATTCCAGAACGATTTAAATCAACATAAGTGCTTGAGGGATCCATATCATGTATACTTTTACCTGCATCCTGTTCTAAATGAAGTCTTTCAATGCCAATTTCTTTTGAACCATAAGGCATATCCAGTAAAACTTTTCCTTCACCAACAATAGGATTTTTATATTGGGAAATCTGGTAGCCCTGTGGAAGATCTGCATAAAAATAATTTTTTCTATCAAAAACTGAATAATTATTTATTTTTGCATTTAAACCTAAACCTGTTCTTACAGCTTGTTTCACACACTCCTCATTGATAACTGGTAGCATTCCAGGAAAAGCAGAGTCAATTAAACTTACTTGTTTATTAGGATCAGCTCCAAATTTAGTTGAGGAGCCTGAAAAAAGTTTTGAATTAGAAAGGACTTGAGCATGAACTTCTAAACCTATAACTACTTCATACTTTCCTTTCTCACCATTAATAAAATAATCAAATTTTTCTTTGCTCATGACCACCATTTTTTAATTTCATTTTTATAACCACAATTTTTTTCAAATGCATAACCAATATTAAGAATTTTTTGTTCATCTAAAGCTTTACCTATTAATTGTAAACCAAGTGGGTAGCCCTGTTTATCTAATCCAGCAGGAAGAGATAAGGCTGGTAATCCAGCTAAATTCACTGGCACTGTAAAAATGTCATTTAAATACATTGATACAGGATCATTAGTTTTTTCTCCTATCTTAAATGCTGAGCTTGGTGTTGAAGGTGTTAAAATAGCATCTACTTTAGTAAAACTATCATCAAAATCTTTTTTTATTAATTGTCTTACTTTTTGGGCTTTTAAATAATAGGCATCGTAATAACCAGACGATAAAACATAAGTGCCTATTAGTATTCTTCTCTTTACTTCATCACCAAATCCTTCTGATCTAGTATTTTCATACATTTCAATTAAATCTTTTCCTTTTTGTGATCTGTAGCCATATCTTACGCCATCATATCTGGCTAAATTTGATGAAGCTTCGGCAGGAGCAACGATATAGTAAGTAGGCAAAGCATACTTGGTGTGGGGTAATGAAATATCAATTAACTGTGCACCTAAATCTTTTAATATTTTTTTTCCTTTTTCCCAAAGTTCATCAATTTCCTTTGGCATATTATCTACTCGATACTCTTTAGGGATACCAATTTTCAATCCTTTGATATTATCTTTTAAATTTTTTGAGTATGTTTCTTTTTTTTTATTAATCGAAGTTGAGTCTTTTTCATCAAAACCAGACATTGCTTCAAGCATAATTGAGCAATCATTTACTGTTTTAGTCATTGGTCCTGCTTGATCTAATGAAGAAGCAAAAGCAACGATACCCCACCTCGAACAAAGACCGTAAGTTGGCTTAAGACCTACAGTGCCAGTAAATGATGCAGGCTGTCTAATAGACCCACCTGTATCTGTTCCAATCGTTGCAGGAGTAAGATCAGCCGCTAAAGCAGAAGATGATCCTCCTGAAGAACCGCCTGGAACTAGATGATCTCCGATAGGATTAATAACATTTCCAAAAAAACTTGTCTCATTCGAAGAACCCATAGCAAATTCATCACAATTTAATTTTCCAAGTAAAAAAGCTCCATTATTCCATAAATTTTTTGTTACAGTAGATTCATATGAAGGAACGAAATTATTTAAAATATTGCTTCCAGCTGTAGTTTTTACATTTTCAGTACAAAATAAATCTTTTACAGCTAAAGGTATCCCGCTAAGAAGTTGTTCGTTATTTGGTTTATTATCAAATTTTTTTGCATTTTCTAGTGCTTGATCAAAAGTAGTTGTTACGAAAGCATTAAGTTTTTTTGCATTTTCAATGTTCTTTATATATGCTTGTGTAAGTTCTAATGAGGATATCTTCTTAGACTTTATACTTTCTAAAATTTCACTTAAACTTAGATTCGTTATATTGCTCATTACTCAACCACCTTTGGAACTACAAAAAACTCCTCATTTTTTTCTGGAGAATTTTTAAGAATTTTTTCTCTTATCTTGCCATCACTGATTTCGTCTTTCCTTGACCTCAATGACTGGTTTAAAATCGATGTTAATGGTTCAACTTTATCAGTATTCAGTTCATTTAATTGTTCAATAAACTTAAAAATTGAGTTTAAATCTTTGGTTAAGCTGTCTACTTTAGCTTCATCAACTGAAATTCGAGCTAATTTAGCTACATGTTTAATTTTCTCTTTATCTAAGGACATTTGTGCAATAAGTTAATTTAAATGTGTTTTATCACAAATTAGGTAAATTTCATGCTCGATATTGATGTATTTATTAAAAAAACCAAGAAAAAATCAAGATTAATAGGTATTGATCCTGGCGGCAAAAGAATAGGAATAGCTCTATCAGATGAAAATAAAATTGTAGCTACGCCATACACCACGATTATTAAAGAAAATTATAGAGGCCTAGTTGATCAAATTAAGAAAATTGTCAAAGAATATGACATAGACGGGATAGTCATAGGTAATCCAATTAATATGGATGGAACGGAAGGGCCTTCTTCACAATCAGCTAAAGATCTAGCTAAAAATCTCTCAAAAGATATTACAGAAAATATCACTTTATGGGATGAGAGACTATCTAGCCAGGGAGCTTTTAATCTATCTAATGATTTAGCAATTAATTCATCAAAAAAAGTGAAGAAATTAGACGAGAATTCTGCTCAATTTATACTTCAAGGGATCCTAGATTATTACCATAAAAAAAATACTTGATATAATACAGTAAAAGGCCTATAGAGTTGATTTTAATGGCAACTGAAAAAAAAGTTACAGCTATTAAAAACACTCCCAAACATCTATTAGGTATTCAAAATTTATCGGTTCTTGAGGCAAAAGAGATTTTAACTGAAGCAAAATCCTTCATAAAACTAAACAGAGGAAGTTCTAAAAAAATAGATGTCCTAAGGGGAAAAACTCAAATAAACTTATTTTTTGAACCTTCTACAAGGACACAGAGTTCATTTGATTTAGCCGGAAAAAGACTGGGAGCGGATGTAATGACGATGAATATGGGTAACTCCGCTTTAAAAAAAGGTGAAACATTAATTGACACTGCCATGACGTTAAATGCCATGCATCCTGACATAATCGTTATAAGACATCAAGACTCGGGTGCACCGAATCTTCTTTCACAGAAAGTAAATTGTACAGTCATCAATGCAGGTGATGGAAGGAGAGAGCATCCTACACAAGCCTTGCTTGATGCTTTAACAATTATTAATAGAAAAGGTAACATCGAGGGATTAAAAATTGCAATATGTGGAGACATACTTCATTCAAGAGTTGCTAGGTCTAATATTTATTTAATGAATATGTTGGGTGCAGAAGTAAATGTCATTGCGCCAAAAACTTTAATGCCCAAAGGAATAGATAATTTAGGTGTTAAATCATTTACTGATATGAAAAAAGGATTAGATGGTTGCGATATTGTTATGATGTTAAGATTACAAAATGAAAGAATGCAAGGATCTTTTCTTCCATCAAAGAGAGAATATTACGAATTTTTTGGACTAACACCAGAAAAACTAAAGTTTGCAAAAAAGGATGCTTTACTAATGCACCCCGGTCCAATGAACAGAGGTGTTGAGATTGATACTAAATTAGCAGATGACATAAATGTTAGTCTGGTGAAAGAGCAAGTTGAATTAGGTGTAGCTGTCAGGATGGCATGTTTAAAATTGTACTGTAAATAAATGAAAGAAAAAATTTTGACAAATGTAAGAATTATCGACCCATCTCAAAAAATGGATGAAATAGGGAATATAGTTATCGATGAAAAAGGGAAAATAAAATCCATTGGAAAAAAATCAGGTACATCTAAATCAGCAGAAAAAATTGATTTGAAAGGCCTAGTAGCTATTCCTGGATTAGTTGATATGAAAGCTTTTGTTGGAGAGCCTGGCTTTGAATATAAAGAAAATTTTAGAACACTAAGCCAAGCAGCTTTAGCAGGTGGAGTAACTTCAATTGTAACAATGCCAAATACAAAGCCAATTATAGATAATGTATCTATGGTTGACTTTATAATTAGAAGAGGCAGGGATAAAGCTAAGGTAAATCTTTTTCCATGTGCTTCGATTACTAGACAGAAGGAAGGTAATCAAATGACTGAATTTGGCTTGTTAAAAGAAAGGGGAATTATTGGATTTAGTGATGTAAATAAAACTATTCAAAATACTGAATTGATGTCTAGAATAATGAATTATGCCTCAGATATTGATGTTCTGATAATGCAGCATGCCGAGGATTATGAATTAGCTAAAAATTCTTGTATTAATCAAAGTGAAGTAGCAACAAGATTAGGTTTACAAGGTGTTTCTGATATTGCTGAAAAGATTATTATTGAAAGGGACTTATCTTTATTAAGTGAATTTCCTTGCAGATATCATATTAATCAAATTTCCTCAAAAAATTCTCTAAATGTAATCAAAAAAAATAAATCTAACGGAATAAAATTTAGTACAGGTGTTTCTATAAATAATTTATCATTAAATCAAAATGATATAGGAGAATTTAGAACCTTTTTAAAACTTTCACCTCCTCTTAGAAGTGAAGAAGATAGGCTTTCATTAATAGAAGGTGTCAAAAATGATCTCATAGATGTAATTGTATCAGATCACATACCTGAAGATGAGGAGAGTAAAAGGCTTCCGTTTGCACAAGCAGCCACTGGCTCGATAGGTATAGAGACATTGTTATCTCTATCTTTAGAGCTTTACCATAATAAGTCATTACCTTTAGAGAAAATAATTAAATGTTTAACAATTAATCCTGCTAAGATACTAAAAATAAAAAAAGGTACCCTTCAAGAAGGATCGGACGCAGATATTTGTATATTTGATCTAGATAAACCATGGGTAGTGAAAGCCGAAGAACTTAAATCAAAATCAAAAAATACTGCGATTGAAAATAGAAAATTACAAGGTAAAGTGAGAATGACTTTGCTTCAAGGTGAAGTAGCATATTCGAACTAATGGATATAAATTTAATTATTGTGGCAATTTACTCGTACCTTTTGGGATCAATACCATTTGGATTACTTTTAACTAGAATATTTCTAAAAAAAGATATTAGAACTGTTGGCTCTGGCAATATCGGAACTACAAATGTGCTTAGAACCGGAAATAAATTTCTTGCAATAACTACGTTAACTCTTGATTTACTTAAAGGATACATTTCAGTTTATATAACAATATTTTATTTTGAAAGTTTAACCTCTCTATCTGCATTAATTTGTTTCATCGGACATATTTTCCCTTTTTGGTTAAAATTTAAGGGTGGAAAAGGTGTGGCAACTTACCTTGGAGTAATTTTAGCTTTATCTTATAAATTTTTTTTTATTTTCGTCATAGCATGGATTTCTTTATCGTTATTATTTAGATTTGCGTCATTGTCTTCAATGATTTCTACGTTAATAGTTTTTCTCTATGCATATTTTTACGAAATAAATAACAGCGTCCTAATTCTTTTTATTTTTTTCGTGATGATTCTTTTTACACATAAAGAAAACATTTTAAGACTTAAAAGTTCTACAGAAAATAAAATTAAGTTATAAGTACTGTCTTTTCTAGTTTTTCAATAATAAATTTGACAAACTCGCTTAATTTTGAAAATAAACAATTAATGAACTTAGTAATTGTTGAAAGTCCAGCTAAAGCAAAAACAATAAATAAATATTTAGGAAAAGATTATTTAGTTTTAGCAAGTTATGGTCATATAAGAGATTTGCCTTCAAAAAATGGATCGGTTGATCCTGAGAATAAATTTCAAATGGAATGGGAAATTGACTCTTTTTCAAAAAAATATTTAAAAGAAATTACAAATGCTGCTGAAGACTCGGATAAGATTATTCTAGCAACGGATCCAGATCGAGAAGGTGAAGCCATCGCTTGGCATGTAAAAGAGGTTCTAGAGAAAAAGAAATTGCTTAAAGACAAAAATTTGGAAAGAGTTGTCTTTAATGAAATTACTAAAAAAGCAATACTTGATGCTATAAAAAATCCAAGACAAATTCATCTTCCTTTAGTTGAAGCTTACTTAGCTAGACGGGCATTAGATTATCTTGTTGGATTTAATATCTCTCCAATTCTTTGGACTAAACTTCCTGGATCAAAATCAGCAGGAAGAGTTCAATCTGTAGCCTTAAAGCTTATAACTGAAAGAGAAAAGGAAATAGAGTTATTTAAGGCAGAAGAATATTGGACTCTTACATCAGATTTTACGAATAAAGATAATAAAAATATTTTTTCAAAATTAAGTTTATTTAATGGAGAGAAAATTGAAAAATTTTCTTTTAAAAATAAAGATGAAATACAAAAAGCAGTTGATGTTATCAATAAAACGAAATTTAAAATTACAGATGTGAACACAAAAATATTTAGGCGTAACCCCCTAGCCCCTTTTACAACTTCAACTTTACAACAAACTGCCTCAGGACGATTTGGCTTTGGAGCTTCCAGAACAATGCAAATTGCACAAAGACTGTATCAAGGAGTAGATATCGAGGGAGAAACTACTGGATTAATTACTTATATGAGAACTGATGGAACTAATATTTCAAAAGAAGCAATTGATGACTTTAGGAAATTTATTACCGAGGATTATGGTGATAAATATTTACCAAAGTCACCGAATAATTATACAGGAAAAAAAGCAAAGAATGCTCAAGAAGCTCATGAAGCAATTAGACCAACTAATGTAAGTAGAAAACCATCTGATATCAAAAAATATGTGAATGCGGATCAATTTAAACTCTATGAATTAATTTGGAGTAGAGCCTTATCGTCTCAAATGACACCAGCAGAATTTGATAGAAATACGATAATTATTTCCTCAAATGATAATAAAATTAACTTTAGAGCTAGCGGCTCGGTAGTAAAATTTGATGGTTTTCTTAAAGTGTATCAAGTTCAAGAAACTGACGAGGATGCAAAGAATATTTTGCCTGAAGTTAAAGTTGGAGAGGAAATTAGTATACTTAAGCTAAATGACGAACAACATTTTACAGATCCACCACCTCGATATTCTGAAGCTAGTTTAGTGAAAAAGATGGAGGAGTTGGGTATAGGGAGACCCTCCACTTATGCTAGCATTATTTCAGTATTATCAACCAGAAATTACGTCGAACTAATCAATAAAAGGTTTAATCCAACTGACAGGGGTAAGCTAATTTCAGCCTTTTTAGAGAAATTGTTTTCTAAATACGTGGATTATAACTTTACTGCAGACTTAGAAAATCAGCTAGATGAAATCACTAGTGGTAAAATTGAGTGGGTTCAGGTTTTAGATAATTTTTGGAAAGATTTTTATGAAAATGTTGGAAAAGTTAAAGAAAAGAGAACAAGAGAAGTTTTAGACTTATTAAATGAAAGTTTAGGAGCTTTAATTTTTGAAAGAGATGATAAAGACGCTATAGATCGAAAGTGCAAGTTATGTTCCAATGGAGAACTAAGTCTAAAGAATAGTTTTAGAGGTGGTGCTTTTATAGGATGTTCAAATTATCCAGAATGTAAATTTACTAGACCTTTATCTAAAGCTAAAGCTGCAGCTCAATATAATTTAGCAGAGCCTAAATTACTGGGCCAAAATGAAAAAGGTAAAGATATATATTTAAAGAATGGAAGATTTGGCCCCTACTTACAATATGAAAAAGAAAAAGATGAACTAGAAACCAAAAAGAAAAAAGGTAGAAAGAAAAAAATTGAGAATGAGCACCTTAAAAATGTTTCAATTCCAAAAGGTATTGATGTTGATAGTGTTGATTTAGATAAAGCAAAATATTTATGCTCTCTTCCTAAAGTGTTAGGACAGCACCCTGAAAACGGACAAGATATAACTTTAAATTCTGGAAGATTTGGTCCATATCTAAAATGTGAAAATAAATCTGCGAGACTTGAAAATGTTGAGGATCTATTTTCTATTGGAATTAATCGAGCCATAACATTAATTGCTGAAGCTAAGCCTGGAAGAATTTCATCTTCATTAATTAAAGATCTTGGAGAACATCCTGAAGATAAAAAACCTGTTAGAATTATGAAAGGACAATATGGTCCTTATATTAAATATAAATCTTTGAATGCAACTATCCCTGAAGAAAAAGATCCAAATGAACTGAATATGGAAGAGGCGCTTATATTAATTGAAAAAAGAAAAGAATACGATAAAGCTAAAAAAAAAGGCAAAAAAAAATGAGCCAAATAGAAAATAAAATAAAAAATTTAAATATAAAATTACCTGAACCAAAAGCACCAGTTGGAGCTTATGTTGCTACTAAGATTGTTGGAAAACTATTATATATCTCTGGTCAAGTATCTATTGATGAAAATGCAAAACTTATAACAGGTAAGATTGGAAAAGATTTAAATTTAGAGAAAGGCTATAAAGCTGCCGAAAGATGTGGTTTAAGTATTGTCGCACATGTTAAAAATGCTTGTGGAGGAGATTTAGATAAAGTTAAATCTTGTGTAAAACTAACGGGTTATGTCAATTCAACAGATGATTTCAAAGATCAACCAAAAATTATAAACGGCGCTTCAGATATTATAGCTAAAATTTTCGATAAAAAAGGTGAACACGCGCGTGCAGCTGTGAGTGTGAACAGTTTACCATTGGGTGTTGCGGTAGAAGTTGATGCAATCTTTGAACTTAATTAGCATTAGGTCTGCCAACAGAATAGTATTTGATCTTATTTTTTTTCATTTCCTCAGCAGAATAAAGATTTCTTAGGTCGTAAACTTTAAATTTACTATTTTTAACTATCTTTTTAAAATCTATTGATTTGAACTCGTCCCATTCAGTAAGTAAAATAACTAAATCTGCCCCATTACAATTAGATTTTATATCGCTTCTGTAATTGCAGTTTTTGATTTTTCTAAATTCTTTTTTTTCTCCGGATGGATCGTAATAATTAACTTTTGCTCCTTTTTTGCATAGATATGGAATCATTTTTAGGCTGGTCGAATCTCTCATATCATCAGTGTTTGGTTTAAATGTAACGCCTAAAAAAGAAATCTTTTTATTTCTTATATTTGAACCCAAGATTTTATGAACTCTGTTTGTGAGTAAATTTACTCTTCCTTGATTAGATTTAATTACTGATTTTACGACTGATAAATTTATCTTATATTTCTCTGCAGCAGATACGAGACCTTTAGTATCTTTTGGAAAGCATGAACCGCCATAGGCTGGGCCAGCACGTAAAAACCTGCCGCCTATTCTACTATCAGACCCCATTCCTAATGAAATATCCTCTATATTAACATCAGATTTTTCACATAAGTTTGCGAGTTCATTAATAAAAGTAATTTTGGTTGCAAGAAAAGCATTTGATGCATACTTTATTAATTCTGCTCCTCTTCTTGAAGTAGCAAAAAATTTTGCACCTTTATTAGTTAATGGTGCATAAAGTTTTCTCATAATATTGAAAGTTTTTTTTTCGTTAGATCCTATTACAATTCTATCTGGGTATCTGAAATCTCGTATTGCTTCACCCTCTCTTAAAAATTCGGGATTAGAGATTACTGTAAAAAGCTTTTTCTTTTTTTTTAAGATTTTTTCAATGTCATCGCCTGTTCCTACTGGCACAGTAGACTTTGTTACAATAATTTTTTTTCTCTTCGAATATTTTAATATTTCTTTAGTACATTTATAAACAAAAGATAGATCAACTTTCATTGAACCTTTTCTTGTAGGAGTCCCTACACATATAAAAATTATGTCTGATGTGTTTATAGCTCTATCAATATTTGTAGTAAATGAGAGACGTTTAGCTGTAAAATTTTTTTTAATTAATTCGTCTAATCCTGGTTCATAGATTGGGGAAATTCCAGAGTTGAGTTTATCAATTTTGTTATTGTCTTTATCAATGCAAACAACCTGGTTACCTATATCAGCAAAGCAAACACCGCTAACTAATCCAACATAACCAGTTCCTATCATGCATAATTTCATTTATTTTCCTTTAGATATTTGAATTCCTGAATTAATATATCCACTTAAAGTTCCACAATCTAAATATTTGCCCATAAAAATATTTCCGTAAAATTTATTTTCTTTTTTAATTAAGCTTCTAATTGCGTCAGTAATATGTATTTCTCTACCTTGACCGGGTTTTAATTTTTTAATTTCTCCGAAAATTTTCGTTGGCAATATATATCTACCAATTATTGCGTAATTTGATGGCGCTTTTTTGACGTTAGGTTTCTCTACAACGTCTTTAATTTGAAAATATCTTTTTTTTTTATTTTTAATTGATAAAATTCCCCATCTTGATACTGTTTTTCTTTCTACTCTTTTTGTGGCAATTATAGATCCATTAGTTTTTTTATGTAATCGCATCATTTCTTTAGAACAATTATTTCTTATGATTATGTCATCAGGTAAAAGCATTAAAAAGTATTTGTTTTTTATGTATTTCTTGCATCTTAAAACTGCATCGCCTGTACCCCTTGGTTTATTCTGATAAACAAATTTTATCATTTTTTGATATCTTTTTATTTTTTTGTACTCTTTAATAAGTCTTTTATCTTTTTTTTTTTTAATTATTTTTTTATAAAAATTATCGTTAAAAAAATATTTTTTTATTGATAGTTTTTTTTTTGAAATTATAAATATGAATTCCTTTACACCTGCATCAATACATTCTTCTAATATATATTGTAGATTTGGTTTACCATTGATGGGCATTAACTCTTTTGGCATTACACTTGTCAAAGGTAGCATTCTAGTCCCTAATCCTGCTAATGGAATAATAGCTTGTTTTATCATATGATTCTTATAATAGTTATTATCATTGCTTTACAGAAATGAAAATATTTAAAGATAAACATACCCTACAGAAAGAGATTTTAAAAACCAAAGGGATATCTTTTGTGCCTACAATGGGTGGGATACATAAAGGTCATATTTCATTGATCAAACAATCCAAGAAATCTAAGTTAAAAACTTTAGTATCAATTTTTGTAAATCCAAAACAATTCAATAAAAAAAATGATTATAAATCTTACCCTAGAAACACAAAAAAAGACTTGAAACAGTTAAAAAAATTGAAAATTAATTACTTATATATCCCAACATATAAAGACATATACGGATTTAAACCTAAAAAGAAAGTTTTTTTAGATAAATTCTCAAAAAAATTATGTGGTAGATTTAGGAAAGGACACTTTGAAGGTGTTTTAAATGTGGTCAATAGATTTATTGAAATAATTAAACCTAGATATATCTTTTTGGGAAAAAAAGATTATCAGCAACTGTATCTAATAAAAAAACATATTAAAAAGAGAAATATTAGATCTAAAATAGTTGAATGCACAACTATAAGAGAAATTAATGGTATAGCTTGCTCTTCAAGAAATTCAAATCTAAATAAAAAACAAAAGAAGATTGCGTCTAATATTTATTATTATTTATGTGACTTAAAGAAAAAAATAAAAAAAAATTATAGTTTATTTAAGATGAATAAAATAAAAAAAGACTTAATAGATTTAGGTGCAAGTAAAATAGATTATTTAGAAAATTATAATATAAAAAATTTTAAAAAGATTAAAAAAACTAACGAAAAATTTAATTTATTTTTTGCGTACTATATTAAAAACATAAGATTAATTGATAATATCTAATTTAAAAAATAAAAAGATCCTAAACCTAGGAAAGAAAGAAATCCAATAACATCTGTAATTGTTGTTACAAAAACACTTGAAGCTAAAGCAGGATCGATGTTTAATTTTTTTAATGATACTGGGACTAAAATTCCAAACAATCCTGCAACAATCATATTCAAGATCATTGAAATACCAATCAATAATGAAAGATTTATTTCTTTAAACCATAATTGAACTATTATTGCAGTTATTATTGCAAAAATTATACCATTTAAGATACCTATCAGAAATTCTTTACCAACTACTCTATTGAAATTACTTTTTGATAATTCTTTAGTTGCTATTGCACGTATAGTAACTGCTAAAGTTTGCATCCCAGCATTCCCTCCCATTGAAGCTACTATCGGCATAAGAAAAGCTAAGGCCACCATTTGTTCAATTGAAGCTCCAAAGAAACTTATAACCCAAGTCGCAAGTAAAGCAGTAAACAAATTTAATAATAACCAGTTAAATCTTCTTTTTGTTTTAAGCATAACGCTATCAGTGATTTCTTCATCACCAACACCTGCTAAACGCAATGTATCTTCTTCTGCTTCCTCTTGAACAACAGTAACAACATCGTCGGCTGTGATCATACCAACTAATTTGTTTTCTTTATTAACTACCCCTGCAGAGACTAAGTTATAATTTTCAAAAGTAAGACCAACTTCTTCTTTATCCATGTTGACTGAAATTAAGACTGGCATTTCTTTCATTATAGAGTTCATTTTTAAATCTCTAGATGTTCTTAGTACTCTTGATGAAGGAACAGTTCCAATTGGTTTAAAGTCATTATCAACGATAAATATCTCCAAGAATTCTTCCGGTAAATCTTTCTCTTCTCTCAAATAATCTATAGTTTGTCCCACAGTCCAATTACTTGGCACTGCTGTAAATTCTCTTTGCATTATTCTTGCTGCAGAATCCTCAGGATAACTTAATCCCTCTTGTAATAAAAATTTATCTTTTGGGGGAAGTTTTTCTAAAACTTTTTCCTTTACTTCCTTCGATAGATTTTCAAGAATTTTAATTGCATTATCAGACTCTAATCTTTTTATTATTTTAATTAGAGAGTCTATAGAAAGTAATTGCAAAACTTCGCTTTGAATTGATTCATTTAATTCAATAAAAATTTCTGGATCGATGTTGAACGATTCAATTTCAATTAATTTATTTCTTATGTCAGGATTTAAATTTTCTATTAAATTAGCAACATCAGCTTCATGCAAATCTTTTAACGTTTGATTTATAAATTCAACATTTCTATTCTCAATATTTCGAGTAAAAGTGCTTATAAATTCTTTATTAAAATCTAAATTGACTTTTTTTGCCTCTCCTGATTTTGGTAAAGTCATAAATACCTCTATAAGTTTTTTTGAGACTATTAGTCTATATAATGATAAAATTCAAATTAAATGCGTATAGAAATTAAAATTAGCAAAAAAAGAATACCATATAAAATGGCAATGCTTTATCTCAATAAGAGAGTTGAGGAAGTAAAAAATGGTACAAATAGAGAATTATTGTGGATCTTAGAACATCCAACTACTTATACAGCCGGGGTTAGTTACAACAAAAAAGAAATAATAGATAAAAAAATAAAGATAATTAAATCTAATAGAGGGGGTAAAATTACGCTGCATAACCCAGGGCAAAAAATTATTTACTTTGTCATCGATTTAAACAAAAGAAAAAAGGACATTAGAAAACTAATAAATTCTTTAGAAAAAAGTATAATACAATTTTTAAAAGGTTATAATATAGATTCTAAAGTTGACAAGAAAAATATAGGTATATGGGTTAAAGATAAAAAAATTGCAGCAATTGGTATTAGAGTTTCTAGATGGGTGGCCTTTCACGGTTGTTCAATAAATATTTCCAATAATTTAAATCAATATTTAAAAATTATTCCCTGTGGTTTAAATAATAAAAAGGTTACATCTATATCAGAATTAATTTCCATCAAACCTAAAAAATTTGAGAATAATTTAGCAAATATTTTTATTAAAAATATTAATAATATTTAGATATTTTTTTTAAGAAAATTCTCAAATATATTATTGTAATTTGCTTTAAAATTATATTGAACATTATTTATCATAAATTTTATTTTAGATGCATGTAACATAAGATTTTTTATTTTTATTCTTTTCCAATCATTTAAAAAATATTTATCATCACCTATTATTGGGCATCCAATTTTAAGTAATTGCTTTCTTAATTGGTGTTTTCTACCAGTAATTGGATTTAACTCTAAGTATGAATATCTTTCGTTTGACTTAATGATTTTAAGATTTGATATAGCCTTTTGAAAAATTTTTTTATTATTTTCGTATAAAATTAAATCATCTTTCATCACCTTTATAGACTTGTTAACTTTTCCATATACTATTGCTAAATAAGTTTTATGTATTTTCCTAATCCTAAAAAGTGAAGTAAATAATTGAGCATATTTTCTGTTTTTAGCAACTATCAAGACTCCAGATGTTTCTTTATCTAATCTGTGGACAATAAAAGGTTTTGAATTTTCAAAGTATTTTGAATTCCTTAATATATCAATAATGTTTTTAAATGATTTTGTACCCGATTGTACTGGTATCCCTGCTGGTTTATTAATTACTATAAAATTTTCATTATCTTCTATTACATAATCATCATAATTACTTATTTCTTTTTTTTTAGGTAAATATTTAATCTTTTCTTTTTTATCTGTAGGTTTTAATTTAGAAATATCGTAAATCTGAATCAAATCACCAGTCTGAAGTCGATGAGATGATTTAGTTTTTTTTTTATTAACTTTAATTTTATTCTGTCTTAGTAATTTTTCAAATAAAGCTTGTGGTAAGTTAATTATTTTATTTTTAAACCATTTATCAAGACGTGAGTCATTATAATCATCGTCAACAGTATAAGATTTGGGCATGAAGCTTAGTTTATTTAGTTGCTACCTTAGGCTCTGTTTGAGCTTCTTTTTTCTTATCTTTTTTCTCAATTTTTTTTGGTTTGTCAACTTTTTTGGCCTCAGGATTTCGATCAACTAATTCAATTACAGCCATTGGTGCATCATCGCCTGTTCTAAAGCCAGCTTTTAAAACTCTTGAGTATCCGCCTTTTCTTGAACTATATCTCTTAGACAATTCGTCAAATACTTTTGATACTGATTTTTTATCTTGTAATTTTGAAAATAATCTTTTTTTGTTACTTAGTTTATTATTTTTACCAATAGTTATTACCTTATCAATTTGAGGCTTTAACTCTTTGGCTTTAGGTAAAGTTGTAACAATCTGTTCGTATTTAATCAGTGAATTAAGCATATTTTTAAATAAAGCTTTCCTATGCTCAGTTGTTTTATTAAGTTTTCTATAGCCTAAAGAGTGTCTCATTAGTAATTATTTTCCTCTAATTTTTTTGACAACTCTGCGATATTGTCAGGAGGCCAATTAGGTATTTCCATACCTAAATATAAAGACATGGTGTTTAAAACTTCTTTAATTTCATTCAATGATTTTCTACCAAAGTTTGGTGTGCGTAGCATTTCAGGCTCTGTTTTTTGAACTAAATCACCAATATAAATTATATTGTCGTTTTTTAAACAATTCATCGACCTCACCGATAATTCTAATTCCTCGACACGTTTTAACAAATTTCTGTTAAATTCTGGCTCAGTAGACTTAACTTCCTTCACAATTTCTTGAGGATCTTCAAAATTAACGAACATTGATAATTGATCCTGAAATATTCTAGCTGAATATGCTATAGCGTCTTCAGCATCTACTGTTCCGTTAGTTTCAACCGTCATTAACAATTTATCATAATCTAATGCACTTCCAGCTCTTGTATTTTCAACAGAAAAAGAAACTTTTTTTACAGGACTAAATAATGAGTCAATTGATATTAATCCAAGAGGGCTATCATCTGATTTATTTTTTTGTGCTTGAACGTAGCCTTTCCCTGTGCTCACCATTAACTCCATATGAAAGTTAGTTTTTTCATCTAAATTACAAATAGTCTGTTCAGGATTTAATATCTCGATCTCTGGTACTAAAGTTATATCTTTAGCTTTAACTTCTTTAGGTCCTTTAATATCTAATATAATTTTTTTTGGATTTGAGGATGAAGATTTAATAGCTAAATTTTTTACATTTAAAACAATATCTGTTACATCTTCTCTTACTCCTTTGATTGATGAAAATTCGTGTAAAACACCATCGATCTGTATCGCTGTAACAGCGGCTCCTTGGATTGAAGATAATAAAATTCTTCTTAAAGAATTTCCAATTGTCTGACCAAACCCTTTTTCTAGTGGTTCTGCAACTATTTTAGCAATAGTTTTATCTTCATTGCTACTAATATCTAATTTGTTAGGTTTTATTAAAGCTTTCCAATTTTTGTCAATTACGTTGGATGATGTTGACATCTATACTCTCCTCCTTTTTGGTGGTCTTGCTCCGTTATGCGGCATTGGTGTTGTGTCTTTTATAGATAGAATTTTAAAACCTCTTGATTGTAATGATCTTAAGGCTGTTTCTCTTCCTGATCCAGGCCCTTTTACCTGAACAGTTAAAGTTCTTAAACCTTGTTCATAAGCCTTTGCTCCAGCGTCATCAGCTGCTACTTGCGCTGCGTATGGAGTTGACTTTCTTGAACCTTTAAATCCTTTGGCTCCAGCTGAAGACCAAGATACTACATTACCGCCTTCATCAGCTATAGAAATAATTGTATTATTAAAAGTTGAATAAACATAAGCAATACCCGAAGTTATATTTTTTTTAATTTTCTTTTTCTTTTTAAAAGAGCTTATTTTTTTTATATCGGGTTTTTGAACTTCAGTTTCTTTTTTTTGCTTTTCTTTATTTTTATTCATTTATTAATTATTTTTTTAATGGGGTTAATTTCTTTCCTGCTATTGCTATCGCTTTTCCTTTTCTAGTTCTAGCATTGCATTGTGTTCTTTGACCTCTGACGGGTAATTTTTTTTTGTGTCTAATGCCCCTATAACATGCTAAATCAACCAATCTTTTAATATTAACAGATATCTCTCTTCTCAAGTCTCCTTCAACTTTATGGTTTGTATCTATAAATTCCCTTATTTTAAGTACTTGTTCCTCTGAAAGTTTATTTACTCTTGTTGTTTCTGGAATATTTAATTTTTTACAAATGATTTTAGAAGAATGAGTTCCAATTCCATGTATATATGTTAAGGCTATACTGACAACTTTATTTTGTGGAATATTTATTCCTGCTATACGAGCCATATATTAAATGAGTTTAAGTTTCCTGGGTAGTTATATTGTGAAATCATTTAAAGTCAACCCTTGATAGCTTCAATTAAGCCGCTAATTTCAATATTAATTTCAGATATACTTGCCTCACCGTTTATAACTTTAAGTAAATTTGATTGTCTATAATAGTCTAGAACTGGCTTTGATGATTTCTCATAATTCTTAAATCTCTTTATTGCAATTTCCTCACTATCGTCATCTCTTTTTTCTTGTGTTTTTCTTTCTAATATTCTTTTTTTTACTGTCTCTAAACTGACTGATAATTTTAAGACAATATCGATGTTTTGATCATATTTTTTTAATAAGTCATCTAAATTTTTTGCTTGGTTAATAGTTCTAGGATATCCATCAAATATTATTTTTTGTTTATAATTGTCATTTGAAATAAATTTTTCAATTAATTTACCAACTATTTCATCTGAAACTAATTCACCTGAATTTATAATTGAGGATATTTCTGCTCCCAGTTTAGTTCTATTTTTAATTTCATTACGTAATAGATCACCTGTAGACAATTGGTGTAAATTATATTTATTTTCAATAAATTTTGATTGAGTTCCCTTGCCAGCCCCTGGTGGACCAAAAATAACGATATTCATTTATTTATTATTTACCAAACTTTGTTTTTTTAATTAATGACTCATACTGTGAACTCATTAGTCTAGTTTGTACTTGTGTCACTGTATCCATTGCAACAACAACTACAATTAGTATTGAAGTCCCGCCTAAATAAAAAGGTATAGGATATTTAGCTATTAAAAACTCTGGCATCAAACAAACAAAAGTCAAATATAAAGCTCCTACAGTTGTCAATCTCATTAAAATAGTGTCTATGTATTCTGCGGTTCTCTCGCCAGGTCTTATTCCTGGAATATATCCACCGTACTTTCTTAAATTCTCTGCAGTTTCCTTCGGATTAAAAACTATTGATGTGTAAAAAAATGAAAAAAATATAATTCCAGACGCATATAATAACATATAAAGCGGTTGTCCTTGCGTAAACATCGATGAGATTTTTAAAAAAGTATCAGACTCTGCAAATCCAAAATTAGAAACTGTAATTGGTAGCAGTAATAATGCAGAAGCGAATATTGCAGGTATCACGCCTGCTGTATTTATTTTAAGTGGTAAATGGGAAGACTCTCCTCCATACATCTTATTTCCTACTTGTCTTTTTGGATAATTAATTAGAATTTTTCTCATCGCTCTCTCAAAGAAAACTATGAATAAAACTGTTAAAATTACAAGAACAAAAATCCCGACTATCATCAAAGCAGATAAAGCTCCAGTTCTGCCGAGTTCAAATGTAGAAGCAAGCGCTCTTGGTATTTCAGCTACAATTCCTGAAAAAATAATTAACGATATACCATTTCCAACACCTCTTAGTGTTATTTGTTCTCCAAGCCACATTAAGAATGTTGTACCAGCTACAAGAGATATTGTAGTTACAATTTTAAATTTTAATCCAGGATCAATAACTAAATTACCGGCATTTTCTAGTCCTACTGAAACACCATAACCTTGTAAACAAGCTATTAGAACAGTTCCGTATCTTGTAATTTGTGTAATTTTTTTTCGGCCAATCTCACCTTGTTCCTTAAGATTTTTAAAATAGTCTGAAACTCCAGTCAATAATTGTACAATGATAGAAGATGAAATATATGGCATAATACCAAGAGCAAATATGGCCATTCTAGTTACCGCTCCTCCTGAGAACATATTAAACATCCCCAACAAACCTTTTTGACTTGATGCCATAATTTCTTTTAGTGCAGCAGGATCAATACCAGCAAGAGGCACATATGTTCCTAGCCGGTAAATCATCAAAATTAAAATCGTAAAAAATATTCTACTTTTAAGGTCTTTAGCCTGACTAAATGCTCCAGTTGTATTTAGAGTTTCACTAGACATAATAATTTACTTTTTCTGAATACTTAATTTTCCACCAGCCTTTTGTATTTTTTCTAATGCTTGTTTAGAAGCAAAATTGGCTGTTATTTCAACGTTATCTTTGATTTCCCCGGTCGCAAGTATTTTTAATTTTGAGTATTTTTTATTA
This sequence comes from uncultured Pelagibacteraceae bacterium, assembly GCA_902598315.1. Lineage (GTDB taxonomy): Bacteria > Pseudomonadota > Alphaproteobacteria > Pelagibacterales > Pelagibacteraceae > Pelagilacustribacter. Next base: position 114,289 of record CACKBP010000003.1, read on the forward strand.
ATTAAATTTTTCTCTTTTAAAATTTTTAGATCAATCACTTTTTTGAGATCATTTTTTTTATTATCTAATATTGATTGAATTCTGGATAGATTTAAAATAGCAATATTTTTTTTTTTGTTTAAAATTTTAAAACCTCTTTTTGGCAATCTTCTGTATAAAGGCATTTGACCTCCCTCAAAACTTTTTATAGCTACACCGGACCTGGATTTTTGTCCTTTGTGTCCTCTAGATGAAGTCTTTCCTTTGCCAGAGCCTATTCCTCTGCCTACTCTAATCTTTTTTTTATTATTTTTATAAAGACTATTTAGTTCCATTAATTTGCCTCTCTTTTTAAAATTATCTCAGAAATTTTTTTTCCTCTTATTGCTGATAAGATTTTTGGCGAGTTTTGAGATTTTAAACCATTTAGACAAGCCTTTAGTACATTATGAGGATTTGACGAACCTAAAGATTTTGCAACAACATCTTGAATTCCAAGAACTTCGCAAACAGATCTTATAGCTCCACCAGCAATAATACCAGTACCAGCTGGCGCAGCTCTTAAAAAAACTTTTCCTGATCCATTTTTGCCTTTTACATCGTGATGAAGAGTTCTTCCATCTTTTAAAGGAATTTTTATTAAACTTCGTTTAGCAAGTTCAGTAGCTTTTTTGATCGCATCAGGGACTTGTTTAGATTTTCCTTGGCCTATACCTATAGAGCCTTTTTGATTCCCTACTACAACTAAAGCTGCAAAACCAAATCTTCTGCCACCCTTTACAACTTTTGTAATTCTGTTTATTGCTACAAGCTTTTCTTTAATATCACTTTCTATTTTTTTATTTTCACTCATATTAAAATTTTAGTCCATTTTTTCTCAAAGTATCTGCAAATGATTTTATACGGCCATGATATTTATGTTGACCTCGATCAAAATAAGCTTCTGTAATATTTTTTTCTTTAGCTCTTTTAGCTAATATTTCACCTATTATTGTAGACTTCTGTGCCTTTTTAATTTTTTTTGATCTAACATCTTTTTCTATGGAAGATGCTGAAACTAAAGTTTTTTGATTTTTATCGTCAATAATTTGAGCAGATAGGTTATTTAATGATTTAGATACACAAATTCTAAATTTGCTTTTATTCACACTTTTGATTTTTTTTCTATTTCTTACTTTTCTCTTTATTTTAGTATTTTTAATCGTCATTTTTTCTTACCCTCTTTTCTTAATACGTATTGACCTCTTTCTTTTATACCTTTTGCTTTATAGGGCTCTACAGGCTTTAAACTTTTAATATCTGATGCGGTTTTAGAAACTAAATCTTTATCTACTCCACTTATTTTAATGATAGTTTGTTTTTCTACTGTAATTTTTATTTCCTTAGGTATTTTAAAATTTACATCATGGCTAAAACCTATCTGTAGGTTTAAATTTTCACCTTTCAATGTGGCTCTAAATCCAACGCCACTTAGCTCCAAAATTTTTTCATGGCCAGTTGTTACACCTAAAACCGCATTATTAATTAAACTTCTGTAAGTTCCCCACATAATAGAGGTCTTCTTATCAACTTTTTTTTGCAATGGCTCAATTTGAAATTTACTATCACTCATTTTAGATGAAAAAATTTTATCATTTATAGACATTTTTTTTGTGCCTTTAGGGCCACTTATAGTTAAATTAGACCCTTCAATTTTTATTGAAGATTCTTTAGGTAAAATTATATTTTTTTTTCCTATTTTAGACATATTAAAAAACTCTACAAATTATCTCTCCGCCTACGTTATTCTTTCTTGCATCGGTATCACTCATAACACCTTTTGGTGTAGAAAGAATAGCTAAACCAAGTCCATTCATTACTCTTGGAATGCTTGTTGCTCTAGAATAAACTCTTCTACCAGGTTTTGATATTCGCTTTATTTCTTTTATCACCGGATCTCCCTCATAATACTTCAAAGAAATTTTTAAACTTGTTTTATTATTTTCTGTTTTTTCTATAAAAAAATCTCGTATATAACCCTCTCTTTTTAAAATTTCTAAAATATTTTTTCTAAAATTTGACGATGGAATTTCTATAGAATTTAAAGCTCTCATTTGTCCATTTCTAATTCTTGAAAACATATCACCTATTGGATCTGTAAATGCCATATATTTTTCCTCCTACCAACTTGATTTTGTTATTCCTGGAATTTTTCCTGAGGACGCCATGTCTCTCAGTGCAATTCTTGAAATTTTTAATTTTCTATATACTCCGTGTGGTCGACCAGAGACTTCACATCTATTTCTAATTCTGATTTTTGCAGAATTTTTTGGTAATTTGTTCAATTTTAATTGCGCTTCAAAACGCTCAGATAAATCTAGTTTTTTGTTGTTAATAATTTTCTTTAACTCTGCTCTTTTTTTTGCATATTTCTTAACTAATTTAATTCTTTTAAGATTTTTTTGTATTGCACTAGTTTTTGCCATAATTACCTCAGTTTTGTTTATTTATTAATGGAAAATTAAATTCTTTTAAAAGTTCCAGTGTTCCTTTTTTATTTTTACTAGATGTTACAATGGTAATATCTAAACCTCTGATTTTATCTACTTTATCAAAGTTAACCTCTGGAAAGACTATGTGTTCTTTTATACCAAAAGAATAATTATTAGATTGATCTATACCTTTTGCTGACAAACCTTTAAAATCTTTTACACGTGGTAAAGCAATATTTACCAGTCTATCTATAAATTCATACATTTTATTATCTCGTAAAGTCACTTTAACCCCAGCGTTTGAACCTTTTCTAGTCTTGAAATTAGAAATAGACTTTTTAAATTTAGTTATAACTGGTTTTTGTCCTGATATAAGCGCCATATCATCTACACATGCTTTTAATTTTTTTCCATCCGAAGCGTCCTCACCAAGTCCCATATTTAAAATTATTTTATTAATTTTTGGAACTTCGTGTTTGTTCTTAAGTGAAAGTTTTCCCATTAGGCTAGATATTATTTTATCTTTATAAGTATTTTTTAATCTTGGTATCATTTACTTCCTTTTTTTTTATCTTGTTTTTTTTTATCTAAATTTTTAACATTTGATATATCAATAAAATTTTCTTTAGTAATTATCCCGCCTTTATTCTCTTTTGTGGGTTTCAAATGTTTTTTTATCATATTAATTGCTTTGATCTTCATCTTATTTTCTCTTCTATTTATTTCTAGTATCTCTCCAGTTTTACCTTTATCTTTACCAGTAATAACACGAACCTGTACTCCTTTTTTAAAACTCATTTATAAAACCTCCGGCGCCAGTGATATAATTTTTGTATGACCTCTTGACCTAAGTTCTCTTGTCACGGGACCAAATATTCTAGTGCCAATAGGTTCACCTTTATCGTCAGTTAAAACCACTGCATTTGTATCAAATTGAACCTTTGAGCCATCGTCTCTATAAATTTCTTTTCTAGTTCTGACTACCACTGCTTTATGTACCGCTCCTTTTTTAACTTTTCCTTTTGGAATTGCATCTTTAACGCTGATAACAATTATATCGCCAACTGATGCATATCTTCTTTTAGATCCACCTAAAACTTTAATGCATTCCACTCTTTTTGCACCTGTATTATCTGCGACAGCTAATTCTGTTTGGATTTGTATCATTTATCTATAACCTGCCATGTTTTTTTCTTTGAAATCGGTTTACATTCAATTATTGAGACTTCTTGGCCCTCTTTAAATTTATTTTTCTCATCATGAGCATGATATTTCTTTGATCTTTTAATTACTTTTTCATAAAAAGGATGTTTAAATTTTCTTGTAACCTCAACAACAATTGTTTTGTTATTTTTCGCGCTTGTAACTTTTCCTTTTAATATCTTTTTAGTCATTTATATTTTTTAAAGTTGTATATAGTCTTGCAATATTTTTTTTAATCTGTTGATATTGAGCTGGATTATTAACTTGGTTATTAATTTTTTTAAATCTTATATTAAATAAATCTTTTTTTAATGTTAAGATTCTCTTTTGAGCTTGATCTCTGGTCAATTTTTTATCTTCTTTTTTCTTAGTCATAATTTATCTTTTAATAAACTTTGTTTTAATTGGTAATTTAGCTGATGCTTTGTACAAAGCTTCTTTAGCAATTTCTTCACTTACTCCATCAATTTCAAAAATAATTCTGCCAGGTTTAACTCTGCACGCATAATATTCAGGAGAGCCTTTACCCTTACCCATTCTTACCTCAGTTGGTTTTTTTGAAACTGGAATATTTGGAAAAATTCTCGTCCAAACCTTTCCTGTTCTTTTCATATATCTAGTTAAAGCAACTCTTGCAGCTTCAATTTGTTTGCCAATAATTCTATCTGGTTCTGTAGCTTTAAGGCCAAATTGACCATAATTTAATTTAACAGCTCTAGCTGCTTTACCGTGTATTCTTCCCTTAAAAGCTTTTCTAAATTTAGTTCTTACTGGTTGTAGCACTTTTCACCCTTTCCTTTTTTTCTTTGTCAACATCTTTTGCCATTAATTCGCCCTTATAAATCCAAACTTTCACACCTATAATGCCGTAAGTTGTTAAAGCTTCGGCAAAACCATAGTCAATATCAGCTCTTAAAGTATGTGAAGGTATGCTTCCCTCTCTTAACCATTCGGTTCTAGCGATTTCATTTCCCGCGAGTCTACCGCTTACCATTACTTTAATACCTTTAGCATTTAATCTCATAGCTGATTGCATTGCCCTTTTCATAGCTCTTCGATAAGCAACTCTTTTAACAAGTTGTTGTGCAATGTTTTCGGCAACTAAATTTGAGTTAAGTTCAGGTTTTTTAATTTCCTTTATATTTATATTTACGTCGCTATTAGTGATTTTTGTTACGTTCTTTTTAATTTTCTCAATATCAGCTCCTTTTTTTCCAATTACAAATCCTGGTCTGGATGTATGTATCGAAACGGTGCATTTTTTTGAAGATCTCTCAATTATAATTTCAGAGACACCAGAGTTAACAATGTTTTTTTTGATAAATTTTCTAATTTTAAAATCCTCTATAAGATATTTACCAAAATCTCTTTTTTTTGCGAACCAAGTTGAATCCCAACCTCTGTTTATTCCTAGTCTTAGTCCAATTGGATTTATTTTTTGTCCCATTATTTATTTTCCTTTTTTAATTTTTTTTCGCTCTTTTCCTCTAAAATTATAGTTATTCTGCTGAATGGCTTTTTTATTGGGCTCGCTCTCCCTTTAGCTCTAGGTCTGTATCTTTTCATAACCAAAGATTTTCCCACAAAAGCTTCTTTCACAATTAAATTATCTATATCAAATTGATGATTGTTTTCAGCGTTTGAAATCGCAGATTTTACTGTTTTACTTACGTCTTTTGCAATTTTTTTTCTTGTAAATTCTAAATCTCTTAGAGCAACATCAGCTTTTTTCCCTTTTATAAAATTACATATTAAAGAGAGTTTTCTTGGGCTTGTTCTAACGTTTTTATTAACTGCTTTAACTAGATTGTTATTTTTTTCCATTATTTTTTATCCCCATCTGATGGTTTTGCTGGTGTTGCAGCAGCTGTTTGAGCAGCTTTTTTGTCTGCTGGTGTGTGCCCTTTAAATGTTCTAGTAGGTGCGAATTCTCCTAATTTGTGACCTACCATTTCTTCTGAAATAGTAATTGGTATAAAAGATTTACCATTGTGAATCATAAAGCTATGTCCAACAAAATCTGGAATAATCGTTGAATTTCTAGACCATGTTTTGATTGGTTTTTTATTAGGTGCATCTTTTAGTTTATCGATCTTTTTAAGTAAACTTGGATGAACGAATGGGCCTTTCCAAATTGATCTTGTCATTTTATTTATTCCTTTTCTTTCTTCTTGTGATTATTAATTTATCACTTCTTTTTGGTCTTCTGGTTTTTAAACCCTTAGCAGATTGTCCCCAAGGCGACACTGGACTTCTACCTCCTGAGGTCTTACCTTCTCCTCCTCCATGAGGATGGTCAACTGGATTCATAGCTACACCTCTTGTTTGCGGTCTTTTACCTCTCCATCTATTTCTTCCTGCTTTTCCAATTTTAATATTTTTTTGATCTGGATTTGAAACTATCCCTATTGTAGCTGCACATAAACTGCTAACCTTTCTTGTCTCACCTGATGAAAGTTTCAAAATCGCAAAATCACCATCATACCCTGATAGGGTTACAGATGATCCAGCAGATCTAGCGAGCTTACCACCATTTCCAGGGATTAATTCGACATTATGAAGCGATGTACCTGGTGGAATATCTTTTAGTTGTAAAGAATTTCCAGTTTTAATATCTACATTTTCACCAGACTCTATCGTATCTCCTTTTTTTAAACCTTGCGGACAAAGAATGTAAGATTTTTCATTATCCTTGTAGCCCACTAATGCTATATATGCAGTTCTATTAGGGTCATATTCTATTCTTTCGATTGTGCCTATAATATTTTTTTTCTTTCTAAAAAAATCTATTATTCGATACTTGTGCTTAGAACCTCCGCCAATATGTCTAGAGGTAATTCTGCCCTTATTGTTTCTTCCGCCAGTAAAGTTCTGGCCTCGGGTTAAAGGTTTGTACGGACCGCTTTTCCATAACTGACTTTTGTCGATTACTACTGTACCTCTAGTTGATTTTGTATATGGTTTAAATGTTTTTAGCGCCATGCTTTATATTCCAGTTGTTAAGTCGATACTTTGACCTTTTTTTAATGTTATAATCGCTTTTTTATATCCACTCTTAAGTGATTTTTTCCCTTGCCGAGTTTTAATTTTTGATTTCTGATTGATAATATTAATCTTGATAACATTGACTTTAAATAATTTTTCAATATTTTTTTTAATAATTTTTTTATTCGCCTTATCGTGAACTTTAAAAACAGTTTTATTTTGCTCAGAAATTATTGTGGCTTTTTCTGTTATTATTGGGTGAATAATAGAGTCTATATAATTAATTTTTTTCATTCAAAAACCTTTTTTGGATATTCATTGCTGAAGTTGATGTTATAACAACACTCTTGTATTTGAACAAATCGTAAATATTTGCTCCCTCATCATTAATCAATTTGATATTTTTAATATTTCTAGCTGATTTGTTTATGTTTTTAAAAGAATTGTTATCGGAAATTATTAATACATTAGATAATTTATTCTTAATTAAAAAATTATTGAATTCTTTTGTTTTTTTAACCTCTTTTTTAACATCAGCTAAAATATATAAATTTTTATCATTTGTTTTTTTTGATAACGTTTGAGCTAGCGCTAACTTTCTTACCTTCTTATTAATTTTCTTTTCTTTGTAAACTGAGCCTTTTGGACCGTGAGCAACGCCGCCTCCTACAAATATAGGTGCCTTTTTACTTGCGTGACGTGCGCCACCACTTCCTTTTTGTGCAATAATTTTTCTTGTTGATCCCCTGATTGCATTTCTTTGTTTAGTTTTTGCTGTTCTAGGTTTTGCATGATTTAGTTGCCAGTCAATGACAAATTTTATCAATTTGTAATTTACTTTAAGCCTAACTAATTTGTCTGAAATATCTATCATCTCAGATTTTGATCCATCTATATTTAATATAGGGAATTTCATATTACTTCTTTCCTTTCTTAGCATTAGCAGCTTTAGTTTTAGCCTCATATTTTTCTTTTATTGTTTTTTTTCTGATATTTTTTACCGACTCTCTTAAAAAAACAGTTGAGTTTTTTGAGCCAGGTATAGAGCCTTTCAAATATATTAAGTTATTCTCTAAGTCAGATTTAATTACTTCTAGATTTAAAATGGTTCTATTTTTATCTCCCATATGCCCTGCCATTTTTTTTCCTTTAAAAACTTTACCAGGGTCTTGTCTTTGACCTGTTGATCCGTGTGAACGGTGTGAAACGGAAACACCATGCGATGCTCGTAATCCACCAAAATTCCATCTTTTCATAACTCCTGCAAAACCTTTACCGATTGTCTTTGATCTTACGTCTAAAAACTTTTTATCTTTAAATATTTCTATACCAAGTTCATTCCCCTCTTTATATGTATCGTTATTTTCAACTCTAAACTCTTTTATAACTTTTTTTGGCTCTGTATTTTTTTTTGCAAAATATCCCTTCATTTGATTGGTCAGCTTAGAATTTTTAATTTTAAAAAATCCTAATTTAACAGCGTTATAGCCAGATTTTTCTTTCTTTATAACATCAAGGACTCTTCCTTTTTCAATTTTAATAACCGTTACTGGCACGGACTGTCCAGTTTCCATGAATTCTCTTGTCATACCAATTTTTGTTCCAATTAATCCAATGCTCATATCTATATTTTAATCTCTATATCTACTCCTGAGGCTAAATCTAACTTCATTAGCGCCTCTACTGTTTGTGGAGTAGGTTCAATAATATCAATTAACCTTTTGTGTGTTCTTGATTCAAATTGTTCTCTACTTTTTTTATCAATATGAGGTGATCTTAACACTGTATATCGCTCAATTCTTGTTGGTAATGGTATAGGACCTTTGACCTGAGCTCCAGTTCTCTTGGCAGTATTAACTATTTCCTCAGTAGATAAATCTAAGATCTTATTATCGTAGGCTTTCAAGTGTATTCTAATGTTTTGATTATCCATAATTATGCCAGTTTTTTTGTTACCTCATCTTGAACGTTTTGTGGAACTTTGTCGTAATGACTAAATTGCATTGTGTATTGAGCTCTACCTTGGGTGGATGATCTTAAATTATTTATATAACCAAACATATTAGCTAGAGGAACAACAGCATTAATAGCTGTAGCGTTACCTCTTGGTTCAGTTGATCCCACTTGACCTCTTCTACTGTTAAGATCCCCAATAACATCACCCATAAATTCTTCAGGAGTTATTACCTCTACCTTCATCATTGGTTCTAATAATTTTAAAGTAGCTTTTTGGCAAGCCTCTCTAAAACATGCTCTACTAGCTATTTCAAAAGCTAAGACGCTAGAGTCAACATCATGATGTAGTCCGTCTAAAATTTTCACTTTGTAATCTATAATTGGAAAACCGGCTAAGATACCACTTTCAGATACACTCTCTACACCTTTTTCGACACCTGGTATAAATTCTTTTGGTATAGCGCCACCTTTAATTAAATTTTCAACCTCTCTACCTTTACCAGCTTCTAAAGGTTCAACAGCTAATTTAACTTTTGCAAACTGACCAGCACCTCCACTTTGTTTTTTATGAATATATTCCATCTCTGCGCTTCCAAGTATAGTCTCTCTGTATGCAACTTGTGGAGCACCTACATTTGCTTCTACTTTAAATTCTCTTTTCATTCTATCTACAATTATATCTAAGTGAAGTTCACCCATACCCTTAATTATTGTTTGGCCGGACTCTTCATCTGAAGAAACCCTAAATGATGGATCCTCTTTGGCAAGACGGGCTAAAGCTTCACCCATTTTTTCTTGGTCTCCCTTTGTTTTAGGCTCCACAGCGATTTCTATAACTGGATCGGGGAATTCCATTGGTTCTAATAAAATAGGGTTTTTTGAGTCACATAAAGTATGACCTGTAATAGTGTGCTTTAATCCTGCTAAAGCTACAATATCTCCAGCGCTGGCTGTTTTAATATCTTCTCTGCTATTAGCATGCATCAAGAGCATTCGACCTATTCTTTCGTCCTTATCTTTAGAAGAGTTTAATATTGAAGTCCCTGCATTTAAGGTTCCAGAATAAATTCTTATAAATGTTAAAGAACCCACAAAAGGATCGTTGGCAACTTTAAATGCTAGAGCTGAAAATTTCTCTTTTTCGTCAAAATTCATTGTAACCTTTTCCTCTGAACCCACCTTTGTTCCCTCAATGGATTTTAAATCACTTGGACTCGGTAAATAGTCTATAACAGCGTCTAACAACGGTTGAACTCCTTTGTTTTTAAACGCTGAACCAGTCAAGATCGGCACAAAGTTGAATGATAGTGTGCCTTTTCTAATACATTTAATTAAGTCTGCTTCAGAAGGTTCTTTGCCCTCTAAATAAGTTTCCATTAGTTTCTCATCTTCTTCTACTGCAGTTTCAACTAACTCTTTTCTATATTTTTCAACTTTATCTTTTAAATCTGATGGAATTTCTACATACTCCCATTTAGCTCCTAAATCCTCGTTTTGCCAAACTATACCTTTCATTTTAACTAAATCCACAACACCCTTTAAATTAGCTTCTGATCCAATTGGTAATTGCAACGGCAGGGGTTTACATCCTAATCTTTCCTTTATCATTTCTACACAACGATAAAAATCAGCACCTGTTCTATCTAATTTATTTACAAAACATATCCTTGGAACTTTATATTTATCAGCTTGTCTCCAAACAGTTTCTGACTGAGGTTCAACTCCGGCAACGCCATCGAACACAGCTACTGCTCCGTCTAAAACCTTTAGTGACCTCTCTACTTCAATAGTGAAATCGACGTGTCCAGGTGTATCAATTATGTTAATACGATGATCTCTCCAAAAACATGTAGTAGCAGCAGATGTGATTGTGATTCCTCTTTCCTGCTCTTGCTCCATCCAGTCCATAGTGGCTGCACCATCGTGAACCTCGCCAATTTTGTGGCTTTTACCAGTGTAGTATAAAATTCTTTCAGTTGTAGTGGTTTTTCCAGCATCTATATGTGCCATGATACCGATATTTCTATATTTATCTAAAGTATATTTGGCCATTTCATTACCACCTAAAATGTGCAAAAGCTTTGTTTGACTCTGCCATCTTATGAGTGTCCTCTCTTTTTTTTATAGCTGAACCTTTGTTTTGTGAAGCGTCTAAAATCTCTGCGTATAATTTGTCAGCCATTGTTTTATTTTTTCTTTTTCTAGTAGCCTCCATGATCCATCTCAACGCAAGAGCTTGGGCTCTTTTAGATTTTACTTCGACAGGCACTTGATAAGTAGCACCGCCCACTCTTCTCGATCTACATTCTAAATTCGGTTTAACATTACTAATCGCTGTATTAAAAACTTTTATAGGATCTTCGTTATTTTTTGATTTAATTTTATCTAAAGCATTATAGAGAATTTTTTCAGCTGTCGATCTTTTTCCGTCATACATGATTGAATTAATAAATTTTGAGACTACTTCAGAATGAAATCTTGGGTCTGGGTAAACTTTTCTAATTGGTGCTTTTCTTTTTCTAGACATAAATTATTTTGGTTTTTTCGCTCCATAAAGAGATCTTCTTTGTTTTCGATTAGCAACCCCTTGAGTATCTAAATTTCCTCTTAAAATATGATATCTCACTCCTGGTAAATCTTTAACTCTTCCACCTCTTAATAAAACTACAGAGTGTTCTTGTAAATTATGACCTTCACCCGGTATGTAAGCAGTAACCTCAAATCCATTTGATAATCTTACTCTAGCAACTTTTCTTAAAGCAGAGTTTGGTTTTTTTGGTGTTGTTGTATAAACTTTTACGCATACGCCTCGTTTGAGAGGTTGCCTTTCTAAAGCAGGTACTTTATTCCTGGCAACTGGTTTAGTTCTATTTTTTTTTATCAACTGGTTAATCGTCGGCATAATAATATTTTGAAGTAGAATAAAGGATTACCTTGGAATGTTTGTTAGTGTTTAAGGCTATAATCTACCTTACGTCTAACTTTCAAAATGTGCCGTAAACTAGCATTGAATTTAAAAAAGTCAATAATTATTGAGGTATTTAAGAGTTTTAAGCTGTCTGTTCAGGGGCCTTTGGCGTAGATTCTAGCTCCTGTTTTTTCAATTCTTCTAATCTAGCTTTATCTTGCTCCCTTGCTTGTTTGTCCCATTCAATTTTTGTTAATCCTGTACCAGCTGGAACTAGTCTTCCGACAATAACATTTTCTTTTAATCCCTCTAAAGTATCAGTTTTACCTTTAATAGAGGCGTCAGTTAAAACTCTAGTAGTTTCTTGGAAAGAAGCTGCTGAGATAAATGAATTAGTTTGTAAAGATGCTTTAGTTATACCAAGTAAAACTCTTTCAAAAGTAGCTGGTTTTTTTTTATCGTTTCTTAATTTTTCATTAATTATATTTATATCCAACAAGTCTATAACTTCTCCTGTCAATAATTCTGATTCTCCAGGATCTTTAACTTCAACTCGTTTTAACATTTGTCTTACTATTGTCTCTATGTGCTTATCATTTATAACCACACCTTGCAGTCTATAAACTTCTTGAACTTCTGATACAAAATATTCAGTTAATTTTTCAACACCTAATATTCTTAAAATGTCGTGAGGAGCTGGACTTCCATCAAGTAAATATTCGCCCTTTTTAATTTTTTCTCCTTGATTAAAATTAACATGTTTACCTTTAGGAATTAAATAATTTGATGTTTCGTTATTTGAAGAAACTATCGAAACTTTTTGTTTTCCTCTTACCTCTTTACCAAATTCAATTACTCCATCATTTTCTGCTATGATTGCGCTATCTTTTGGTCTTCTAGCCTCAAATAATTCAGCAACCCTTGGAAGGCCTCCAGTTATATCTTTTGTTTTTGATGTTTCTTTAGGTAGCCTCGCTAAAACATCTCCAGCTGAGATTTTTTGTCCATCTTTGACTGACAAAATTGTATCTGGTACCAAATAATATCTAGCTTCATTTCCATCTGCTTTTTTTATAATTTCTCCTTTTTCATTTCTTAAAGTAATTCTGGGTTTTAATTCGGAATTTTTTGAAGATGATTTCCAATCGGTAACTGATTTAGATGATAGACCTGTTGCATCGTCTAAAGTCTCTGCCAAAGAACTACCCTCCATTAAGTCCATATAGTTCGCAATACCACTTGTTTCAGCTATTACGGGTAAAGTATAAGGATCCCATTCAGCAATTTTTTTTCCTTTTTCAATCATATCCCCATCTTTAAAGAAAAGTTTTGATCCGTAATTAACTTTATAGATAGCTTGCTGTCTCCCGTTTTCATCTTCAATACTTAATTGAGTGTTTCTACCCATAACTATTATATTTTTCTTTGAATCTTCAATAAGATTTTTGTTGATGATGTTTAATTTACCTTTAGTTTGTGAAATGATTTGTGATTCTTCTTTAATTTGAGCAGTTCCCCCTACATGGAAAGTTCTCATAGTTAATTGAGTTCCTGGTTCACCAATCGATTGAGCAGCTATCATACCAACAGCCTCTCCGACATTTACAAGTTTTCCTCTAGCTAAATCTCTTCCATAGCAAGTTTGACAGACACCTCGAGTTGACGCACAAGTGATTACTGAATATACATTAACTGATTTGACTCCTGCTGCATCAATTTTTTCACAATCTAGTTCATCAATTAATTTATCTTTCTTTATAATAATTTCTCCTGTAACTGGATTTTTGATATTTTCTGCAATTACTCTTCCTAAAACTCTTTCAGATAGACTAACAAGAATATTTCCACCCTCAATAATTTCTGAGATAGTAACTGATGACCTTTTTTTCGGATCACAGGCAGACTTTGTTATTTGAACATCCTGCGCTACATCACAGAGACGTCTTGTCAAATATCCAGAGTTTGCAGTCTTTAAAGCTGTATCTGCTAGACCTTTTCGTGCTCCATGAGTAGAGTTAAAATATTCTAAAACCGATAAACCCTCTTTAAAATTTGAGATAATTGGTGTTTCAATAATTTCACCTGAAGGTTTAGCAATTAGGCCCCTCATACCTGCAAGTTGCTTCATCTGCGCTTGTGATCCACGAGCGCCTGAGTCTGCCATCATATACACTGAGTTAGTTTCAATTCTGTCATTATCATAAATTTTTTCAGCAGACGAAATTTCTTTCATCATCTCATTAGCAACTGTATCTGTACACTTAGACCAAATATCTACGACTTTATTATATTTCTCTCCTCTAGTAATAAGACCATCAGAATATTGTTTTTCATATTCCTCTATTTGTTTTTTTGTATTATTAATCAAATTTTCTTTTGTTTTTGGTATCAACAAATCATCTTTTCCAAATGATATTCCAGCTTTAAAGGCGTGTTTAAACCCAAGAGTTTTAATTCTATCACAAAATATGACTGTTTCTTT